>JBFKVA010000115.1:0-6123 GCA_041635475.1 Acidimicrobiia bacterium | reverse complement strand
CGTCCGCTCGGTGACCGCCCCCGGCGAGTCGAGGCGAACGATGACGACCTGGACCGCCTCGGTCGCTGCTCGATCGAGGACCCCGAGCACGTAGTCGACCTTGGCGTCGTCGATGACCCCGGCCACCTCGACGACGTCGACACCGCCGGCTTGCTGGGCGCTGGCCGGGGAGGCGAGGGTGAGGAGTGCGAGGAACACGAGCGGCAGGCGGCGGAGCACGGGACGCGAGGATACTGCCGGGACGGTCGTTGGCGGCCGGAGGTGGCGAGCGGGGGATCGAGGACGGACTCGACGATCGCCGCGTACCGGGCCGACGCCACCCCCGGAACCGGTGGGCCCGCGTCCAACTAGCGTCTCGTGGATGGACCTGCCAACCCGACTGCGGTCGGCTCTCGGGGCCGAGAACGTCCTCACCGAGTCGATCGAGCGCTACGTCTACGGCAAGGACGCCGGCCTGCGACGTGGCGACGTGGCGGTGGTTGCCCTGCCCGCGTCGACGGCCGAGGTCGTGGCGGTCATGGAGGCGGCGAGGGAGTTCGGGGTGGCGGTCATCCCCCGCGGAGGCGGCTCGGGCCTCACCGGGGGAGCGGTGCCCATGGCGGACGGCGTCCTCGTGACGCTCACCCGCATGAACCGCATCCACGAGGTCGACGCCGACAACCGCACGGCTTGGGTGGGCCCGGGCGTCATCAACCTCGACCTGTCGACCCACACCGCCGGTTTCGGTCTCCATTTCGCCCCCGATCCGTCGAGCCAGTCGGTGTGCACGATCGGCGGCAACGTCGGCAACAACGCCGGGGGCCCCCACTGCCTGGCCGAGGGGTCCACGGTGTCCCACGTCCTCGGGCTCGAGTTCGTGACCGCCGACGGGGAGGTCCTGACGGTGGGAGGCAAGGCCCCCGACCAGCTCGGTCTCGACCTGCGGGGGGTCCTCGTGGGCTCCGAGGGAACCTTGGGCGTCGTCACGCGCGTCCTCGTGAAGCTCACCCCGAACCCCCCCGATGTCCGCACGCTGCTCATCTCCTTCGACGACATGGCCTCCGCCACGGCCACGGTCTCGGGCATCATCGCCGAAGGGATCGTCCCGGCCGCCCTCGAGATGATGGACCGCAACGCCCTGCGTGTCGTGGAGAACTACATCCACGCCGGGCTTCCCGACGTGGCGGCGGTCCTCCTCGCCGAGGTGACGGGACTCCCGGAGGCGGTGGACGCCGAGGCCCGGATCATCGAGGAGGTCGCCCGCCGGCACGGGGCGACCCGGGTGCGCGTCGCCGCTGACGAGGAGGAGCGGACCGTCCTGTGGCTCGGGCGCAAGGCGGCGTTCGGGGCCGTTGCCCAGCTCGCTCCCGACTTCTACCTCCATGACACGGTCGTGCCCCGCACGAAGCTCGTCGAGGTGATGGCCGCCGTGCAGGCCATCGGGGAGAAGTACGACATCACCCTCATGAACGTCTTCCACGCCGGTGACGGCAACCTCCACCCGATCATGGGCTTCGACCTCACCGAGCCGGGGATGGAGGCCAGGGTGGTGGCAGCCGGCGAGGAGATCGTGCGGGTGTGCCTGGACGCCGGCGGCGCCCTGACCGGGGAACACGGGATCGGCACCGAGAAGCGAGCGTTCATGGCGTCGGTGTTCACCAAGGCAGACCTCGACGCCCAGGCCCGCATTCGTGAGGCGTTCGACCCGGACGGACGGATGAACCCGGACAAGGTCCTGCCGGCCGGTTCCCGCTGTGCCGACCTCGGCCGTCCCCTCCCGGAAGGGGCGTGGGTGTGACCTCCGTGCGTGCGATCGTCCCCTCGCTCCTGGCCCGGGCAACCGATCCGATCGAGGGAGCCCCCGAGTCCCGACTCACCCTGCGTCCCGGATCGGCCGAGGAACTGGCCGAGCAGCTCCAAGCCTGCTCGGCGTCCGGTCTCTCGGTGCTCGTGTGGGGCGGCGGCACCCACCAGGCGATGGGTCATCGCGTCGTTCCCGACGTCATCGTCGCCATGGTCGCGTTCGCCAACGTCGTCGACCACCAGGCCGAGGACATGACCCTCGTGGTCGAGGGAGGGGTGACGCTCGGCGCCATCGACGCCCTCCTTGGTCCTCACCGCCAGATGGCGATCGTTCCCGAGATGACGCCCCGGTCCACCATCGGCGGGGTGGTGGCGACCGGGATGTCGGGGTACCGCAGGGCGAGGTACGGTCCCACCCGCGACCATCTGCTCGAAGTCACCCTGGTGACGGGCGACGGCCGAGTGGTTCGCGGCGGGGGCAGGGTCGTCAAGAACGTGCAGGGGTACGACCTCATGCGCCTCTCGTGCGGGTCGTTCGGCTCGCTGGGTGTGATCGTCCAGGTGTGTCTCAAGCTGTGGCCCAGGCCGGCCGTGGCGGCCACCGTGGCGGTCGACGACGCCGACCGGGCGACGGGTGTCGTCCATCGTCCGTGGGCGGTCATCGAGACGGACCGCCGGACGACCGTCCATTTGGCCGGCACGAACGAGGAGATCGACGCCCAGGCGGCCCGTCTGGGAGGCGACCCGGTGCCGGGCCATGCCTGGCCTGTGCTGCCCGACGGTCCGGTGTGGTCGGTCCGCGTCCCCGCCAACTGCACCCGTGAGGCGATTCGCCGGCTACCCCCGGTGTCCTTCGTTGCCCAGCACGGGGTCGGTGTCGTCGACGTGGCGACCGACGACCTCACTGCCATTCGGCCGTGGGCCGAAGCCCAGGGCGGTTCGGTGGTCCGTGTCCGGGGGGCGGCCGACGGGCTCGACCCGTGGGGGACCCCACCGGCGACCGCGGCGCTCCAGCGTCGCATCATCGCCCGGTTCGACCCCGACCGGGTGATCAACCCCGGGCGGCTGCCGGGAGGCCTGTGATGGGATGGGTGACCGACCGCGGGCCGTCCCGGGCCGAGATCGGAGCGTGCATCCAATGTGGGATCTGTGTCCCGCACTGCCCGACGTTTCGCCTGACCGGGCGGGAGGATGCGTCCCCGCGGGGCCGGTTGGCGGCGATGGCGGCGGTGGCCGACGGGATCGCGCCGCTGGACGGGACATTCGCCGAGATGCTCAGCTTCTGCCTTGGGTGCCGGGCGTGCGAGGTGGCCTGTCCCTCGCTCGTCCCCTACGGCCGACTGCTCGAGGCAGCCCGGGAGGAGGTCGCAGTCGCCAACCGAACCTCGGTGATCCGGGGTGCGGTGTGGGGAAGGGCCATCAACTCGTCGGCCCTCCTCGGTCTGGGGTCGCGAGTCCTGGCGGGTGCCCAGTCGATCGGCCTGCTCCGCCTCGTGCCTGGTGGGGTGGGAAGGAGCCTGCGAGGTGTTCGTAGCCTGGCCGGCCGACCCCGTTCCCGCCTCGGGTCGACGTCAGAGCCCACCGGTCCGCCGTTGGCAACGGTGGGCCTCCTGACCGGGTGTGTCATGGACGAGTGGTTCCGGGAAGTGCATGAGGCCACCGTCGGCCTGCTCCAACGTGCCGGGTACACCGTCGTGGCCCCGGCGGGCCAGGTGTGCTGCGGGGCCCTGGCTGCCCACGCCGGGGCCGGGGCAGAAGCACGACGACTGGCAGGTCGCAATCTCGAAGCGTTCGCCGACGTGGACTTCGTGGTGGCGAACGCGGCCGGGTGCGGCGCCCATCTCAAGGAGTACGAGCGCATCGTGGGGACGGCGCTCCCAACCGTCGACGTCACCGAGGTGGTGGCCGCAGCCATCAAGTCGGGGCGCCTTCCCCGGTACCCCGAGTCACGCGGCCGGGTTGGGGTTCAGGACCCGTGCCACCTGCGCAACGCCCAACGCATCGTGCGTGAGCCTCGGCTCGTGCTGGCGGCCGCCGGGTACGAACCCGTGACCGTCGACCCCTCCTCGATGTGCTGCGGGGCAGCCGGGGCTTGGAGCCTGCTTCATCCCGCTGCTTCGGCCGAACTGGGTTCCCGCAAGGCCGAGGAGGTGGCGGGGATCGGCGTCGACGTCGTTGCCTCGGCCAACCCCGGGTGTGAGATGCAGCTGCGATCCCACCTCCCTGCGGGCGTACGCATCGCCCATCCCGTGGAGCTGTATTGGGAGGCGGTGCAGCAAGCCTGACGGCATGTCCGTCCCGCGTCCCCCGAACCCCCGTCCCTGCATCGTCCCCCGTATATCGTTTCCCCATGACGAGCCCGACACCAGAGTTCACCCGGTGGGACACCGTGCGCCTGCTGGGAAGGCAGGTCGGACTCGTTGGTGATCTCTACCTGGCTGTGGTGGGTGCGGGCATGTTCGCCCTGTCCGCCGCGGTCTTCATGGACGGGTTCGGGCTGGTCGACACGGGGCTCACCCTGACGACGGGTGCGATGCTCGGATCCGGCCTCGTCATAGCTGTGATCGGCCTGTTCGCGCTGGGGGTTGCCTCCGAGGGCCCCTTGACCGGGGTGGCCTACGCCTACCCCGAGCTGGAGTTGGCGATCAGCAGGGCGGTGGCCGTCGTGGTCGTGAGCGTCCTCGGGCTCCTGTTCTCCTCGTGGCTGGCCCCGGTCGCCGGGGAGATCTCTCGGCCGTTCGAACTCGGGGTTGGTGTCATTCGTTCGGTGGCCGTGGCCGGGCTCATCATGGTGCTCCCGGTGGGGGTGCCCGCCACCTGGTACCTGCGCCGCGAATTGCCCGTCGTCAGGATCGGGTGGGACCGTCTGCTCCTGCTCATGACCTGGATCGTCACCGCATGGGTGACGTTGGCCTCGACGATCTGATGGCGTACCTCGTTCGGGAGGCCAAGCCCTCCGACCAACCCGACATCGCCTCGTTCACCCGCGACACGTTCGCCTGGGGTGACTACGTGGGAGAGGCCTTTCCATCGTGGCTCGCCGACCCAGCCGTGTTCGCGCACGTCGCCGTGGACGACTCGGGCCGCGTGGTGGCCGTCGGGCGCGCTCGCATGGTGTCGTCCAGGGAGGTGTGGATGGCCTCGGCCCGGGTCCACCCGGACCATCGGCGGCAGGGCCTGGCCTCGATCCTCAACGAGACGGGGGTCGAGTGGGGACGTCGACAGGGGGCCGTCGTGGCTCGCCTGTTCATCGAGGACTGGAACGAGGGGCCCCAACGACAGGTGGAGACCATCGGCTACCGCCGAGCATCGGGGTGGGTTATCGCCCGCCGATCGGACTTGGCGTCCGACCCCAATCCGCTCCGCAACGGCGGGCCGCGGGTCCCGGGACCCGAGCGCCTCATGGCCGGGGCGCGGGCCGAGGTGGACGAGGCGTGGGTCGCATGGAACTCGGGTGTCCTCATGCGTCGTGCCCGGGGACTCGTGAACAGGAGCTGGATCTTCTGGTCGATGACACCCGGCGACCTCATCGACGCCAGGCAACGGGCTGCCTTCTGGAGTTGCCCGAGTGGGTGGGTCATCGGCGAGCCGAGCGACGACGGCACGCGGTTCGACGTGACCTGGATGCAGGCGTCGCCCGGCGACTACCGCCGCGTGATCAGGGCGTGCATCGACCATGCCGTCGAGGCCGGCACGTCGGGCATCGCCATGTGGCTCCCCGCCGAGCCGGACCTCGTGGCCGCCCTGGGGTCGATCGGGTTCGACACCGAGCTCTCGAGTATCTGGGAGAAGGGGCTGTAGGGAGGTACGAGGTGCAAGGTACGAGGTACGAGGCACGAGGTACGAGGTACAAGCGGGAAACCGGTGCCCACTTCGCCCTTCGCACTCCGTACTTCCTAGGCTCGGCCCATGCAGCTCACGTCCCTCACCGCCGGAATGCCGATCGTGTACGACGGTGACAAGGTCACCCACGTTTCGGCGGAGATCGCCGAGGCCTTCGCCCCCGGGGACCGCCTCGTCGTCGTGCAGGCGACTGGTGACCTCCTCCACGTCCCCTCCGAGGTGGCCCGGGTGGCCGACGCCGCGGTGGAGGCGGCCCACAGCGCCTTCCAGCGCATGGGGGCCGTGGACGACGACGCCGTCGTCGCCTTCTACGAGGCCTTTGCCGCCCGGTTGGAGGACGACGAGACGTTTGCGGCGATTGCCGGTGCGAACGCGGCCGACGTCGAGGCGGCCCGTTCCCGGGGTCGTTCCGTGACGCGCCTCGTCCTCGACGAGACGATGCGCCGGGGCATGATCGACGGACTCCGTGGGTGGGGGGAGCTGGCGTCGACCCGGGGG
>JBFKVA010000114.1:0-6354 GCA_041635475.1 Acidimicrobiia bacterium | reverse complement strand
GGTGCGGCGGCGGAGCGGATCGGCGACGCCCTCCAGGCCCGACAAGAGGAACCGTGGGGGCAGGTGACAGCTCGCTTCATCGGGCCGTCCGGAGCCCTCTTCGAGGTCTCCGAGACGCCGTGGGCACGCGAGCTGCCGCCCGCCGGCGAGTAAGCGGGCCGCACATCGACGAGCCAGGCCGGGCGCGAGTTCGTCGGCAGCGCGCCGCGGCGGTCCTTGGGAGGTGAATGGGACTCGGGTTTCATGTGTCTTGTGCGCAGCGGCCGATGGCGAACTGGGCGCGACGAAGGGGCCCCACAGGGCCCCTTCGCGTGGTGACGGTTGGCCGTCAGTTCTCGAGGGCGAGGGTGGTGTCCTTCGAGATCTCGACCTTGAACGGCCGGGCCTCTTCACGAGTGGGGATGAGGACGGTGAGGATGCCGTTGTCGTAGTTGGCCTTCATCTTGGCCGTGTCCAGGGTCCGTCCGAGGTGGAGCTGGCGGCTGTGGCGACCGGCGGGTCGCTCCCTGACGAGCCAGTTGACGCCTTCGGTGTCTTCCCAGGTCCGTTCCACGGTGACGGTGAGGACCGAGTCTTCGACCGAGAGCTCGATGTCGTCGGTGGCGATGCCGGGGAGGTCGAAGCGCACGATGTAATCACCGTCGCGTTCGAAGACGTCCATTGGCATCGTGCCCGCCGTTGGGCTGAAACCGCCCCGCATGACGCGGTCGAGCTCCGAGAAGGGGTCGATGAGTCGCATGATGATGCTCCTTTTGCTTGCTCTTCGTGTCACCCTCCGCGGTGACAATCTGATGGTAATCGACTCAGATTATACCAGTGCGTCCGAAGACAATTCCACCCAATGTTGCGCGCGCGGGAACCCAGGGTTGACACGCGCGATATGCGCGCGCCGTGGCCCACGGTTCAGGCGGACGCGGGAGGCCGCGGCGACCCGTGGGCCAGATCGCGCGGAATACGCGCGCCCGACCCCAGGGTGCCAGCGCGCGGTCAGAGGCCGAGTTGGCGGGCCGCCAGGTCGCGGAGGACCTCCTCGGAGCCGCCACCGATGGCGTTCACCCGGACCTCGCGGTAGATACGCTCCACCGGGTTGCCGCGCAGGAACGAGGCCCCCCCGAGGATCTGGGCGGCCTCCCGCGCGCAGAACTCCATGGTGAGGCTGGCCTGGACCTTGGCCTCGGCCAGCTCACCGGCCGGGGTCTCGCCCTGGGAGACCCGCCAGGCCAGCTGCTCACACCAGGCCCCGGTGGCGTTGATCATGCGGTCCATCTCGACGAGCTTGTGGCGGATGACCTGATGATCGACGAGGCGCCGGCCGAACGTCTCCCGTTCCCTGGCCCACGCCAGCGCCTCCTCGAAACAGACCCGCGATGCCCCGTTCATCCCGGCGATCATGAACAGCCGTTCGTAGTTGAAGTTGAGCATGATGAGGCGGAACCCGCCGTTCTCCTCGCCGAGGAGGTACCGGGTCGGCACCCGGCAGTCGTCGAAGTAGAGCGTGGCGGTGTCCGAGGCCCACCAGCCCATCTTTGTGAGGGGGGTCGCCGAGAACCCGGGGGTCGTGGTGGGGATGACGATGAGCGAAACACCGGCGGCTCCCGGTGGCCCGGTGCGGACGGCGGTGGTGACGTAATCGGCCCGCATGCCCGAGGTGATGAACGTCTTCGACCCGTTCACGACGTACTCGTCGCCGTCGCGTACCGCGGTCGTGCGCAGGTTGGCCACGTCCGAACCGCCCGAGGGCTCCGTGACCCCCAGTGCGCACACGATCTCGCCGCTCATCACGCCGGGAAGGACCTCGGCCTTGACCTCGTCGGACCCCCCGTTGTGGATGGGTGGCGCGCCGATGTAGTTGGAGAAGAGTGACGCGCCGATCCCGCCTGCACCACAGCGGGCGATCTCCTCGGCGAGGATCATGAGGAGGATCGGATCGTGCCCGCCGAGCCCGCCGTGCGCCTCGTCGAACCCGATCCCGAAGGCCCCGAGGGCCCCGACCTTGCGGTAGAGGTCACGAGGGAACTCCTCGGCCTCGTCCCACTCGTTCACGTACGGCGTGATCTCGCGCGCCACGAACTCACGGATGACGGATCGAAAGGCGTGATGATCATCGGTGTAGATGGGGAGGCTGCTCATGCCTCCAACGCTACCGCCCGCGGTCGGGGCTCAGTACACCGGCCACGGCACCGGGGGGCGATCCGTCGGCGGTTGGGGGTGGGTGCGGTCGGCCAGGACCGAACGAGCCCTGGTCTCGAACACGGCGGCCTCCCGGTGGGTGAGCAGTTCGGCCACCCGGGCCACGAGCACCTCGAGCCCCAGTTCGAGCCGCACGAGGGCGTCGGCAAGGCTGGGTGGGAAGGTCTCCCCGGCGAAGCCCCACAGCACGGTTCGCAGCTTGGGCTCGACGTTGAACGTGAGGGAGTTGTCGATGGCCCACAGTCGTTCGGTTTCGCCATCCCGGAGGATGTGGCCGACCTTGCGGTCGGCGTTGTCGCACAGTATGTCGAGCAGGGCGATCGGCCACAGGGAAGGATGGAGGTGGGGCAGGAAGAGTTGCCGAGGGTCGAACTCCGGGTCCTCGGCGACGAATCGCTGGGCCGACCCCTCACCGTGCGGCCCGTCGAGGAGCCGGGTCTCGGGCACCACACCGAGCCCCAGGGCATGGCTCACCTCGTACGTCAGCACCTCGCGCCGGGGGAGGGTGCCCGGGGGGAAGTCCCAGAGCGGACGCTCCCCGGCGGCGGGTTTGTAGACCACGAAGTCGCCCGAGGTGATGACCGCCAGCAGCGTCGCGTTGGAGGCGTTGGGGAGGAACCCGACAACGTCGGCGATCTCCCACTCGGAGGTCAATGGGCGTGGTGCCCGTTCGTCGACGGGCATCGGTGCCCCGACGGATCCATGGGGAGCCGGCACCGATCGCAGATGGGCCGGCCGGCCGCCACCACCGAGGCCGCGTGGGCGGCCATGGCCTGCAACTGTTCGGGCGCGACCTGGAATGAGACCGAAAGTGACTCGTCGGAGGAGTCGACCTGCAGGTAGATGAGCTCGCGGGCGTCCGAGGCGCGCAGGGTGATCGTTCCGATGCGGAACGAGAACTCCCCGGGGGCCGCCTCGCCGAGTCGGGCGAGAACAGTTGCCACGGCGTCATGGTCGGGGGTGATCGACGCCTCGTAGAGAAGGACGATCGCCCGCTCTGCCAACTCGGCGACTTGGCCCTTCTCGGCGAGGAAGGAGTGCTCCCGCCCACCGGCGACGACCTGCACGAAGAAGGTGCGCCGACCCGGGTCGCCGGTCGCTCCGGCCTCGAAATGCTCGGCGGGTCCGAGGTCTTCGGGTGTCACGGTGCCGTCCGGTTCACACCCAGCACCATAGGGGGCCCCTGGCGTGGAAGGTGGAGGGTGGTGATCGACGCGGGGGCGATCACGATGCGCTGGAACAGGTCGAACGGCTGCCCGAGGTAGTGGCTCGTCACCGCCTTGATGATGTCGGCGTGCGAACACACGGCGACCTGGTCGTTGGGGTGGTCTGCGGCCAGTCCCTCGATAGCGGCCACCGCCCGCAGCTGGGCTTCGAGGAGGGTCTCGCCTCCCGGGAACCGGAAGCGGGAGGGCGTTCGGACCACCTGCTCCCACGCCTTGAGTTTGCGAAGGGACGCGAGGGTTCGACCCTGCCATCGCCCGAAGTCGACCTCCTGGACATCGTCCACGACTCGGGGGGTGAGATGGTGGGGTGCGGCGACAACCTCTGCGGTGTCGAGGCACCGCTGGATCGGTGAGGTGTAGACCGCCGCCAGTCGGACAGAGGCAAGGGCATCGGCGGCGCTCCGGGCGATGGCCAGCCCTCGCTCGTCGAGCCCGACCCCGGGAAGCCGACCGGTGAGCTTCGTGCCCGTCTCGGGGGTCGGGGCGTGGCGGACGAGGTGGATGGTGGCCATGGTGGGAGCGTACCGGGACCGGCCGGCTCGCAGTTGGGGGCTCAGGCGATCCGGGCCGGCATGTCACCGCCGGTGAGGCCGGCGATGAGGTTGGCGGCGGCCAGTTCGGCCATCGCGGCTCGCGTCTGCGACGACGACGAGCCGAGGTGAGGGAGGACGAGGCAGTTGGGCAGTGCCAGGAGCGGGTGGGTGCCGGGGAGCGGCTCCGGGTCGGTCACATCGAGGGCTGCGTACCTGATCCAGCCCTCCTGGAGGGCTTGGACGAGGGCGTCGGTGACGATCACCGGACCCCGGGACACATTCACGATGCCCGCTGTGGGCTTCATCGCCCGGAGGCGGTCGGCGTTGATGAGCCCGGTCGTCTCCTCGGTGAGTGGCACCGCGAGCACGACGTGATCGGCGGCCGCCAGCAAGGACTCGAGTTCGACCCTGCGCCCGTACGGTGTGAGGGCCTCCGAGCGGCTCGTGTAGATGACCTGCATGGCGAACCCGGCGGCTCGGTGGGCAATCGCCGTGCCAATGCGTCCCATGCCGACGATGCCCAGCGTCGAATGGTGCACGTCGCCCCCGATGAGGAGGTTCATGTCGAACGACTCCCAGCGGCCGTCGCGGACGTAGTCGATGCCCTCCCGGAACCGGCGGGAGCCCGCCAGGATGAGGGCGAAGGCGGTGTCGGCTGTGGTCTCGGTCAGGACGTCCGGGGTGTGTCCCACCTTGATTCCCCGGCGGGCGCAGGCGTCGAGGTCGATGTTGTTGACGCCGACTGCACATTGGGAGATCACCCGGAGATCGGGGGCGAGGTCGAGGAGCGCCTCGGTGACGGGGGTGGTGATGGTGCAGTAGAGCCCCGATGCGTCCGGGAGGTGGTCGTGGAGTGCCTCGGGCGGCGCGAACCCGGGCCCCGCCCAGCCGGCTACCTCGAACCGCTGCTCGAGCATCTCGCGGGCCCGCCCGGGGGGATCGAAGGTGAGGTACACCTGCATGGGGTCATTCTCGCGACATGGCGACGCCGGCGTGTGACCCGCGGGTGCGACGAGGGTCAGGTGAGGAGGTCGGGGTCGTTGTTGGCCACCGAGTTCACTCGTTGGGACACCTGGCGGTGGACGAGCGGGGGCCCGGCGGCGACCGCCGCCAGGAGCGCTTGGGCTGCCGCTCCGTCGGTTTGCTCGCGGTCGAGCCACTCGGCCCACGCGTCGGGCGGGAGATGGAGGGGCATCCGGTCGTGGATGTGCTCGATCGTCGGGGCGGCGGGGGCGGTGATGATCGCTGTCGATCGGATCTCGTCCCGGCTCTCGGGGTTGGTCCACTTGGCCCACAGGCCGGCGAAGGCGAAGCCACCACCGTCGCGCTGCACGTAGTGGGGTTGTTTGCCGGACTCGGTGGTCGTCCACTCGTAGAAACCGTCGGCCGGGATGAGGCAACGGCGGTACCGGAGTGACGTCCGGAACGCCGGCTTGTCGACCAGGGACTCCATCCGGGCGTTGATATGGAGCGAACGGCCGTCCTTGGCCCAGTGGGGGATGAGGCCCCACCGGTAGGCCCCGAGCAGCCGCTCTCCGCGGTGCTCGGCGATGGCGTAGATGGGGTCGGTGGGCGCCACGTTCCACGAGGCCGGGAGGGGGTCGGTGAGGATGGTCGTGATCGAGAACTCCTCGGCGTACTCGCTGAGGAGACGACTCAGCACGAACCTGCCACACATGTCCCGCAGGCTAGAACCCCTCCAACCGTTTTCCCACGGCCGTTGTCCGTCCAGGGCGGACAACCGAGGGGGGAAAAGCGTCTACGGGGTGGGGTCGGCCGCCCGATCCGCCATTCCGACACGGTCGGCCCGGCGCCCGAAGCCGGTGAGTGCGGCGGCGACCGCGAAGCCCCCCCACGTCATCACCCAGTTGAACGGCGAGTCGAACACGCCGACCTGGAGGACGAAGAGGATGGCCACGGACCAACCGATCACCGTAACCGCGGCAGCCCAGCCTCGCTGTGTCCCGCCGGCCCCGTCAGCAGTTGGGAGCTTCGTGGACCCCCAGATGACGGGGGCGGCCAGGACGAGGCCGACGATCACCCACGAGAGACGTCCCCACCACCACGTGCTGGAGTACCCGTCGGTGAGGACGAGCCATTCGAGCGGTGGGGCCCACCCGTTGAGGACGATGCCCGACAGGATGGCGATGCCGGTCATGTGCCACACGTAGGTCGGCATCGCCCACCGACTGATGGCCGCCACCAGCAGCCACACGTTCGGCCTGCGGAGCCAGCGATCCAAGTGGGGTTGAAACGCCGAAAGGACCCCGGCCTGGATGGCGCCGAGGCACAGGACCATGAGGTTCGGTGGGAGGTTGTTGGTTTCGAGACCGGGGTCGCCGAGCATCGAGGGGTGGTAGGGACCGAACGTCAGCCCGATCCATATGCCGACGGCCCCGATCGCG
>JBFKVA010000113.1:0-6467 GCA_041635475.1 Acidimicrobiia bacterium | reverse complement strand
TAGTCGATGGCCACCTCGAGATCCTCAACGATCTCGGCAAGGCCGGCAACGAACCGGATCACGATCGCGCTCCGTCGAAGGGCACACCCACGGCTCCGCACAGGAACCGCATGAACGGGGCACCGCGCCTGGCCATGTCCGCGAACTCGGAGAGGAAGTCGGGTGACGTCACCTGGCCATGTGTGAGGCGGGTCGAGGCGATGAAGTCCTTGCGCTTGAGGTCGCCGATGAGGGGGTGGTCCTCGTCGTACCCCTTGGGCGCCCGCACGAGTGAGTCACCGGCGAGGGTGAACACGTCGGTGAAACGCTTGCCACGCGTGGCCTTCCTCCAGGCGGCCGGGTCGTCGGCGATCCGCGCCCGGATGGCGTACGCCACCTTCGTCTCCGGGCGCCACAGTCCCACCCCCATGAAGCACTCCCCCGGCTGGATGTGGAGGTAGAAGCCGGGGGCATGGGCGTCCTTGGCCGCCTCGTGGCGGAACTGCATGCCGGTGTTCTCTTTGTAAGGGGTCTTGTCCTTGGCGAACCGGGTGTCGCGTTGGATCCGGAACAGCGATCCGCCGACCTTGCGGGTGTCGGCCACGAAGTGCGGTGAGATCTTGCGGAGATGGAGGTCGAAGTCGCCGATGAAGTCGAGCGCCGGCTCCCGGACGTAGCGCTCGTAGTCCGCCTGGTGTTCCTTGAACCACGCCCGATCGTTGTTGGCAGCGAGGTCGCGGAGAAACGCGAACGTCTTGGGGGTGAAGTATCGGCTCGTCATGACGGTGACCATATCGGATCGGTGTGACGTTTTGGAGGGGGCACGGCAGGACGGCACCCGGCCCTCCGGCCTTCGGGGCAGGTAGCGATACGCTGGCTTCCGTGAGGATCCTCTTCGCCGTCACCCTGGCAGCCGCCTTCTTCGTCGCGGCCTGCACCACCCCGGCACCCCAACCCGCCGACTCACTGCCTCCTCCGACAACTGCGGTCCCCCCACCGACCGAGCCGCCGCCGCCGAGTTGGGAGCAGGTCGGCGTCATCGGAGGTGGTGGCGGTGTCACGCTCATCGGGCCCAACCGTGTCGTCGTCCACGACGGACTCCTGTACATCACCGAGTTCGGGGGCGGCCGCATCCTCGTGCTCGACGAGGCCGGTGAACTCGTTGCCGAGCATGCCGGGGGCGGCACCGAGATCGGCCAGCTCGCCGGACCAACCGGTCTCGACCTCGACGAGGCCGGGTTCATGTACGTCGGCGAGTCCGGGACGAGCCGCGTCCAGGTCTTCTCGCCGGACGGTGAGCCGGTCGCCGTGTGGGGACAGTTCGGCGTCGACCCCGGCGAATTCGGCTCCGCGATGGGGGTGGCGATCAACGAACGACTCGGACGGGTGTACGTCGCCGACCACGTCAACTCCCGCATCCATGTGTACGACATGCTGGGCGGGTTGCTGTTCATGTTCCCCCGCGACGGCGACTTCACCCACATCGGTGACGAACCCGACCAGATGTGGCTGCCGATCGGCGTGGGGATCGCCGGCGACGACACCGTGCTGGTGGTGGACAGCGGCAACCAACGAGTGCAGAGGTTCACCTCCGACGGAGGGATCGTCGCGCTGTACCCAACGGCTCCCATCAGCGACCCCCAGACCATCCACGTCGAGGACGACGGATCGTTCTGGGTGTCAGGGGTCGCCGACGGGGAGGTGGGGTTCTTCGACCCCGACGGGACGTTCCGGTTCACCCTCCCCCAGCCGGCGGAGGGGTTCCGGGCACCCCACGGGGTGTTCACCGCGGGCACCACGCTGTGGGTGGCCGACACCGGCAACAACGTTGTCCGGGTCTACGAGTTCGGGGTGTCGTCCTCCGACATTCCCCCGGTGGCCGGCGGCCTCCCGACCCCACCGTCGAACCTGCCGCCCGACGTGCGCGTCGAGATGTTCTCGTTCGGCTACACGCCGCCGACCGTCACGATCCCGGTCGGCCAGACGGTCGAGTGGGCGAATGCATCGGCGACGCCCCACACGGCGACCCTCGCCGGGACGTTCGATTCGGGCCCGATCGACCCCGACGACGCCTTCGCCTACACCTTCAACACACCCGGCACCTTCAGCTACTTCTGCACGATCCACGGCGCAGCCCTGCAGTCGGGAGTTGTCGTCGTCGAACCGGCCGGCTGACCGCAGGGTGGCGTCAGCGGGCCACGGCTCGGAGACCAAGTCGCCTGGCTTCCGACGAGCTTGCTGCCGGCTACGTGGACCCGTTTGGCCGCCCCATCAGCCGAACACCTGCCGCCTCGGCGGACGGAATACCGCGTCCTCGGATCCGGACCACCTAAGTTTGCGGTGCTCAAGACCCTCCTCCTGGCAATCGTTGCGCTCGTCGTGCCGGCGTGTGGCGGGAGTCCGGCTGTGACCACCACGGCGCTGCCCACGACCACGGCGGTCATCGTGACTACTCCGGCTCCAGCGACCGCCACAGGTCCCGTACATCACGTGGGCGATCCCCTGCCGACGTTCGTCGTCGCCCACTACTTCCCACTGGATGCGGTCGCAAGGGTGTCGAGGTTTCGATCGGGGGCGGGCCACGACTACTCGGACTCATTCGAGTCCTGTTCGAGCATGAAGCACTACTTCTCACCCAAGTTCGACCTCGACGCCGCCGCCATCGAGATCCGGTCCCCGTTGAACGGAGTGGTGTTCGACGTGCGTGATGAGCGCCTCGCCAACGGGGGCGATCAAATACAGATCCAGCCCGACGAAGCCCCGGAGTTCCTCGTGATCATCTTTCACGTCAACACCGAAATCAAGCCCGGTGACAGGTTGGTTGCCGGTGCCCTCCTCGGACACCACGTCGGCGACTTCACCGGATCAGACATTGCCGTCTTCGCCAACACTGGCGACAATCGTCGTCAGGCCGTCTCACTGTTCGACGTGATGACGGATGAGCTCTTCGCCGACTACGGCCCCCTGGGGGTGACCAGCCGGGAACAGATGATCATCTCGGTGGCCGACCGGGCGGCGGCTCCACTCACCTGCGACGCTGTCGGCGGGTTCGCCGACCCAGGCGCGCTGGAGAATTGGGTGACGTTTCCCTGACCGCCGACTTCCGCCCGTCCCCGGAGGCGGCAATGGCGCCAACCCGTTCGAACCCAGCGTTCAGGCGCCCGAAGATGCCGGCGACCGGCGTCCGGTCAGCCGAGGGTACGCATCCTGGGCAGCACCTCGCTGCCCAGGAGTTCGATGAGCCCCTCCTGGTCCAGGGAGGCCATCTGGAAGGTCACGATGTCGGCGTGCAGGTCCGTCACGAGCGGCCGGTACGTCTCGAAGATCTCGTCGGCCGTGTAGTTGAGCGAGTAGCGGCCCAGCACCTCGTCGCGGGGCAGTTCGTCGGCTCGCTCGCGCAAGGTCTGGGGGTCGACCGCCTCCAATCGTCCCGGCGCCCGCAGTCCCCGCCACGAATACAGGGCTTCCCACGCTTCGTCCTGGGTCCGAGCGTGGAGCGACCAGCGGGTGGCGAGCACCGTTGGATCGGGCTTCCCGGCGGCAGCCGCCGCCGCCCGCATCGGCTCCGTGACCTTCTCCCGCGTGTCGGACGGGTCCTTGACCGACGTCACGACCCCGTCGGCCATCTCGCCCGCCAGGGCCGCCGACTTGGGTCCGCCGGCCGCCAGATAGACCGGTACCCGCCGCATCGGCGGCGAGTAGAGACGGGCCCGATCGGTCACGTAGTGCTCCCCGGCGAAGGTGAGCTTCTCCCCGTCGAGAAGCCGACGCATGATCTCGAGTGCTTCCCGCATCCGGGCCGAGCGTCCGGCGTAGTTCGGGAACTCGTAGCCCAGGGGCCCTTCGTTGATGTTCTCACCGGTGCCCACCCCGAGGCGGAAGCGGCCGCCCGACAGCCGGTCGAGGGTGGCGGCTGCCTGGGCCACGACAGCGGGATGGAACCGAAAGAGCGGCGTCGTGACCCCGGTCGTGAACTCAACGCGGCTCGTCGCCTCCGCCATCGCCCCGATGGTGGAGTACGCGAACCCGGCGGCCGAGGCGTCATCCACCCAGGGGTGGAAGTGCTCGGACACGACGATCATGTCGAAACCGGCCTCCTCCGCGAGGCGGGCATGCCGCACGAGCTGTTCCGGATGCCACTGCTCATGGCCGGCGAAGTAGGCGAACATGGTCACGGTCGGCCTCCAAGGACGATGGAGCCCTCAGGCTACGGCACACCGCTACTCAGCGGGAAGGAGCCGCCCCGTGCGCAGGAACTCCTGCCGGCGGGGCCGGTCGCCCAGGCCCGACCGCCGCCACACGACGGCCAGATACGCGACACCGGCGACTTCGCCGGCGATCGTCCACGGTGAGTCGACGAGGCGCCGCAGGAAGCCCGCCCAGTAGTCCTCGGGTCCGGGCGAGAACGCCAGCCCCAGGAAGGGCCACAGGAACGTCTCGCGGGCGGTCCACATGGCGTCAAGGACGAGATGGAAGAACAAGCCGATGGTCAACGCCATCCACGGCTTCCGTCGCGGCCCTCGCCCGGTCACGATCATGACCAGCGTCATCACAACGACGGCGAACAGCAGCGTGTGCCCCCACAGCCGGCTCGCGCCCAGCGTGTGGGGGGCGATCATCGTGCCGATCGGCTTGTCGATGAGGTCCGGGAGGATCGCTCCCGCCGAGAGATAGCGCACGTCGACGGTGGGGTCGCGAAAAATCCAGCGGAAGAGCCACAGGGTCCCACCCAGGTGCCAGAAGAGCATCAGATCACGAGGAGGCGGTTGCAGTGAACGCAGCGGGGGAACTCCTCCCGCTTGAGAACGGCCACCTCGCCCGGGCTCATCTCCATGTGGCACGACCCGCAGGTGCCGGCATCCAGCGGCCCGACGCCCACGCCGCCGTGGACGGACCGCACCTCCTCGTACAGGGCCACGAGGTCGGGGGCGATCGAGGGGACGAGGTCCACCTTGCGCGCCTCTTTGCGGGCGATCTCGGCGTCGATCCGCTTCCACGCCTCCTTGATGAACGACTCCAACTCCCGCCGGCGGGTGGTGGCGGCGGTGTGCTCGGCATCGATCCCCTTGACGATGGTCTCCATCTCCTCGCGTTCGTCGATGAGCGCGAGGACCTTGTCCTCCATGGTGCTGACCTGTTGCTTGAGCATCCGCACGTCGGCCTGCATGTGTGCCGTCTCTCGGGCGTTCATGCCACCCGCGTAGAGGCGCTGTTCGGTGACGTCGGCCTTGTTCTCGAGGAGACCCAACTCGCCCTCGGTCTTGTCGAGGAGCCGGGACGCCTCGGTGAGGCGGGCCTGCTCGGTGGCGAGGCGGGCGGCGACCCGGGAGCTCTCCTCGAAGACGTCCTTGAACTCCTGGAGTTGGGGCAGGTTGGCCCGCTCGTCGAGGAGGCGGTCGATGTGCGAGTCGAGGGCCTGAAGGTCGAGGAGGTCGGCAAGGCTGCGGAACTCGTTCACGCGATGCCCCACGGGTCGGTCCCGACGCCGGTGAGGTCGGTGACCGGCACGTCAAGGAGATCGGAGACGGCAGCGACGAGTGCCACCATCCCCGGACCCTCGCTCGGGGCGTGTCCGACGTCGAGGATCCCCACGCCGGCTTCGAGCGCCTCGACCGCCCGGTGGTGGCCCACGTCGCCGGTCACGAGCACGTCGGCACCGGCCGCCCTGGCCGATCCGAGCATCCCCGACCCCGACCCGGGGACGACCGCCACCCTCGACACCGGCATCGACGCCGGTCCCGCCCGGCGTACGGCGTGGAAGCCGAGCACGGCACGGCAGGTCTCCTCGAGGCCCCCGAGCGTCGTCGTCTCGATGGTGCCGACCCGGCCCACGAACACCGAGGCCGGCTGGAGCGTCACGAGATCGAACGCCGGCTCCTCGTACGGGTGGGCCGCGAGAAGGGCTCGGATGATCGGTTCCCGTCGGGGGGCAGGAACGATCATCTCCACCCGGGCCTCGGGGACGGCGTTGTGCTCCGCGCGCTCGCCGACGAACGGGGTGGCATCGGCGGCGGGAACGAATGTGCCGGTCCCGGCTGTGACGAAGCCGCAGGACGTGTACTCGCCGATGGTGCCCGCCCCGGCCCCGGCCAGGGCAGCCATGACCGCGGGGACGTGGGGTTCGGGCAGGAACGTGACGAGCTTGAAGGAGGCCGCCCCGTCGTCCGCGCCGAACGGTTCGACGTCGCCCAGGCGCAGGGCCCCCGCCAGGGCGTCGGCTGCGCCGCCTTCGGGCGTGTCCCATCCGGTGTGCACGACAAACAGCGACACGCCCGCGGCGATGAGCCTGTGGGCCCGACCTGGTGCCCCGGCCCCGGCGACGAGGCGCGTGGTCGGGGAGAACAGGAGGGGGTGATACACGACGAGGAAGTCGGGCCCCTCGGCCAGGGCAGCGTCGATGACGGCGTCGGTGACCTCATGACACACGGCCACCGACCGAACCGACGCAGCCGGATCACCGACTTGCAGGCCCACCGGGTCCCACCCGG
>JBFKVA010000112.1:0-6531 GCA_041635475.1 Acidimicrobiia bacterium | reverse complement strand
TCTCACGTTCGGTGGGGCCGCGTTCGGCGAGTACCTCAGCGACTACCTCATCGAGAAGTCGCTCAGCGTCGACAACGTCTTTGTGTGGTCGGTCCTGTTCAGCAGCCTTTCGATCCCACTCAAGTACCAGCACCGCGTGCTCTTCTGGGGGATCTTCGGAGCGTTGACCCTGCGCGCCGTGTTCATCGTCCTGGGTACGACGCTGATCAGCCGCTTCTGGTGGATCCTCCTCGTCTTCGGCGTGTTCCTCGTCTTCACGGGAGCCAAGATCATCCGCCACCGGGCCGACGAGGGCGAACCCGAAGCCGCCCGCGGACTGCGCATCCTGGGGAAGATCATGCCGGTCTCCGACCAGTTCGACGGCCAGAGGTTCTTCACGATGCTCAACGGCCATCGGGCAGCGACACCCCTCCTGTCGGCACTGTTCGTCGTGGAGATCACCGACATCATCTTCGCCGTCGACTCCGTGCCGGCGATCCTCGCCGTCTCGCACGAGCCGTACCTGGTGTTCGCGTCCAACGCCTTCGCCATCCTCGGCTTGCGTGCCATGTACTTTCTGCTCGCCAATGCCAGGCAGCGCTTCCACTACCTCTCGCACGGCCTCGGAGGCATCCTCATCTTCGTCGGCCTCAAGATGTCGGTCTCGCACTGGTACCACATGGACACCTACCTGTCGCTGGCCATCATCGTCGCCATCCTGGCGGCTGCCATCCACTTCAGCCTTCGGCGTGCACGGAACCTGGGCGCGCCACTCGCCGATCCGGACCGAGAGGTTCATCCGCACTGACCCTCTGTGTATATGGTTCACAGCGGCACTTGCCGCCACGGGCCGGTTGACGACAGGAATGAGTAGCCAGGTGCAGCCGGAAACGCAGTACGTCCGCTCACCCAACGGTGTCATCGGCTATCAGGTCTTCGGGGAGGGACCGCCCGATCTCGTGTTCGTGCCGTCGTGGGGGACGAACATCGACAACCTGTGGGACGAGCCGTCGGCTTCCCGCTACCTCGATCGCCTCGCGTCGTTCTCGCGGGTGATTCTCTTCGACAAGCTCGGCGTCGGTGTGTCCGATCCGCTCCCGGAGGGACGCGAGCCCGGGCCCGAGTTGTGGATCGAGGACATCGTCGCCGTCATGGAGGCCGCGGACTCCCAGCGGGCAGCCCTGGTGGGGGACACCGAGGGCGGCAACATCGCAATCCAATTCGCGGCGACGTACCCCGAGCGAACGGAGTCACTCGTCCTCATCAACGCCCACGCTCGTCTCCTGCGCGGACCCGACTATCCCATCGGGTTGCCGGCCGAGGCGGCAGCGCGGGCCGCCGAGCTGTTCCTCCTCCAACACGGGACCACCGGCGACGTCCTCCACCTCACCGCCCCCTCGGTCGCCGAGGATCCCCGCTTCCGGAGGTGGTGGCTGCGCTTCCAACGATCGACCATGTCGCCCGAAGTCCTGAGGCGGGGGTACCGGTCCCAGACGGAAGTGGACGTCACCGGCCTGCTCCCGTCGGTCGCCGTCCCCACCCTGGTGATCCACCGCAAGGACAACCGCTACCACAGGGTCGCGTTCGGGAAGTACATCGCCGAGCGGATTCCCGGAGCGAAGTGGGTGGAGTTGGAGGGGGCGGACTCCAGTCCGTTCCACGTGGGCGACTACCAGGAGATCCTCGACCACGTCGAGGCGTTCGTCACCGGCACGACGTCCCACATGACCGAGGAGCGCCGACTGGCCACAGTCCTGTTCACCGACATCGTCGGCTCCACGCAGCAGGCGGTGGAGCTCGGCGACCAACGGTGGCTCGACATCCTGGGGGACGCCAACCGCATCTGCGCGACGCAGGTCGCACGCTATGGCGGCACGATGATCCGCAACACCGGCGATGGCTGCCTGGCGGTCTTCGACAGCCCGACGTCAGCGGTGATGGCGGCCAAGGAGATCCTCCACCAGGTCCAGGCCCTCGGAATCCGGATGCGATCGGGCCTCCACACCGGCGAGATCACCGTGGACGGCACTGACGTAGGGGGCATCGGCGTCCACATCGCCGCCCGGGTGATCGACCATGCCCCGGATGGCGGCGTCGCTGTCTCCAACACCGTGAAGGCCCTCACCGCCGGTTCGGCCATCCGGTACGAGCCGCTGGGAACGTTCCAGCTGAAGGGCGTCCCGGACGAATGGGACCTGTTCTCGGTCTCCTAGCTGGGCGCAGTCGCCCCACTCGCCTACGGGGTCTTGAGCGGGGTGATGTCCTCCAGGATGTCATGTAGTGCCTCGCTGTGGAGTTCCAGGTCGTAGCGGGCCTGCAGGTTGAGCCAGAACCGGTCGCTGGTCCCGAAGAACTTCGCGAGACGTAGGGCGGTGTCGGCTGTGATCCTCCGCTTGCCATGAACGATCTCGTTGATCCGACGAGGAGGAACCTGGATCGATACTGCAAGCCGGTGCTGTGTCACGCTCAGCGGGGTCAGGAACTCCTCCTGGAGTACTTCGCCCGGGTGGATCGGCTCATGCGCCGCGGTCTTGGTCATGGACACCTCCTTCAGTGATAGTCGACGATCTCGACATCCTCCGGACCCGAGAGAGTCCAGCGGAAGCACACACGCCATTGCTGATTGATCCGGATGCTGTGCTGGCCTTCTCGATCCCCGTGGAGCTTCTCCAATCGGTTCCCCGGCGGAACCCTGAGATCAGCCAAGACCTCCGCCGCGTCGAGGAGTAGCAGCTTCCGATACGCAGCCCTTTGCAGGTCGGGACCAAAGATGCGAGATTGCTGACGATCCCATACCCTCTCTGTCTCCTTGTCGGCGAAGGACCTGAGCACTCTCCAAGCATAACGCAAGGCGTCAATGACGAGAAGCGTTATGTTTGGCCGCGGGTCCCAGCACCGTTGCCCGTCTCGGCCGGAGGTGCCCCATTCCCCCGGTCGACTCCCCGACGCGCGCGATGGACGCGCGATGGAATCGGCCCCCACACCAGAGGGCCGCCCTTGCGGGCGGCCCTGACCTGGTGCTTCTGAGTCGGGACGGTCGGATTTGAACCGACGACCTCAGCGTCCCGAACGCTGCGCGCTGCCATGCTGCGCCACGTCCCGATGTCCGGGTGAGGATAGGGGCATGGCTGGCCAAGCGGGCCATTGGGTCCTTCACCCCCGGGGCGGGTCGCCTTCCCGCCATCACTCTACGTGCCGGTGAGAAACCCGTGGGGACCGGCCAGTTTCCCTAGACACGGGGCGAAGGCGCTGCTACGTTCGCACCACACGTTCTCAGGTGGAGGAGTCTGACTGTGTCGAGGTCGTCCGATTGGCAGGTCGAAGGGATGTGTCGGGGCAATCACGCCCACCTGTTCTTCCCCCCAACCACCTTCGAACGCAAAGACGAGCGCGAGCGGCGGGAGGCCCGGGCCAAGGCGATCTGCCAGGTCTGCTCGGTCCTCAAGGCCTGCCAGGACTACGCCCTCGGCCTGCGGGAGGCATACGGAATCTGGGGAGGCCTCACCGAGCAGGACCGCAAACAGGTCCTCGCTGCCGCCGGTTCATAGCGGGGGCAGTTCACCGACCGTTCTCTCCACCCGCAGGGTGGCGATGCGATTCCGATCCATCCGATCCACCGTGAGACGAACCTCCTCGACCTCCTCCGTGTCCCCTTCCTCCGGGACGGCACCGTGCTCGGCCAGGAACAGCCCCGCAATGGTGGCGTACGGACCATCGGGAAGACTCACCCCGAGCGCAGCTTCCACGTCCTCATACGGAATCCTCCCGTCGGCCAGGAAGGAACCATCGTCGAGCGCCTCGAGCAGCGGGACGCCCGCGTCGTACTCGTCCTTGAGATCCCCGATGAGCTCCCCGATGAGGTCCTTGACCGTGATGAGGCCATCGAACCCGCCGTGCTCGTCGAGCACCACGGCGTACCCGGTTCGCCTCGCCCGGAAGTCCCGGAGCACGTCGAGCAGCGCCGCCGAATCGGGTACGAACTGCGGGGTCCGGATGAGGGCCCGCAACCCCTTGGCGTCGATCGTCTCGCCGGCGCGGAGCACGTCCTTGACGTAGAGGACACCCACGAGGTCGTCGAGCGACCCCTCCTCGCCCAGCACCGGGAACCGCGAGTAGCCGGTCTCGGCCACGACGTCGCGAATCGTCTCGACAGACAGCGGAAGGCGGACGGACACGACGTCGACCCTGGGCGTCATGACCTCTCGCACCGGGCGATCGGCCGCCACGAAGAGCGCGTCGATGATCTCGTGGGCCTCCTGCCCGATGCCTCCGCCGGCCACCCCGAGGGCGGAGAGCGCCCGGATGTCCTCCTCGGTCACATCGGCCCCCGACGTCCCCCTCCATCGGGTGAACGTGAGCAACCACCGGCTGATCCCGATGAACACCCTCGAGATGGGGGTGAGCGCCCGGCGCAGTCCGTACAGGGGAAGCGCGGCGAAGAGCCCATACGACTCCGGCCGGCGCGACGCCATCGTCTTGGGTGTGATCTCGCCGAGCACGAGGATCACGGCGGTCATCCCGAACGTGGCGATGATCGGTCCCGCGGGTTCGCCGATGAGGTCGGTGGCGAGGACGGTGGCGATCGTGGCGGCCAGGATGTTCACGAAGTTGTTGGCGACGAGGATCGTGCCGATGGTTCCTTCCGGGTCCTCGGCGAGGGCGGCGAGTCGCTCGCCCCGGCGACCCTGGGCTCGCAGCTGATCGAGTCGCTCGCGGGGGATGGCGACAACGGACGTCTCCGAGCCCGAGAGAAAGCCCGACGCGAAGAAGCAGAGCCCGAGGACGGCCACCAGCCCGACCTGGAGAGCGCTCACCTCAGACCGTGGACCCCGAGGGAAGTGCCGCGCGCAGGTCCTGCGCGGTGAACGGCTTCACGACCCACGCGTTCGCCCCTGCCCGACCGGCGAGGAAGGCGTCGGCGCTTCGATCGAGAAGCATGACGAGGGGGACCTCGGCCACCGACCCAAGCGCAATCGCGTCCTTCAGGGCCCGCACCACCGCCATGCCTCCCATCGAACCCACATGGAGGTCGATGAGGATCCAAGCGGGTCCGACCTCCTGGGCCCGTGTCACCGCCGTCCGGGGATCGGCGACCGTCACGACCCGGGACCTGGGCCCGGACAGGGCCGCCTCGACGTCGTCACGCACCCGGTCGTCGTCTGCAATGAGCAACACTTCTGCCATGTCGCGAGAGGGTAGCGGTCTCCTCCACCGGCCGGACCGGGGGAACGAAACCACCTCGGGCAGCGGCTACGCTCGCGGTGGTGCTCGACGAAGGCAGACCGGGAGAGGCGTGTGGCGTGTTCGGTGTGTACGCACCGGGGACCTCGGCCAGCCACCTCACCTACTTCGGCCTCTTCGCCCTCCAGCACCGCGGCCAGGAGAGCGCCGGGATCTGTGCGTCGGACGGCGAGACTGCCACGGTCTTCAAGGAACTCGGCCTCGTGCCCCAGGTGTTCAACGAGGACATCCTCGCCGCCCTCGAGGGTCCGCTGGCCATCGGGCACACGCGCTACTCGACGACCGGCTCGCCGAAGTGGCAGAACGCCCAGCCCGTCTTTCGCCAAGTCGGGGACCGGTCCCTGGCCCTGGCCCACAACGGGAACCTCACCAACACCGTGGATCTTGCCGCCGAAGTCGACCTCGACGACGTGACCGACAGCGAGGTCCTCATCGAACACCTCGCCCGCAAGGCGGAAGAGCACGGACCCGACTTCCGGTTGGAGGAGGCCCTGTTCGGTCTCCTTCCCCGGCTCGAAGGGGCGTTCTCGCTCGTCATCATGGACCAGCGTCACGTCGTCGGTGTCCGGGACCCACACGGTTTCCGGCCCTTGTGTCTCGGCCGGCTGGCGGAAGGGTGGGTGCTCGCCTCGGAGACAGCCGCCCTCGACATCGTCGGCGCGGAGTTCGTGCGGGAACTCGAACCGGGGGAGATGATCGAGATCAGTGAGTCCGGCATCCAGAGTTCCTTCCCGTTCGGCGAGGCCACCGCCCCCCGACTCTGCGTGTTCGAGTTCGTCTACTTCGCCCGTCCCGACTCCCGGCTCCACGACCGGTACATCCACGGTGCCCGACTCCAGATGGGCCGCATCCTCGCCACCGAACAGCCGGTCGAGGCCGACGTCGTCGTACCCGTCCCCGAATCCGGCATCCCGGCCGCCCAGGGCTTCTCGGCGGCATCCGGGATCCCGTACGCCGACGGTCTCGTCAAGAACCGCTACGTGGGACGGACCTTCATCGAACCGAACCAGCTCCTGCGTGATCGGGGCATCAGGGTGAAGCTCAACCCCATCCGATCCACGTTGGAGGGCCAGCGGGTCGTCCTCGTCGACGACTCCATCGTGCGCGGCTCCACCACTCGAAAGCTCGTCGCCATGGTCCGCCAGGCCGGGGCCCGCGAGGTCCACCTGCGGATCTCGTCGCCTCCCTACCGCCATCCCTGTTTCTACGGCATGGACACCTCGGACGCCACCAAGCTCCTCGCAGCTCGCATGAGCGTCGACGAAATCGCCGAGCACGTCGATGCCGACACCCTCGGGTACCTCAGCCTCG
>JBFKVA010000111.1:0-6559 GCA_041635475.1 Acidimicrobiia bacterium | reverse complement strand
TCGGGGCCCTTCACCGCGTCAGTGGACGAGTGCGCCGCCCCGGAACACCTTCCAGACCGCGGAGTGGGCCGGGTCGGCGACGAGGTCGTCGAGGCGATCGGTGTCAAGGACCACCAGGTCGCCCGGGGCGCCGCGAACGAGGAGGCCGCGTTCGCCCCAGTCGAGGGCCACGGCCGCCCCCCGGGTCGCCGACCAGATGGCCTCCTCCACGGTCAGTCGGTGGTTGCGGACGGCCAGCCAGATGGCGAGCTGCATCGAGTCGTTGTGGTCGGTGGAGGGGGAGCCACCGGTGGCCAGCGCGAGGGGGACGTCCGCCCACAGGCGATCGGCCGGTCCGCTTGCCCGGCGATGTGACGGCTGAAGGATCGTTGCCCGGTGGAGGGCAGCCAACGCCGTGGGCAGCTCGCGGGAGAGGTTGGCGACGATGTAGCCCCGAGGGTCGAGTGGTTCGGCCGACTCGAAGGCCTCGACCGGGTCGGCGACCCCGCACAGGTCGATCCAATCCGCCGGGCCGTCGCCGGGCCGGGCCACCGTCTGCCACGGGACCGGCCAGTCACCATCCGGAAGGGATCGGAGGAGCGAACCCAGCGCGATCGGAGCACTCGCCAGGAGCGGCGCAAGATCGGACCGGGGGTTCGAGCGCACGGCCGCGGTCGTCGTTCCCTCCCGCAGCATCCTGGTCCACCGCGTCTCGTCGTCGGCCCCGGTGACAGCGTCCGTGAAGCCGGGGAGCACCACGCGACCCCCACAGTCGAGTGGGGGCAGGGTGCGGTACCTCCCGGGCATCGAGCGCTCGGGTCCGGCCCACCGCACAAGCCCGTCCCGGATGGCCACGGCCCCGTCCGGAATGGTGCCGAGGACGCCGTCCACGTACCGGTCGTTCGTGCACAGCAGCCCGATCGAGTGGAGGAACGCGTCGCCGGCGAAGTCGAGGTCCTCGCGGGTTGCCTCGACAGCGATCGCCACGCAGGAGTCGCAGATGGCGACGCCGCGTGGTCCCCGAACGAGGTGGTGCACCGCTTCCTCGGGTTGTGAGCAGAAGGCGCACACGAGTCGGGCCATGGGCCCAGACTAAGGCGTCGCGGGAGCTCGCCGGTGGCGCGTCAACCGCGGGGAACGGCGAGCCGGAAGCCGGCTCCTCCCAGTGAGGAGGCGATGATGTCAAACGTGCCCCCGTTGGAACGGGCGAGACGGAGACAGATGTCGAGGCCCAGGCCCGTGGAGCCCACCGAGGAACTTCCGCGAGAGAGGACGTCCACCCCGTCGGGGAGCCCGGGTCCGCCGTCCTCGACGGTGAGGACCACCGTATCCCCAAGCGCCTCGAGTGCCACCGCGTACGGAGTCCCGGGCGGCGTATGGGCGAACACGTTCTCGAGCAGTGCGTCGAAGGCGGCAGCGTACGCCCTCTGGTTGATCTCGACCTCCGTGGGCGAGGATTCGAGACGCAGCGACACCGCCCGCTTCTCCTCCTCGGCGAGCGCACCCCAGAACTCGACGCGCGATCGGACGAGGGCTGCCAGGTCCACCTGGCTCGACAGGTGGCGGTGGTGGGGCTCCCGGGCCTCGCTGATGATGTCGTCGACGGTCGCTGCCAGTTCGTCCACGATGGCCGAGGCGGCCCGACCCTCCAGCTCGAGACGGAGGGCCGTGAGCGGAGTTCGCAGCCGGTGGGAGAGATCGGCGATCACCTCCCGCTCGTCCTGGAGGAGGTCCCGGATTCGTCGGCCCAGACGGTTGAACCCGTGGGCGACGTCTCGGATCTCGGGTGGGCCCTCGACCGGGACGGTCGCCTCGAGGTCGCCGGTCGCCAGCAGTCGGGCCCCGTGGGCGAGGGCCTCGACGGGACGGACGAGGCGCCGCCCGAGCCGGTCGGCGAGGAGCGCCGCCAGACCGATCATCGCCAGGCTGAGGGCTCCGAGAACCGCCCACGCCGCCCACACCGACCGGGTCGATGTACCCCGGGGCACGGAAGCCACCGCGATGGCAGCCGGGGTCGAGGTCGAGGTGAACACCGGGATGAGCGCCAGGTGGCTTCCGCCGTCCGCAGCCGAGACGCCTTCACCCGCCCACGCCAGTTCGAGGGACGCCGCGAGATCCTCATGGTCGATGTGTGAACCGATGACCTCGTCGGGGAGGTGCACGGCCCGCAGGGTGGGGCCGTCGGGACCGACGAACCGCTCGAGGGTTTCGACGTCGGGGGCCCTGAGCAACGAGCCGACCGCCCGTGCGAGTTGGCCGGCGACGTCCTCGGCCTCCTGGGCGGCGAGATTGTCGGCCAGGCGGGCAACCGTGGCACCGAGGGGGAGTGCGAACGCAGTGATGACCATCGTGGTCACGGCCAGCGTGACGGCGACGAGTTGACGCCTCATGAGGGCGGGGCGACGAGCTTGACACCGACCCCGCGAACCGTGTGGAGGTAGCGCGGGCGATCCGCCCGTTCGCCGAGCTTCCTGCGCAGCCAGGACAGGTGCACATCGAGGGTCTTGTCGGATCCCCCGTACGGCTGCCGCCAGACTTCGGCGAAGAGCTCGCGGCGTTCGACCACCGTGCCGGCGTGACGGGCGAGATGAACGAGGAGGTCGAACTCCTTGCGGCTGAGGTCGAGGCCCACCCCGTCCAACCGCGCCTCCCGGGAAGCGACCTCGATGTGGAGGGCACCGATCTCGAGCACCTCGGGGTCCCCGGTGGGTGTGCTGCGCCGCAGGACCGCCCTGATCCTGGCCTCGAGCTGGGGAGCGGCGTAGGGCTTGACGATGTAGTCGTCGGCACCGGCATCGAGGAGTCGCACGATCTCGTCCTCGTCGTCGCGGGCGGTCGCCACGATGATCGGCACCGTCGACGTCGCCCTGATCAGCCGAAGGAGCTCGCCGCCGTCGAGGTCGGGCAGGCCCAGGTCGAGGACGACCACATCCGGCGCCTCGGCCATCAGCCGCTCCAGCCCGCCGAACGCGGTGGGGGCGGTCTCCACGGCGTGCCCCGCGCCTGACAGCCGGGTGGCGACCGCCTCCCGGATGCGCTGGTCGTCCTCGATGACGAGTACCGATGCCATGCGGGAAGGCTATCGGCGCCCACGCCCGGCCACGGCGCCAGGAGGCCGTCCTTAGGGAAGGGTTAACCCACGATTCAGGAATCCAAGAGACTCCCGGGCGTACAGTCATCCCATGAGCAGGGCAGGCTTCATCGCTGCGTGGGCCGCGGCCACGATCATTGCGACACTCCTGGCGTTCGCGGCCGTGTCGTTCGTGGTCGGTGACCTCACCGCCGGGCCCCGCGTCATCGGCACCGTGGCGGTCTCCACGACGTCCACTGCGCCGTCATCCACGACCGTGGCCCCCGTGGCCAGCTCCCCTTCGTCGTCTGTCGCGCCGTCGACGGAGAGCGTTCCCACGACGTCCCAGCCGGGTCCGACCACCACCGCGTCCACCCCCACCACGTCCACCCCCACCACGTCCACCACCATTCCACCCTCCTCGTCGACATCGACCCCGCCGACGACGGGAGCGCTGTCCGACACGGAGATCGTCACCTCGATCGGCGGATCCGCCAGTGTCTCCTGCGCGGGAGCCACGGTTCGGCTCGACTGGTACTCGCCGTTCGCCGGATTCAGCCCCGAGGTGGAGCACGCCGGGCCCGACGAGGTGGAGGTGTACTTCAAGGCCACGACGTGGAAGTCGAAGATCCAGGCCGACTGCGCAGACGGCCGGGTGGTCTTCGCGGTGGAGGAACGCAAGGAGGACTGAGGGCGCGCCTCGCCGGTCCCCCTCAGCTCGAGGCGGCGGCCTCGGCCTCGCGCAGCACCTCGGCGGCTCGGATCACCTCGATGATCTCGATGTCGACCAGTTCGCGCCGGTCCATGAGGGCATCCCTGAGCGCCTCCACGATGTGGGGGTGTTCGCGCAGGAGCCTCGTCGCCAGTTGCTTCTGGTCCGAGAGAATGTCCTCGACCGCCCGCCTGCCGTGCGGGTCGGCCAGGACACGGGCCACGAGGTTGCCGCCGAAGGCGCCCGGGTCAAGGGCGCGGAACGAGACGAGGGACCCACCCAGCCCCATGGAACCGACCATCTCGACGGCGGCATTGGTGGCCGCCAGGAGGTCGCCGGCCGGCCCCGAACCGGACTCGCCGAAGTAGATCTCCTCGGCCGCGATTCCGCCCATGGCGATCTGGATCATCGCCTCCATCTCGGATCGCTTCTGCGTGTGGCGCTCCTCTGCGAGCCTGTGCGCCAGGAAACCCAACGCCTCCCGACGTTTGATGATCGAGAGGACCTCGAGCTTTCGGCCCTTCCCGATGAGGTAGGCCACGGTGGCGTGACCGGCCTCGTGGGTGGCGATCGTCTCGAGTTCGTGCTCGGGTGAGTTGAGCTCCTCGGGGAGACCGAACTCCGTCTCGAAGCGGGCCTTGCGGATGTCCTCCCTCGTGAGCTCCCGGCGACTGTCGCGCAGGGCGACGAGGAGCGCCTCGTCGAAGAGGCGTTCGAGCATGGCCGGGCTGTAACCGAGGGTCACCGAGGCAACCTCCTCGAGGGCCTCCTCGGTGTCGACCTCGACGGCGTGGGCCTTGGAGGCGAGGAAGAACTCGATGAGCTCGCGACGGGCCGTGTGGCCGGGCAGGCCGAAATGGAGGATCCGGTCGAACCGCCCGGGTCGCATGAGGGCGGGATCGAGCGATTCGGCCCGGTTGGTGGCGGCGATGAGGAGGAGGTTGTTGTACTCGGCGGCAGCGGCGGTGAGCTGGAGGTGGACCGGGAGGTAGCGGTTGAGGCGCTTGCGGAACCACGCCTTGACCTTCTCTCCCCGGGGCGGTTCGTCGAAGCTCTGCATCTGGATGAGGAGCTCGTTGACGGTTCCACCGGTGCCCTGGCTGATGGACGGGGAGATGGACATCCCGGCCGAGCGATCGGTCGCTTGGTCGAGGCCGCCTCGGGCCATCCCGATGGCGTCGATCTCCTCGATGAACCCGATGGCTCCTCCGGACTCCCGGGCCGCTCGGCGGATGGCCCGGAAGAAGGCACGGATCTTGCGGGCCGTCATCCCATACCACATGCTCTGGAACGCGGTGGCCGAGACGAACAGGAACGGGACGTTGGCCTCGTGGGCCATCGCCTTGGCCATGTGCGTCTTGCCGGTCCCGGGAGGACCTTCGAACAGGACGCCGCGCCGGGGACGGCCCCCCATCTCGTTGCGGTAGAGATCGTGATCCTGGAGCACCTGGAGTGTGTGTCGGACCTCGGAGAGCACCTTGCCCAACCCCTTCACGTCGGCGAACCCGACATCGATCTGCTCGGGTGGGATGAGGATGTGTGGCGACCGCCCATTGGCGAGCATGGGTGCGAGGAGAACGACGCCCAGCAGCATGACGATGAGAATGCCGGGGACCCAGAACATCGCATCGTCGCTGAGTGCGACGACGGGCAGGAGCGGGAGTCCGCGCAGCAGACGCCACCACAGCCACCCGGCCACGGCCGCGAGCAGCACCATGAGGGAGCGGAGCCTCCGCTGCCGCTGTGCCTCTTGCTGGGCTCCCACGTGTGCCATCAGGTGTTGCCTCCCTCAGTGGTCGAGCCCCCACAATACGCCCACAACCCGCGTTCGTAAAGCCGGTCCGCGGCCGAGTGCGGGACCCTCGATCACCGGCCGGCATCGGTCGCCGATGGTGGTGAGATCCTCAACCCGCCGGCGGGCGGAGGATCAGGGCCCCAGGACCTCCTCCACGGCGTGAGCGAGCCGTTCCACGATGAGGGAGCACTCGTCCTCGGTCACGGTGAGTGGTGGGGCGACGAGGACCGCGTCACCGATGGACCCGTCGACGAACCCTGCGGCGGGATACAGCAACAGACCGCGCTGCTTGGCGGCGTGGACGAGGCGGGTCGCCACACGGAGGTCGGTTGCGAACGGCTCGAGGGTTGATCGCTCGGCCACGAACTCGACACCGAGCAGCATCCCCTTGCCGCGGACATCGGCGACATTCGGATGGTCGCCCAGCGCCCGAACGAGGCGGTTCTCGAGGTGGGCACCGACGGTGCGGGCCCGATCGACGAGATCCAGTTCGATGATGCGGCGAAGCACGGCATGACAGACGGCGGCGCCGACCGGGTGGTGTGACCAGGTGAGCCCATGCATGAACCGGCCGTTGACCTCGGCGGTGACCTCGGCCGACGCCGCGCACAGCCCGATCGGCCAGTACCCCGATGAGGCCCCCTTGGCTGCCACCACGATGTCGGCATGCACCCCCCAGTGGTCGAGCCCAAACCAGGTGCCGGTCCGCCCGAAGCCGCACATCACCTCGTCGGCGATGAGCAGCACGCCATGGCGGTGGCACACCTCCTTGATTGCCGCCCAGTAGTCGTCCGGGGGAGGCGCGGCGGCGCTGGTAGCCCCACCGATCGACTCGGCCAGGAACGCCGCAACCCGATTCGGACCGAGGTCGTTGATCACCCCGTCGAGGTGATCGGCGTGCCACTGGCCGCAGGCGACGGGGTGGTGCGGATTGGGGCACCGCAACTCGGCCACCGCCGGCACCCGGACGGTCGACCCCAGCCACGGGGCGAATGGGGCTTGG
>JBFKVA010000110.1:0-6609 GCA_041635475.1 Acidimicrobiia bacterium | reverse complement strand
TCGTCCAGATCATCTTCTGGAACGTGGTCATCCGGGGGCTCGGTGAGCTGACGAGGGAGTCAGGCGTCTCGCTCTTCGGCGCAGGGGAGCCCGTCGCCTACTTCTCCGCCAAGGGGTTCGCTCTCCCGTGGTTCAACCCCACCGAGACGAGATGGCAGTGGATCGTCATCTTCCTCATCGGTGTCTGGGCGACCCGCCGGGTGTACAGGTGGAGGATCGGGATCCAGGAGTCGGGGCGGGGAGAGGCCCGGGCCGGAACCTGGACCCTGCTGGCGCTCTTGGCCTCGATCGCGGTCGCCTGGTTCATTCACCCGGTGGCCGGGTACATGAAGCCCGTGTTCAGCTTCCTCTCGGGGATCTTCTCGACGCTTCCGGTCATCGCCTTCCAACTCGTGCTGGCCCTGCTCGTCGTGTGGGTCGCCTACTCGGTGATCCGGAAGCGATTGAACGCCCTCAAGACACCGGTCGGCTACGGCAAGTTCTCCGACGACGACTGGTACGTCCTCATCGTCACCGGCCTCGTCGGTCTCCTCGGTGCGGCGTTCTTCCTGGCCGTGCCGGGTGTGACCGAGGCCATCGTCGGCAACTCCGACGTCGCCGGGACCAAGGTGGGCTTCCAACAGCTCTTCGACGGTCTGGCCTCGCTCTTCGAGCCGATGAGAGGCGGAGCGCCGTTCGACCCCAATCTCCCCCAGCTCACCTCGGGCCGATTCGTCAACATGGATCGCTCGTTCGGGAAGGTCGTGTCCATCCAGTACGCGGCCCTGTGGATCGGCTTGGTCGTCTACACGGCCGCGTTCATCGCCGAGGCCGTGCGGGCAGGTGTGCTCGCCGTCCCCCGGGGTCAGACCGAGGCGGGCCTGGCGGTCGGCCTCACCCGGGGCCAGTTGTTGCGGATGGTGATCCTTCCCCAGGCGTTCCGCATCGTGCTGCCTCCTCTTGGCAACCAGTTCCTCAACCTCTTCAAGAACTCGTCGCTGGCCATCGCGGTCGGGTTCTCGGACATCGTCCAGGTTGGTGGAACCGTCTACAACCAGACGGGGCAGTCGATGCCCGTGTTCCTGTTCTGGATGATCTTCTACTCGGCGGGGAGCCTGACCTTGTCATCCATCACGAACTACTACAACCGCAAGCTGGCATTGGTGGAGCGTTAGATGACCGACCACATTCGCCCCAAGAAGATCGACCTCGGCATCCCCGAGTCGGCCCCGCCCCCCGAGCCGCCCCCGTCGGGCGCCGTCGTCTGGCTGCGCAAGAACCTCTTCCAGTCCATCGGGAGCGCGATCCTCACTCTCGTCACGTCGGCGATCATCCTCGGCGTGCTGTGGAGCGTGGTGAGTTTCGCGTTCAAGCCGACGCGGTTGTGGCGGGCGGTCGGGCAGAACTCGCGCCTGCTCATGATCCAGGCCTACCCGCAGGAGGACATGGGGCGGATCTGGCTGTCGGTGGGCCTCATCCTCGTCGCGGCGTCGTTGTCGATGGCCGTGTACGGGACCGGCGGCAAGACGTCGTGGCTCAAGATCGGACGGGCCCTGACCGCGTTGGGCAGCATCGTCGCCCTGATGCTTGTCAGCCCGTTCGTCGAGGGCAGGGAGTTCCGGTTCGCCATTGCCGCGGTGGCTCTGCTCGTCGCGGCCGTCGGCATCGCCATCCCCAAGATGATCGGTACGTCGGCCAAGGACGAGACCGTTCCGACCGCAGGGGTGCTCGGTGTCCTCCTGGCAGTCCTGGCCGCCGGCTTGTGGGTGATGGTTGCGCCCGTGGCGGGCGTGTCGGAGGACGGGCTCAACATCGACGTGTACGAACCCTTGGCGTCGACCACCACGATCCCGTGGACGATCATCATCGTCCTCATGCTCCTCGCCTATCCGCTTGGGCGGTGGGCAAGCAGCCGGTGGGCCGGACTGCGCCGGTCGCTCACCGTGTGGTGGGTGCTGGCGTCGCCGCTGCTCGTCATGATCGTGCTGCGCAAGCCGGTCATCGAGTGGGACCTCGTGGCCTCGTTCGACCTCCCGCTCTTCGTCGGTTTCGGCCTCGTCGGCTGGTTCACCCTCAGGTGGTGGGCGTCCCCCACGACCGGTGAGGTCGGAAGGGCCATGGCCGGGGCGTTGCTCGTGGCAGGCATCGCGTTCCTCTTTGTCCCGTTGCCCGAGGCGGTGAGCGGTTCGGCGACCATCAAGATCCTCGTCCTCTTCCTCGCCGGCTTCGCCCTGCTGGCCCCTACGTTCGGTGGGTCGGCCGCCAAGATCCGCTCGGTCCAGTGGGCGTGGGTTGCGGCCGTCTTCGGGGCCGTGCTCTTTGCCCGCCTCTCGAGTTCAACGACTGCGCTCCTCCGACCGGGCTCGACGGTGCCGTTCTCCGGGGGCGAGTTCCTCGGTGGGCTGGCGCTCACGTCGGTGCTGGCGATCTTCGCCATCGGGCTCTCCTTCCCCCTCGGCATCGTGCTGGCCCTGGGGCGGTCATCGAAGCTCCCGATCTTCCGGACGATCTCGACGGGATACATCGAACTCGTCCGTTCGGTTCCCCTCATCACGTGGCTGTTCGCCGCCATCAACTTCGGCGACTTCTTCCTCCCCGAACGGCTCCAGGAGATCGACAACGTCATTCGGTCCATCGCCGCCATGACACTGTTCTCGGCCGCCTACCTCGCCGAGAACATCCGCGGCGGCCTGCAGTCGCTCAACCGGGGCCAGTACGAGGCAGCCGACGCCCTGGGCATGTCCGTTGTCCAGAAGACGGCCCTCATCAGCATGCCCCAGGCGCTACGGGCTGTCATCCCGGCCCTCGTGGGCCAGGTCATCGCCCTGTTCAAGGACACATCACTCGTGGCGATCATCGGGCTCTTCGACCTGCTTTACATCGGCAAGACGGTCATCCCGGGCCAGTCGGCATTCCTGGGCTCGTTCATGGAGACGATCGTGGCCGTCGCCATCATCTACTGGCCGTTCGCCTTTGCGATGTCGAGGGCGTCCCAGAGACTTGAAAAGAAACTTGGACTCGGAACGCGATAGGAAAGACCACCCAGCATGGCTACAAGCGACAAAGACATCATCATCTGCCAAGGCGTGAAGAAGTGGTTCGGGGACTTCCAGGCACTGCACGGCATCGACCTGCGGGTGAAGGAGGGCGAGGTCGTCGTCGTCATCGGCCCCTCGGGGTCCGGCAAGTCGACACTGATCAGGTGCATCAACCGCCTGGAAGAGCACCAGGAGGGGACGATCATCGTCGATGACATCGAACTCACCAACGACCTCCGCAACATCGAGAAGATCCGGTCAGAGGTGGGCATGGTGTTCCAGAGCTTCAACCTCTTCCCCCACCTCACCGTCATGGACAACATCACGCTCGGTCCCATCTGGGTGCGCAAACGGGCCAAGTCGGAGGCCGAGGAAAAGGGCATGGAACTCCTCAAGCGCGTCGGGATCCCCGAGCAGGCCGCCAAGTACCCGGGCCAGCTGTCGGGTGGCCAGCAGCAGCGGGTGGCGATCGCCCGGGCCCTTGCCATGGAGCCCAAGGTCATGCTCTTCGATGAGCCCACGTCGGCGCTCGACCCCGAGATGGTTGCCGAGGTGCTCCAAGCGATGAAGGAGTTGGCGTTGTCGGGGATGACGATGGTCGTCGTCACCCACGAGATGGGGTTCGCCCGGGAGGTGGCCGACCGGGTGCTGTTCTTCGACTACGGCTCCCTCGTCGAGGCGGGCACACCTGAGCACTTCTTCACGAACCCCCAGCACGACCGGACGAAGCTCTTCCTGAGCCAGATCCTCTGATCGGGTCCCGGAGGGGGCGGCATGGGCCTGCTCGCTGACCTGGGGTACGAGTACCCGGCCTCGGTCGGTCGACTTCGAAGGCTGGCCCAAGCCTTCGTCTCCTCCCGGCCGGGGGCTTGGCTTGCTCAGCGCCAACTCCATCGTGTCGACCGGTGGGTGTTCGGCCTCACCGCCCAGAGGGCGACCTTCTCGAGTCTCGTCTCCGGGCTCCCGGTTCTCATGGTGACGACGACCGGGGCGCGGAGTGGAACGGACCGAACGGTTCCGCTCCTGGGGATCCCGGTCGGCGAGAACTTGGCGCTCGTCGGGTCGAACTTCGGGCAGCGGCCGACGCCCGGGTGGGTGCACAATCTGGTGGCCCACCCTGCAGCCATGGTCACCTACCGGACCCGGTCCCGGTCGGTGAGGGCGCGGCCGGCCGACGACGACACCGCCGGTCGCGTGCTCGAGGAGGGGAGTCGGCTCTACGCCGGGTACGCCAAGTATCCGAGCAGGGCTCCGCATAGGGTGATCAGGGTGTTCGTGCTCGAGTCGGCCTGACGCGCGGACGCGAAGCAGCCCCCGGTGTGCCGAGGGCTGCTTCGGTCGGACCTGGGATCGACGAGTGCCTGACGACTACTGCGCCGCCTCCTCCTGCCACATCTCCTTGATCGCGCCGAGCGATCCGAGGATGCCCGAGGTCTCGACGGGAAGGAAGATCTTCGTGGCCTTCCCGTCGGCCATCTCCTGGAGTGCCTCGAGGTACTTGATCGTGATGAGGTCCGGGGTCGGGTCGCCACGGTGGATGGCCCCGTAGACCGACTCGATGGCCAGTGCTTCACCCTCGGCCACGATCAGCTTCTCGAACTTGGTCGCCTCTGCGACCTCACGGATGGCTTGGGCTTCACCCTGGGCCCGCAGGATGGCGGCTTCCCGCACACCCTCGGCCTTGAGGATCGCCGACCGCTTCTCACCCTCGGCCTCGAGGATGACGGCCCGGCGCTCACGCTCGGCCTTCATCTGCCGGTGCATCGACTGGGTCACGTCGGGTGGCGGCTCGATCCGCTGGATCTCGACGCGGACGACCTTGGTACCCCACGGGTCCGTGGCCGTGTCGAGGATGTCGCGGAGTTGGGTGTTGATGATCTCGCGTGAGGTCAGGGCCCCGTCGAGGTCGAGGTCACCAACGATGTTCCTCAGGTTCGTCTGCGCCAGCTTGGTGGCGGCAATGATGAACTGGGCGACGTTGTACTGCAGCTTCACCGGGTCGGTGGGCTGGTAGTACACCACGGCATCGACCGTGACCACCACGTTGTCCCGCGTGATGACCTCCTGGGGCGGAACATCCACGACCTGCTCGCGCATGTCGATCTTGATGACCCGGTCCACGAACGGGATGATGAGGTTGAGCCCCGGTTCGAGGGTCTTCGTGTATCGCCCGAAGCGCTCCACGAGTCCCGCCTCGAACTGGCGAACGATCCGCAGACCGGTCGCCGCCACGATGATGACGAATAGCGCAATGAGCGCCAGAAGGTATTCCATGCCTTCTATTCTCCTTTCAGTCTCTGTCGACGACGAACTTGGTGCCGGCCACGGACGTGATCCGTACCCGGGCTCCGACCTCGATGATTTCGTGCGAGGTCGCCCTCCACTCCTCGCTGTCCACCTTCACCCGCCCGGTGCCGGACGCCTCGTCGATGGTCTCGGTGACGAAACCGGTCCGGTTGCGATACCGGTTGGCGCCGATGTCCGGTCCGGGGGTGTACTCGGGGCTGAATCTACGCATCCAGAAGAGGGTCACCACCGACAGCAGAAGGAAGGCGCTCCACTGCCAGACCTGCCCTGCCCCGATCCAGGCGAGGACGGCGGCAGTGCCCGCTCCCACGGCGAATGGGAGAAGGAAGAAGCCCGCCGTGAATATCTCTCCGACGGCGAACACGAATGCTGTGATCGTCCACAGCCACTCCCATTGGTCAAAGCCTTCCACGTTGCCTCCTTTCTGGGCGAAGAGTGCCCCTGCGCCGGCCACGAGGGCGGCGACTCCGATACTGCCTGTGAACGGTCCGATCCGAGTTCGGTTCCTCCGGGCGACGGCGGTGCGCCAGTCGGGGTCGGACGCCCGCGGTGTCCTGTGGACCGAAGCCCACTGCTCGGCGAATGCCGCGACGTCGACTCCCACGACGCTGGAAAGGGGTCGACCGGCCGCCTCCGCTTCGTGGAGATGGGCATCCAGCTCCCCGACCATACCCGAGACCACGGGCCTCGGGACGCGGGTGGCGAGCCAGTAGCGCGTGCACTGGTCCACGATCTGCTGCCGGTCACTCATTGGGGTCTCCAGTCATGATGCGGTTGACGCCGTCGCTGAACGCCTCCCAGGACTCCTTCCACGTGCCGAGGGTTGCGGTCCCCTGGTCCGTGATTCGGTAGTACTTGCGCGATGGCCCCCCGCTGGAGGCGACGAGGTACCCCTCGGCCAGGCCCCGCTTTTCGAGCCTGCTCAGGGACGGATAGATCGAACCCTCGCTGACGAGGGAGAGCCCGGAGCTGGTCAGTTTCTGCACCATTTCGTATCCATAGCTTGGTTCCGCCTCGATGAGTGCCAGGAGGCACATGTCGAGAACGCCCTTGAGGAGTTGTGTGCTGTGGTCGGAAGCCACTGCCATGCACTGTATGATAGCAGACAGTACAAGGTAGATGGCGCTGCAAGGTAGTGATTGAGATATCAAAACACCGATAGGCGTATTCACGGCCCACCGGGCCGATGATCGTCTAACGTGCGAAGAGGTGCGAGGCGCCTGCCCTCGCGCTCCTTGGAGGAGAACATGGAACGAAGGGAGTTCCTCGGCAAGGCCGGGAAGAT
>JBFKVA010000109.1:0-6775 GCA_041635475.1 Acidimicrobiia bacterium | reverse complement strand
CTTGAGGTCAACGACCAACGGATCATGGGCCTCATGGACACGGCACTGACGATGATCTACGACGCGGGGGGAGCGTACGTGTTTGTGCCTGCCGGGTACGAGGCGGGTGGGCATCTCCAGTTCCCGAAGCCCGGGTCGAGCTACATCCTGTACGACGCGTCGGACCTCACCCTCATGCTTGACCTCCTTCTCGTGGTACTCGACACGCTCCGGGTCGAGACGTTCGTCGATGCGGCCGATTGTGCCTACCGGGGGTACCAGGCCATCGAGCGCGACCCCGACCTGACCTGGGGTGAGCTCTGGGTGGACTTCCTCCAGCCCTGTTTGGTCGAGGTCGCGGTGCAGGCTTGGCCAGGAGTGGGCGATGCACTCAACGCCGTCAAGGTGAGCGCAGTCCTGGGCCAGCGAACGCTCGACGCCCGCTCGGGTGTCGACAGCGGGATGCTCACGCTCACGTACTCGGCCGGCGAGGTGCCTGCGTTCTTCACCTGGAAAGCCCCGTCGCCGAGCTCTGTGGGCACGTTCGACCTCTGTGCGTTCGATGAAGCCTGCCGGCCGGACACAGAGACGCTCAGCGGGAAGCTGGGCAACCCCCACAGCCACGACGCAGAGCGCGATGTCGATGTGTGGACCTACGACGGCGCCTACTTCCAGCGCGTGGGCTCCTACTACGGCTTCCACTGCAACCAGGCATCGGGCATGCGGCTCTACGGAGGGTTCGAGCTCTGCGCCTCGACGCTCGAGGAGATCGCCGAGGCGTGGGGGCACGCACCCGACGACGACTGGCGGCACCAATCGTTCGTCGACGGCGAGCTCGCCTACGTGTCCTGCACCCAAGGCACGAAGCTCACGCTCGTCAGCAGAGACCACAGCGCGCCCACACCGGGCGCCGTGACCTCCGTCGGCATCAGCGGGATCTTCCTGCCCGAAGACGATCGGGAGGCCCTCGGATGCGACAACCCCACCGGCTTCAGCGCGTCCGTCGAACCCGCGGACGGAAGTTCCTCGATCCGGACCCTCTCGGTCCGGGGCGTGACGCCTGGGGCCGAGTTCAGGGCGACCATGGCCACACCCAACCGCGATGTCGTGTGGCTGTTCACCGAACCCACCAACGATCGCGGCGAATTCGAAGGTGACTTCACGCTACGACCAAGCGACCCCGCAGGAACCTACATCGTGAACATCGAAGACCTCGCGACGGGCCAGACGACGAGCGTCCGCTTCGACCACATGGGCCAGGCGGCGCTTGCCGACATGCGATGGGAGCCCGTCGAGGACCCCATGGCCGACTACTCCGACCCGGTGGGACTGGCGAGCGGGGTGACCCCCTTCGGCGGGGGGTTCGTGGCGGTCGGTCGGCTGGGAACGCAGCCCACGGTGTGGCTCTCCGGCCTCGACGGGACCGAGTTCTCCCTCGCAGACGGGTACCTGTGGGAGCGCGTCCACGACCCGGGCCTGAGCTGCACCTGCCTCATGTTCGACGTGGCGACGTTCGACCCGGGCTCGGGGCCCACGCTCGTCGCCGTCGGCCTCGAGGTCGATGTCAGCCCCAACCGCCCGGTCGTGTGGACGTCGCCCGACGGCCGCCGGTGGGAACGGGTCGCCATCGACGTCGGCGCATCCAACGCGTACCTGGACTCCATCGCCGCCGACGGGTCGAAGGTACTGGTGTCCGGCCACGACTTCGACTCCGGCATGGCGTTCCTGCTTCGCTCGTCCGACCTCGTTGGGTGGGACCGGGTGACACCGACGACGTCCGCGGGTGGGGTGTTGGGAGAGCTCGGACTCCTCGAGTGGGCCGGCGACCGGTTCGTGGCCGTCGGTGGGGAGTCCAGCGACCAGATCGGCGTCTGGGGCTCCGACGGCGGGACCGCCTGGAGCGCGCTCTCCGAACCGGAGTGGGCATCGAGCAGCCTGAGCCTCGTGGCGGGCCCATCCGGGCTCCTCGGCCTCAGTTCGGAACCCGGCGACCCGGCACTCACCTCGACCTGGTCGTCGGTCGATGGGGTCAGGTGGGAGGAGGTGGCCGAGACCGAGGGCTGGATCCTCGACGCCGCGCCGTGGGGGGACGCGTTCGTCGGCGCCGGGTGGCGCGGTTCGACGGGGGACCCCGACCCCACCTTGTCCTTCTGGATCTCGTCGGCAGAAGGCCTGGCGACCTCCGGCGGGGAGACCTGCACCATCCCTGACCTCATCGTCGCCGTGGCCACAACCATCTACCGGTACACGGACTGCACGCTGCAGGCCGGGTACGAACACGACGGCATGGGGGTCGAGACAGCCGTCACCGACGGGGCCGGTGGCGTGGTCTTCCAGGAGTTCGGGTACCCCGATGCCGACGGATATGCGGGAGGGGACATCTACTGGCTGGAAGCCGGCAGCACGGAACCGACCCCTCTCGTCTGGAACGTGGACGGCCGCCTTTTCGAGACGATGGAAGGCCTCAAGTACAGCCAGCGCATCGACGAGGACACAATCGGCATCTTCCACCTGTCCCTGTCGCGAACCGGCGACCAAGACCCCTACCTGCGCGTACCGGTCCAATCGGAATGGGGAGTCAGTCGGGTCTCCACCATCGGCCCGTACTTCGACGGTGCGGTGGATCAAGGCGGTCCCAGCATCATCCTTTACAACCCCGATGACCCGATCTTCGACCTGACGTTGCCGAAGAGGGACCCGCAGGACTGCACCTACGGGAGCGCCGGCGTGGCGGACTGCACGACGCCAGCGATCTACCTCCCCGATGGATCTCTCGCCTTCGGCCTGAACGACTACAGCGAGGGCGGAACGTCCTGCTGGTTGGTTGTCGACAGGTTCTTCACGGACGACGACTCCCCGATCCCCGCGGATGGCACCCAATGTGGACCCGGCACCTACATCGCCACCGACGGTCGATTCGTCCTCCTGTCCGACTTCGACGGGATCGTCCTCATCGACCTGGCCTCGGGGACGAGCCAGGTGCTCGACTTCACGGGACGGGCGACCTTCGTACACCTCGACGGCTGATCGACCCAACCCCCGCCGGGATTGACACCCCCTCGCCGCATGGCATACTGCACCTCCCATGCATCAGATCGTCGTAGTCGGATAGGAGCAGCGCCCCCGAACATCGGCGCTCGCTCCTCCCTGCCTCCCCACCGGGAGGCTTTTTTCATTCCGGAGGACCCATGTCGACCATCAGTGGAGCCGAAGCGCTCATCAAGTCCCTCGAACACGAGGGGGTCGAGATCATGTTCGGCGTGCCCGGTGGCGCCATCCTTCCCGCCTACGACCCGATCCTCGACAGCCCGATCCGCCACATCCTCGCCCGCCACGAGCAGGGCGCCGGGCACATGGCGTCCGGGTACGCCTGGGCCACCGGGCGGGTGGGCGTCGTGATCGCCACGTCGGGTCCCGGCGCCACCAACCTGGTCACGCCCCTCGCCGACGCCCTCATGGACTCGGTGCCCATCGTGGCCATCACCGGCCAGGTGGCCACGACCGCCATCGGCAACGACGCCTTCCAGGAGGCGTACACCACCGGGATCACGATGGCCGCCACCAAGCACAACTACCTCGTCACCGACGCCTCCGAGATCCCCGACATCATCCATGAGGCCTTCCACATCGCCTCCACCGGCCGACCGGGGCCGGTGCTCGTCGACATCCCCAAGGACATCCTCAACGGGGTCCTCGAGTGGCACGAGCCCGTTCGCTCACTGGACCTGCCCGGCTACAAGCCGACGTTCGCGCCGCATCCCCGCCGCATCGCCGAGGCGGTGCGCCGGATGGAGGCCGCCGAGCGCCCGGTGCTGTACGTGGGCGGGGGCATCATCAAGGCCGGGGCCTCGGCCGAGCTCCTCCAGGTCGCCGAAAAGGCCAACATCCCGGTCGTCACCACCCTCATGGGTCGCGGTGCCATCGCCGACGCCCATCCCCTCTGCCTGGGCATGCCCGGCATGCACGGCCTGTACGCCGCCACCACCGCCATCCAGCGCTCCGACCTCCTCATCGCCGTCGGGGTTCGCTTCGATGACCGGGTCACCGGCGACCCCGCCTTCTTCGCCCCCGAGGCCGAGGTCATCCACGCCGACGTCGACCCCGCCGAGATCGGCAAGGTCCGAGAGGCCGACGTGCCGATCGTGGGAGACGCCAGGGCCGTGCTGGCCGCCATGAGCGCCGAATGGGGCGAGCGGCCCTCGCCTGGCCGATCCGACTGGATCGACACGATCGCTCGCTGGCAGCGCGAGTTCCCCCTCAGCTACGACCAGCGGCCCGACGGGATGATCAAGCCCCAGTACGTCGTCGAGGAGTTGCATCGCATCACCGGGGGCGACGCCATCCTCGTGGCCGGCGTGGGCCAGCACCAGATGTGGGCCTCCCAGTACTGGAAGTTCGACCGCCCCAACCGCTGGCTCAATTCGGGGGGGCTGGGCACGATGGGCTACGCGGTACCCGCCGCGGTGGGAGCCAAGGCCGGCATGCCCGACGAGCTCGTGCTCGCCATCGACGGGGACGGATGCTTCCACATGACGTTCCAAGAACTCATGACGGCCGCCATCGACCGTCTCCCGGTCAAGATCGCCGTCCTCAACAACGGCGTGTTCGGGATGGTCGCCCAATGGCAGCGGCTCTTCTACAACAACCGCCTCTCGGCCTCCGAGCTGGGCGCGGACATTCTCGACTACGTCAAGCTGGCCGAGGCCATGAACTGCGCCGGCTTCCGGGCGGTCGCCCCCGACGAGGTGGCACCGGTCATCGAGAAGGCGCTGGCGGTCACCGACCGGCCCGTCATCATGGAGTTCGTCGTCGACCCCGAGGAACACGTCTACCCGATGGTCCCGGCCGGCGGCTCCAACGACAACATCATCCTCGGACCGGAGGCCACCTGATGGAACACACGCTGTCGGTCCTCGTCGAGGACAAATCGGGGGTCCTGGCCCGGGTCGCGTCCCTCCTGGCCCGACGGGGGTTCAACATCCACTCCCTCGCCGTCGGACCCACCGGGGAACCGCACCTCTCGCGGATGACGATCGTGGTCGAAGCCCCCGAGCTCGAGCAGGTGAAGAAGCAGCTCCACAAGCTGGTCAACGTCGTCAGGATCACCGAACTCGAGCCCGCCAACGCGGTCGAGACCGAGGTGATGCTCGTGCGGATCGCGGCCGGGGCCGGTCAGCGGACCGAGGTGCTCGAACTCGCCCAGATCTTCTCGGCCGACGTCGTGGACGTCTCCGGAAGCTCGCTCCTGTTCTCGATCACCGGGGAGCCCCGCAAGATCAACGACTTCCTCGAGCTGCTGCGGCCGTTCGGGCTCGTCGAAATGGCCAAGTCGGGTCGGATCGCCCTCGCCCGTGACGCCAAGCAACGCAGGTCGAAGGGGGTGTGAAGGTGTCGTCCTACACGATCGCCGCGATCCCCGGGGACGGCATCGGCGCCGAGGTCACCGCCCAAGCGATGAAGGCCTTGGGAGCCGCCGCCGCCAGGTTCGGCTTCAGCATCGACGCCACCGACTACGAGCTCGGCGGCACCCGGTACCTGGCCACCGGTGAGGTGATCTCCGATGCCACGGTCGACGAGCTGGCCGGGTTCGACGCCATCCTCCTGGGGGCGGTTGGGCTCCCGGCGGTCCCGCCCGGCATCCTGGAACGAGGACTCCTGCTGCGGCTCCGGTTCGAGTTCGACCAGTACGTGAACCTCCGCCCTGTGAAGCTCTACCCGGGCGTGCCGTCGCCGATCGCCGGTCTCACGGCGTGCGACTTCGTCGTCGTGCGGGAGAACACCGAGGGCCCGTACGCGGGGCACGGTGGGATCTCCCGCAAGGGCACTCCGCACGAGGTGGCGACTCAGAACTCGGTCAACACCCGACGGGGAGTGGAGCGGGTCGTGGTGGACGCCTTCGGCAGGGCCGCCGGGCGGAGCGGCCATGTGACGGTGGCCCACAAGACGAACGTCCTCACGTACGCCGGGGACCTATGGATGCGTACTGCCGAGGCGGTCGCCGCCGAGTTCCCCGACGTGATGTGGGACTACGTCCACGTCGACGCCGCCTGTCTCTACATGGTCGACGATCCCGGCCGTTTCGACGTGATCGTCACCGACAACCTGTTCGGGGACATCATCACCGACCTCGGGGCCGCCATCCAAGGCGGCATCGGGCTGGCCGCCTCGGGCAACATCAACCCGGGACGGGGTACGCCCTCGATGTTCGAGCCGGTCCATGGTTCCGCTCCCGACATTGCCGGTCGGGGCCTCGCCAACCCGGTGGCGTCGGTGCTCTCGGCGTCGATGATGCTCGATCACCTCGGCGAGGCCGATGCGGCCGCCGCCGTCGAGTCGGCCGCTGCCGCCGAGCTGGCATCGCTACCCGCCATGGCCGGCCCCTCCATGGGCGCCACCACCGACGAGATCGGCGACCGCATCGCCGCCCGCATCGCCGACGGATAGCGCGCGCTGGAACCCAGGGTTGCGGCGCGCGAATAGCGCGCGATCTGGCCCACGGTTCGGCCGCGCGCTGGAACCCAGGGTTGAGGCGCGCGAATAGCGCGCGATCTGGCCCACGGTTCGGCGGGGACGCGGTTCAGGGCGTGAGGAACTCCGTCACCGCGGCGTCCCGACCCCGGCGAACCACCGCCGCGTTGAGGTCCCGCAGCGCCGTCGTGTCAAGGCGCGACCACACGTCGGCGAGCGCGTCGGCGCTCGATGGGTCGAGCGCGCCGTCGGCCGCCAACACCACCGGGCTCTCCCTGCCGTGCATTCCCAGGTCATCGTCGAGCACGACGAGGTCCCTGCCGACGAG
>JBFKVA010000108.1:0-6815 GCA_041635475.1 Acidimicrobiia bacterium | reverse complement strand
GCCGGCCGTGGTTGCTCCCGCATCCACCAGAACGACGGCAGGGCGAAGAGAAGGAACGCGACGGCCAGGGCCTTGAAGACGGCCGGCCGCCCGAGATCGAGGACGTCGTAGACGACCCGCCCGATCCCAACCGCGATGAACGAGCCGATGTACCCGACGCCTACGCCCAACCCGGAGACCCGGCCGATCGTGTCCTGGGTGGAGGCGTCGGGAAGGAGCGCGTCGTAGGCGATGCCTGCGATGTTGAACCCGAGGAGTGCGACGACGAACAGTACGAGCGAGACCGGCACTCCCCAGCTGGCCAGCCCGGCAGTCGCCAGGACGGTGGCCATCGTCCCCCACACGAGGACGGGGACCCGTCTGCCGGAGTGGTCGGTCCGGGCACCCACCCACGGACCGATGACCATGACGATCGCCATGCCGATCGAGGTCGGGATGGCCAGCGCCGAGTCGGCCGCTCCCTGGTCCTTCAACCACAGGGCGAAGTAGAGGCCGGTGACGCCGAGCGCGAAGATCGTGTTGGCGAGGTCGTAGAGGATCCAGGCCCGGGTTGAGGAGCGGGTTGGCTGCCACCCGTCGCCGGTGCTCAGAGGGTCACCGCCACCGAAATGAGGTCTTCTCGTCCCAGTTCGCCCGCCGTGGCCAGGATGGCGCGATCGGCCTCCTCGAGGGGGAACTCGTGGCTCACCATCTGGTCGAGCCGACCATCGGTCGGGAGGTGGGCCGTCGCCCAGTCGTACGCCGACGACGTGGCTCCGTACGCCCCGCGGATCGTGAGCTCCTTGACGACGATGATGTCGGAGAACAACTGGTTGATGGCGTTCGTGCCCTTGGTCGAGGCGAGCACGACGGTGCCGCCCGGTCGCACGACGTCGAGGGCCGCCAGCACGATCTCCGAGTCGTGGCTTGTCACGTCGATGACCACGTCGGGGCGATTCCCCAGGGAGTTGGCCACCGCCGTCCCCAGGTCCTCCCGGTCGACATCGATGATCGTGTCGGCTCCCAGGCTGGAGGCCATCCCCAGCCGGTCGGCGTCGTGGGCGAGGCCGGCCACTCCGATCCAGGACGCGCCCACGGCGCCGGCCGCCACGACGGCGGCCAGGCCGCGAGGGCCCGGCCCGAGTATGAGGACCGACTGGCCCGGCTCGAGACCCGGCACCTCGACGGTCCAGGTGTAGGCGTCGGCCAGGGCGTGGGCGAACGTGCCGACGGCGGCCGGGACGTCGTCGGATACGGGGTGGATCCGCGCCCCGGGGTCGAGGTACATCATCTCCGAGAAGCCGCCCCACAGCCCGGGGGCCTCCGTCGAGGGCAGCCGGCCGTACGCGTTGGCGGGACGCCGGGAGGTACACACGGCAAGGCCGTTGCGGCACCGATCGCACGTGCCGCATCGAATGACGCCCTCGACCACCACCCGGGTGCCGATGGGCAGACCGAAGGTGCCGGCCGGGTCGGCGGCGATCCGCCCGACGACCTCATGACCGGGGATGAGCGGGTACTTGATGAGTTGCGTGACGCCCTTCCAGGCCTGGACCTCGATGCCGGAGATGGCGGTCGACTCGATCGCCAGCCACCCCCCTTGTTCGACGTCGGGGACCCGCATCTGTGTCTTCGTGAAGTGCCGGGGACCGACCAGGAGCATCGCGGCAGATGAACTACCCATGAGGCGGGGCAGTGTACCGACTGCCCCCGGCGAAGAAATCGCCGAGGCGGCGGAGGCCCTCTTCGAGGTCCTCGTCGCCGAGCGCGTAGGAGAGCCGCATGTGGCCGGGGGCGCCGAAGGCCTCGCCGGGAACGAGGGCCACGAGGGCCTCCGTGAGGATGCGGTCCGCCAACTCCAGGGTCGTCTCGGCGTGCGTGGGGAAGGAGGGGAAGGCGTAGAAGGCGCCCATCGGCTCCAGGCAGGAGACGCCGGGGATCTCGTTGAGCATCCGGTGCATGGTCCGGCGCCGCCTGTCGAAGGCCTCGTGCATCGTCGTGATCGAGTCGGCGGGGCCGGTGATGGCGGCCAGCGCTGCCATCTGGCTCACGTTGGCCACGTTGGAACACAGGTGCGATTGGAGGTTCGACGCGGCCTCGATGACGTCGCGGGGCGCCACCATCCATCCGACCCGCCATCCGGTCATGGCGTAGGTCTTGGCCACGCCGTTGAGCACGACGCACCGATCACGGATCTCCGGGACCACCGCCGGCATGGAGGTGAACACGGTGTCCCCGTAGACGAGGTGGTCGTAGATCTCATCGGTGACCACCCACAGGCCGCGCCCGGCTGCCCACCTGCCGATCGCCTCCACGTCCCGGGCGTCGTAGACGGCGCCAGTGGGGTTGGAGGGACTCACGAAGACGAGGGCCTTGGTGGCAGGGGTGGTCGCGGCGTCGAGCTGCTCGATGGTCGCCTTGAAGCCCGAAGCCTCCGACGTCGGAACGATGATCGGCGTGGCGCCGGCGAGGCGGAGAGCTTCGGGATAGGACACCCAGTACGGGGCGGGGAGCAGGACCTCGTCGCCCGGGCCGAACAGCGTGGCGAACGCGGAGTAGACGGCCTGCTTTCCCCCGTTCGTCACGAGCACGTTGGCCGACTCGGCCGGGGTCCCGGCTGCGGTCGCCATGGCGGCAATCGCCTCCCGGAGCTCCGGGAGGCCGGCGGCCGGGGAGTACTTGTGGTTGCTGGGGTCCCGGGCCGCCGCCGCCGCTGCCTCGACCACATGGGGCGGGGAGGGGAAGTCGGGTTCCCCGGCCCCGAACCCGATCACGGGTTGCCCTTCGGCCCGCAGGGTCCGGGCCCGGGCCGTGATGGCGAGGGTTGCCGATGGGGTGATGGCGGCGACTCGGGGGGAGATCCTCGGCATTGCCGCCGCAGGCTACCGGCCCGGGGCGACGGTCGGGTCGGGGCTGACGGGGAGTACCCCGGTCGAGTCGGCTACGGGCCGTACGTGAAGTAGGCGGCGACGGTGCCGGCCTCGGTGAGCACGAGGGCGGTGTCCCCGTCGTTGTTCCACACCGGCCCCGCCGCGCACCAATGGAGCGTGGTCTCGGTATCCGTGCCGCAGCCGGTGACGATCCGGACCTCGGCACCGGGGTCGAGCGTCACCGAGGCGGGAAGCACGTATCGGTGAACCGTCGACGCGTCACGGACCATGAAACCGCCCAGCGACACCGGGGCGCTTCCGACGTTGGCGATCGTGATCGACTCCTCGTCGAGGTGGTCCTCATCGGGACCCGGCGGGTTGGCGTCGATGCCGGCGATCACCACGCCGGCGGGCGCCTCGTCCCCACACGGTGCCCAGACGCCGACCCCGTTGGTGCGGGCCGTGTCCTGTGCGGCCCGCAGGTCGGGGCCGTGGGCGGTGTCGGGTGGGATCAGGTTGACGAACGCAGACCCGTTCGCCACGAGTTCGAGGTTCACAAGGGTGCCGTCCACCCAGACGTGGGCGAGGAGGCGTCCGAACTGGTCTCGCTCGGAGACATCGAACTCGAGGCCGACGGTGCGCCCGTCCGTGGGGGCGAGGGCGGCCCGCGCCTCCGTTCCCCAGCACTCGTCCAACTCGGGGGCGTTGATGCCCAGGAGTCGCACCCGCTCGACCGTGCCCCCGATCTCCACGGTGAGGGAGTCGCCGTCGTCGACATCGATGACCACCGCCTCCTGCAGGCTCCTGGGGACGGTGAGGGTCGAAGGGGCCGGCGACGGAGCGGCGCAGCCGGCCAGGAGGACCGCCATCCACACCGTGGGCGCCTTCACGTCGTGACGCCGAGGGCGCGGTCGGCGGCTCGCCGGGAGGCGATCATGACCGGGTCCCACACACCGGAGAACGGTGGTGCGTAGCTGAGGTCGGACATGGCGAGGTCGTGGCCACTCAGCCCGCCCCAGATGGCGGCGACGAAGGTGTCGATACGCTTGGCCGACCCGGGGCCACCCACGATCTGGGCGCCCAGGAGCCGTCCCGTCCTGCGCTCGCACAGGGCCTTGACCGTCATGGGTTCGGCCCCGGGCATGTAGCCGGCGATGGTCGACGACTCGACCATCCCGGAGGCACACCGTATCCCGGCCGCGGCCGCCTCCGACTCGCTCAGCCCGGTGCGGGACATCTCGGTGTCGCCGAACCTCGTGATCGCGGTGTTGAGTACACCCGGGAACCGGGCGTCGCCGCCCCCGATGTTGATCCCGGCCACCCGTCCCTGCTTGTTGGCGACGGTGCCGAGGAGCGGGTTGGTAGGGACGCCCGTCAGGAAGTGGGTGGCTTCGGCGCAGTCACCGGCCGCCCACACCCCGTCGATGGTGGTGCGTTGGCGATCGTCGACCGCCACGGCACCCGTGGGCCCAAGGGGGATGCCGCCGGCCTTGGCCAGGGTGACTTCGGGGCGGGCACCCACCCCGAGCACGACGAGGTCGGCGGGGAGCACGTCCCCGTCGGCCTCGACGCCGGTGACCCTCCCCTGGTCCCCGACGAGGCAGTCGACGCGGATGCCGGTATGGACGCCGACCCCCTGGCGGACGACCGCTTTGGTGACCCTCGCCTGCATGTCCTCGTCGAGGGCTCGGTTCATGAGGCCTTCCCCGGACGTGACGATCGTGGTGGGGAGTCCGAGACCCAGGAAGGCCTCGGCCACCTCGAGGCCGATGTAGCCGCCGCCGACGACGACCGCCCTGGTGGCGGTGGCCGCCGCCGCCTTGATGGCGGTGGCGTCGTCGAGGGTGCGCAGTGTGAACACCCCCTGGGCGTCCGCCTCCCGCATCGTGGGGATGACCGGGGCGGCCCCGGTGGCGTAGACGAGTTGGTCGAAGCCCACCTCGACGACTCCGCCCGTCCGCCGGACCGTCACCGTCCTGGCCGCCGTGTCGAGGTCGACGACCTCGCTGTGGAGGTGGACGTCGATCTCGTCGGCGGCGAACCGGGCCGGGCTCCGGGCCACGAGTTTGTCGATCGGGTCGACCACGCCTCCGATGTGGAAGGGTTCGCCGCACGCCGAGTAGGACACCCACCCGGACCGCTCGAACACGATGATCTCCAGGTTCCGGCGCGGGCGGCGCCTCCGGGCCTGGCTGGCGGCGGACATGCCGGCGGCGTCGCCGCCGATGACGACGAGGCGTTCGGTCAAGAACCGGCCCGCTCGGCGGCCTTCCGCCGGCGGCGGCGGCGGAGCCGCCAGGCGATACCGAACAGTTCGTCGAGGAGGATCGCCACCACGGCCGAGCCGATGATGACGATCGAGACCGGCACCTCCGGCGTCGTCCAGGCGAGGAACGTGATCTCGGTGAGCTGAGGGTTCTGGAACGCCAGGACCATGATCGCAACGAGCAGCAGGAGCGACCCGATGAGCCCCCAGCGCACCCGTCCCTCCCGCCCCGGCTGGGCAGAGGGCTGGGGCGCGTGGGCCGGGGGTTCGGGGTCAGGCGGAAGCGGCGGGATGTCGTCGAAGGGATTGGAGGCGTCGGTCATGGGAGAAGCGTACCGCCGACGGCGACGGAAGCGACGGGCTCAGAACTCCCAGTCCGCCCGCGAGGCCCGCGCCTTTTCGACGTCGACGAGCGAGAGCAGCCCCAACCCGAGGACGAAGAACGCCACGAGGGACAGGATGCCTGCCCTTCCCGAACCCGTCGTCTGGGTGAGGGCGCCGAAGATGAGAGGACCCCAGATGGCCGAGAACTTGGAGATGACCGAGAAGAAGCCGTAGAACTCGGCCGACGCCTCCTCGGGGATCATCGACCCGTAGAGGCTCCGCGAGAGGGCTTGGGTCCCCCCGAGGACGAACCCGATGAACACGCCCACGACGAGGAAGGGCACCGCCTCACCCTTCGGAAGGAAGTAGGCCCCGAGGGCCACCGCGATCCACAGCCCGAGACTGAGCTGGATGGCGACCTTCGTGTTGGATCGGCCGGCGAGCCAACCGAAGGCCAGGGCCCCGCCGAAGGCAACGAACTGGACGATGAGCACCGTTCCGGCGATCACCGACAGGTCGAGGTCGAGTGTCCCCGAGGCGTAGGCGCCGGCCTGGGAGATCGTCGTCTGGACCGCGTCGTTGTACAGGAGGAAGGCGAGCACGAAGAGCAGGAGGTGCCTGAACTTGACGATCTTGCGAGCCGTGTCGACGGCCCTGCTCACACCGACCGCGGCGTAGGCGATGAGTGACGGCCGATCCTGGTACTCGGCGGGGAGGGTCTTGGCCTCCCCCGTCTCGGAGAAGCGCCGGAAGGCGAAGATCGAGAACCCGGCCCACCAGAGCCCAACGCCGAGCAGCGAAAGGCGGGTGGCCAGTTCGGCTTCGAGGCCGAACGAGTCCGAGAACTGGATGACGATGAAGCTCAACAGGAGGTAGAGGCCACCCCCGACGTAGCCGAGGGCAAACCCCTTGGAGCTCACCTGGTCGATGGTGTCGTCGGTGGATATGTCGGGGAGGAAGCCGTCGTAGAAGACGTTGGCTCCGACGAACCCGAACTGGGCGAGCACGAAGATGACCATCGCGTAGACGACCGAGCCCGTCGTGGCGAAGAACAGCAGCGTGGTGAAGAGGGCACCCCCGTAGGCGAACGCCTTCAGGAACCGCCGCTTGGACGCCGAGAAGTCGGCGATGGCGCCCAGGATCGGCATGAACAGGAAGAGGATGAGGGCGGCGCCACCGGTGAGAAAGCCCCAGAGGGCTTCTCCGTTGATGCCCTTCCAGCCGTCGTCGCCGACCACCGTCCCCTCGAAGAAGACTGGGAAGACCGCCGTGAGCATGACCGTGGCGAACGCCGAGTTCGCCCAGTCGTACATGGCCCACCCGAAGATCGTGCGCTTGTCGTTCTTCTGGGTCACGTGTCCTCCGTGGGGCCGGTC
>JBFKVA010000107.1:0-6859 GCA_041635475.1 Acidimicrobiia bacterium | reverse complement strand
TCCCGGCGGGACTCGTCGACGCCGGGAGGCTCCACGGCGAACGCCAGGCCCAGGGAGGCGAGGAGATCCCGACGGCGGGGAGAGCCGCTGGCGAGGACGAGGCGTGGTTGCGACATGGCGCAAGGGTAGGAAGGGCGGTACCGTTTCCTCGTGGTGACATCCCAACTCCGGGGTCTGCTCCTCCTCCTGTCCGTCTTCCTCGCCGGTGGGGCGATGTGGGCGGTGGGCACTGACGTCGACGAAGCGTCCGAGCCGGCCGCCGCTCCGCTCGAGGCGACGACCTCCACCTCCACGACCTCCACGACCTCCACGATGACCACCTCCACTTCCACGACCTCCACCACGACGACGACGACGATCCCCTCGGTGGCGGCGGCCGCCCCGGTCCCGACGACGACGGTTCCCCGCCCGACCACCACCACGGTTCCCAAGACCACGACCACCACGACGACCACGACCACCACCGCTCCCCCGACCACCACGACGAGCACCGTCCCCACGACGACGACCACCGAGCCGCCGGGGGAGCAGCCCCCCGAGTCGCTCCAGATGACCCGCGAAGAGGTCATCGCCATCATCGAGGTCTACTTCCAGGCCGAGGACGTCGAACTGGCGGCGTGGGTGGTTCGATGCGAGTCGGTGTACGACGCGGCGGCCATTCACCCCTCGGGAACGGTGGGTGGCCTCTTCCAGCACTTGCTGGTGGCCTGGGAGGGACGGGCCGAAGGCGCTGGGTTCCCCGGTGAACCATGGTGGAACGCGGAAGCGAACACGGCTGCCGCCGCCCGGCTGTGGTACGGCTCGCTGGGCCCCGCCCACCACTGGCCGAACTGCTACCAGTGGGCGCTCGACCAGTAGCGGTCAGGCGATCTCGGCGTTGGTCGTGACCCAGGCGTGCATGGCGATCCCCGAGGCGACGCCGGCGTTGATCGATCGGGTCGAGCCGAACTGCGTGATCGAGAGCACCACGGAGCATGCCGCCCGCGCCTCGGGGGAGAGACCCGGGCCCTCCTGGCCGAGGAGGAGGACACACCGCTCCGGGAGCCGGAAGCGCTCGAGGGGCTGGGACTCGGGGAGGAGATCGATCCCGATGAGGGGCAGGCCCGCCTCCCGGGCCCACCGGGCGAGGTCGTCGACCGACTCGTGGTGAACGATGTGCTGGTAGCGGTCCGTCACCATGGCCCCCCGGCGATTCCACCGTCGCCGCCCCACGATGTGCACCGCGGCGGCCAGGAAGGCGTTGGCGTTGCGGACCACCGCCCCGATGTTGAAGTCGTGTTGCCAGTTCTCGATGGCGACATGGAAAGGATGGCGGCGGGCATCAAGGTCCGCCACGATCGCCTCCCGGGACCAGTAGCGGTAGCGGTCGATGACGTTGCGACGATCCCCCTCGCGCAGCAGGTCCTCGTCGAACCGGGGATCCTCGGGCCACGGCCCGGGCCACGGCCCCACCCCGACGGTGCGTTCCTCGCTCATCTGCGATCCACGATGACCACACCGCGACGCACGACGACCACCGGCTCGGTGAGGGTCCGGACGTCGTGGCGGGGGTCGGTGGCGAACGCCACCGCGTCGGCCGCCCCGCCGATGGCGAACGGCTCCCCCAGGCCGGCGTAGGCGTAGCCGGCGTCGGTGAGGGCGTGGACGACGTCGCGGGCGGCCATTCCCGCCTCGGCCAGCGCCACTCCCTCCTTGGCCACGCGACCGTGGGCGAGGGTGAGGTCGGTTCCGCCCAGCACGGTCACGCCTGCCTCCACCGCGTCGACGAGGAGCCGCTTGGCATTGGCAATGCCTTCGTCGAACAGCGACCAACCGGACCCGCCCGGCCGCAGCGAGTCGCGCACCCCCGACATGGCGGTGATCGTCGGGACCCACGCCCCGCCCCGGGCGCCGAGGGCACGGATGTCGTCGCCCGAGAGGAAGAGGCCATGCTCGATGGAGTCGACGCCGGCCGCCACCGCCAGCGAGGAGGTGCGGGGGGCGGCGGCGTGGATCGCCACCCGGCATCCGGCGGCGTGGGCGAGCTCCACCACCCGGGCCAGTTGCTCTTCGGTGAAGTTGGGGATCGCGCCCTGACCGGGCCGGGGCCAGTCCCCAACGACCTTGATCCACGACGCGGGGGACGAGGCTTCGGCGGCGATGGTGGCTTGCAGGTCGCCCAGGTCGAGCTCCCGAGGCGAGAACCCCGGGTAGTAGCCCCCGGGCGGATAGAGGATCGTCCCGGCCATCTCGGCGTCCGGCCGGTGCTCGGGGGGTTCGGACAGGATCGCCAGGTGGGCTCGGTTGCCGGCCCCCTTGTCGAACAGGAGGAACACGCCCGACGCCAGCTGGCTCCACGCACGCCTGCGGGCCGACCGCGCCACCGCCAGCGGGTCGGGGGGCTCGGGAATCGAGTCCACTGCGTCGGCCAGCGAGTCGCTCCCGAGGTGGGCGTGGGCGTCGACGAGACCCCGCACCGAGTAGAGGGAGGTGAGGTCGATCGCGGCGTCGTCGGTCGCTTCCGCGAATCGGCCGCCGTCGACCCCGAGGGTGAGTCGTTCGCCGTCGAGCGTCCTGAGTGCGACGTTGCCCATCACCGAGAGGGTAGGCCCCACCCGTTCGGGTGTCGGCTGTCAGAATGGCCCGATGGACGGCAACGCGCTCCCGGGCTACGACCTCGTCGTCGTGGGCGGCAATCCGGCCGGCCTCAGCCTGGCGCGGGCAGCCCAGCAGGCGGGCGTGGACCGAGTGGCGGTGCTGGCCAGGGGAGAAAGCGTCATCGGGGCCGAGCTCGTGGGACGTCACCGCCTCGAGATCCACTACCAGGCCGACGTCCGCTCGGTGACGAGCATCGGCGACGGCCGGGTCGTCGTGGAGACGGACCACCTTTCGTTCGCCACCGGGCTCGTGGCCATCGCCGACCGAGGGGACGTCGAACGGGCATCGCCGCCGTTCGCCGTCCCTGCGGACCTCGCCGATCGCGTCCACACCGAGGTGGGGAGCTGGGCGAGTGGTGACCTCGACGTGCTTGTCGTCGGGGAGGGCGAGTCCGCGGCCGAGGCCGCCATCGAGCTGGCCGAGCGCGGAGCGGGCGTCGTCCTGGCCATCCCCGAGAAGGGCGTGAGCCACATGTCGCGCTGGGCGCGCGAAGAGGTGCAATGGCTCGAGTCGAAGCGCCGGCTCACCGTCCTGTGGCGATCGATGCCCGACTGCCTTGAGGAGGTCGGCGGCCACCCGATGGTGTACTTCCCCGACCGCCGCACCCCCGACCTCCAATTCGACCATGTCGTGACGGTCTTCCACCCGACGATCCACTGCGACCCGATCGAGCAGCTCGGCATCGAGGTGGACCCGGCCGCCGGCGACCTGATCGTGTTCATCGTCGAGTCGGCCGACGAGGATCCGCCCCCGGTGGCCCCGTTCGGGACGACGGTGGCGATCGGCACGGAGTGGAACCGGGTCCGCGCCCGCTTCTTTCCTCACCTGCCTGACGTGGCCCGCGTCACCGAGTGGGTCGGGGGCGACGAGATGGCCGAACTCCGCGACACCTATTACAACGCCACCATCACGGCGTTCGACCCCTACCACTCCGACCTGTGGGTGGTGCGTGTCGAACCCGACCACGGTGACGCCTCCCATCTCCCCGGCCAGTACGCAACCGTCGGCCTCGGCTACTGGGAGCCACGGATCGACAACATCGGCGAAGAGCTCAGCGACGACCGGCGGCGGTCGCTCATTCGACGCTCATACTCGATCAGCAGCCCCATCTTCGATGCCCACGGCTACCTCGCCAGCCGCTCGGACGCCGATGAGCTGGAGTTCTACATCGTCCTCGTCCGACCCACGGGGAACCGCGTCCCCGCCCTCACCCCCCGGCTGGCGCTCAAGACGCCCGGCGAGCGGGTGTACCTGGGCGCCAAGGTGGCTGGTCGGTACACGCTCGAACGCAACCACGACCCGTTCGAGACGGTCCTGTTCCTCGGGACCGGGACGGGGGAGGCGCCCCACAACGCCATGATCACCGAGCTGCTGCGCAAGGGCCACATGGGGCCGATCGTCAACGCCGTCACCGTCCGCTACGCCCGGGACCTCGCCTATCGGGACAAGCATCAAGAGCTCGAACGTCGCTTCGCCAACTACCACTACCTGCCGATGCCCACCCGCGAACCGGGGGTGCGCCGGAGGTACCTCCAGGACGCGATCACGGAGGGGGTGATCGAAGAGCTCATCGGCGCCCCCCTCGACCCGGATCGCACCCACGCCTTCCTGTGTGGCAACCCCGCCATGATCGGCCTCCCAACCTGGGAGGGTGACGAGCCGACGTTCCCGGAGCCCGTCGGGGTGGTGGAGTTGCTCATGGAGCGGGGCCTCGACCCGGATCGCCGCGGCCACCACGGCACCATCCACTACGAGGAGTACTGGTAGGCGCTACTCCTCGACCACCAGGCCCCACTCGCTCGCCTTGTCGAGCAGGTACATCGAGACCTGGTGGCTGGCGTCGAGCTCCTCACACAACTGCTCGCGGGCCGCGAAGACCCCGGCCAGGGAGACCTCGCCCCGGCCCACGATGGTGAGGCCCTGGAGGGGCATGTCCGTCACGTTGGCGTAGGTGCTCGTGGCCGAGACCTCGATCGGCAGCTTCTCCAAGCCGAGGCCGGCCAGGTCGGTGGCGAGGACGAGGAGGTCCGGCAGGGCGGTGAGCGGAGGCACCTGCCAGTTGAAGAACAGGTTGAGGTTCCAGGCATCGGGCGGTTCCTCGAACGGGTCTTCGAGCATCATCACCGCCTCCTCGAACCCGAGCATGACACGGGGGTCGGACTCGAGGGCGATGTGGAGGTCGAGGGCACCGCCACAGGCCGCCTCGGGGTGGAGGTCGATCTCCCACAACTGTCGCAGGGAGTAGGTCTCGACGAAGTGCCGCTCGTCGTGGACGTGGAAGCCGTGGTCGATGGCGTGGTCCTTGAGGTCGGCGACGAAGCCGTGGATGTCGATCGCAGCCATGGCCGAAGGGTACGCATGGGAGACCGCGTATCGGGCGGTGACGTGCGCCCTACCCGACGGCGCGGCCCATCCGCTCGACGACCTCGATGAGTGTCTCGGGATGGCACCCGAAGTTGAGCCGAACGAACCCCGTCCCCTCCTCACCGAACTGGGTCCCGGGGCTGAGCGCCACCCCCGCCGCCAGGAACGCGGCGGCCGGGTCATCGAGGCCGTACGACCCCACGTCGATCCACGCCAGGTAGGTCGCGTCCGGGAACACCCAACGGGCTCCCGGCAGCACGTCGTCGAGGAGACGCCCGAGGAGGTCCCGGCGGGCGACGAGATGGGTGCGCAGTTCGTCGAGCCACGGCCCCCCCTCGGTGAGGGCGGCCCGGGTGGCAGGGGGGCCGACCGACGAGTATCCGTAGGTCGAAAGGTGGGGGAGGGCGTCCACCCGTGTCGCCAACTCGGGTGTCCCGGCCACGAGCCACCCGAGTCGGAGGCCCGGGAGGTTGAACGACTTGCTGGCCGACGCCACCGTCACGGTCCGCTCCGCCAGGTCGGGGGCGACGCTCGAAAAGGCCACGAAGCCGGTTCCGGGTGTCCGCAGCGGTGCGTGGATCTCGTCGGAGACGACCGGGTTGCCGTGCCGCCGAGCGATGGCGGCCACGCCCTCGAGTTCGTCGCGGCCGGCCACCGCCCCGGTCGGGTTGTGTGGGTTGCACAGCAGGATGACGCCCCCGTCGGCGGCGGCCGCCTCGAGGCGGTCGAGGTCCATCCGGTACCCGGTGTCGGTCGCGAGCATCGAGACCCGCACCTGCTCCAGTCCCGCCAGGTCGGCGACCTCAAAGAAGGGGTGGTACACGGGGGTGGAAAGGATGAGCCGGTCCCCGGGGGTGGTGAACACGGCGAGGGCCTGACCGATGGCGTTGGTGACGTGGGGAGCGAACCTGACGAGCGCCCGGTCGTACGCCACCCCGTGGCGCTGCTCATGCCAGGCGACGATGGCGTCGGCCGTCCCGTGGAGGCGGGCGTCGGGGTAGCCGGTGACCGACCGCTGGGCGGCGTCGGCGACGGCCGCCCTGATCGGCTCCGCCGTTTCCACGTCCATGACGGCCACCCAGGCGGCGAGGACCTCGGGTCCATGGAGGCTCCACTTCACGCCATCGGTGGCCCGGGCCTCCGAGGCGGTGAGGAACCGCACGAGGCTCATGCCAGCGCTGCCCTCGTGAGGCGTTCGTTCTCCTCGTCGAAGCAGGCGAGGACGACCTCGGCCACCTCGGGGCGCGACGCCAGCGCCTCCCGGAGGGCTGCCACCGCCACCGGGGCCGCCCGGTCCTTGGGGAATCCGTAGACACCGGTCGAGATGTTGGGGAACGCCACCGAGCGACAACCAAGGTCCGCGGCCAGGGCGACCCCCCGGCGATAACAGTGGGCGAGTTGCTCGTCCTGGACGTGCGGCGGGGCGGCCCCCCAGACGGGACCGACGGCGTGGAGGACGAATCGGGCCGGAAGATCGCCGGCAGGCGTCGCCACTACCTCTCCCGGGTCCAACGGCGCCCGGCGGGACATGAGCGCCCGGCACTCCTCGGCCAGTGACGGCCCAGCCGCCCGGTGGATGGCCCCATCGACCCCGCCTCCGCCGCGGAGGCCGGGGTTGGCGGCGTTGACGACGGCGTCGACCTCCAGCGTCGTGATGTCGTCGGTGACGACGGTGATCTCGGCCATGGCGCCGATGCTACGGGGAGCACGGAGAACGAAGTGGGACTGAGGAGCCGGGTGCTCGTACCTTCCCCCCTCGTACTTCGTACTTCGTACCTCGTTCTACTCCGTACTTCGTCCTCCGTCCCTCGTCCCCCGTTCTCCGTCCTTCGTCCTCCGTCCCTCGTCCCCCGTTCTC
>JBFKVA010000106.1:0-6926 GCA_041635475.1 Acidimicrobiia bacterium | reverse complement strand
CTGGACGGTTGGGTGGCTCCACGAGAACTGGAGCATGGCGATCGAGTTGGCGACGCGGGCGGCGTCACGGGCGGTTGGAGCAGTCATGGGATCGACGCTACCAGTAGCCCTCATCGCCGAACTCTTCTATCGCCGTCCAGGTCAACTCGTTCCAGGTAGATGCGGCTTCATGCCTACCGTTCTCCCCACACCACGTAGTGGTTCTCGAGCCCACCGCTCACCCTCCCTTTCCTCGACTGGGTGACGCGCGCGGACCAAGGAGGCATCCCATGCGCACATTCATCTCGACCATCACCGGTCTTTCACTCCTCGGTGCGGTGTTCCTCTCCGGAGGGGCATCCCTGACCACCGAGCGGGCGGCGGACGCCGTCCCGGCCCGGCCGCTCCCCCTGGCCGCCCCGTTCCTCTCCGAGGTCGAGCCGGGCGCAGTGCGCAACGTGCTCCGGGCACCGTCGTCCACCACCTTGGCGGTTCCCACCCCGCCCAACATCGACCCGGGAGCCGACCAGCCCCTCAACGAGTGGTTCGGGTGCAGTCCTCCCGACCGGGGGTCCGTCTGCATTCTCCGACCCACCGGGGTCGAGGCGATCCTTCCCACGGAACCGAGCGAGGTTGAGGATTGGCGCCCACTCGTCGAACTGTTCTTCGCCCCCTCGGACGTCGAGAGGGCCTTGGACGTCCTGGCCTGTGAGAGCCGGGGGGATCGGTGGGCGAAGAACCCCACGTCGACCGCCTCCGGCCTCTTCCAGCATCTCGCCTCGTTGTGGGCTCCCCGGGCCGAGGCGGCCGGCTACGCCGGTGCGGACGTGTTCGACCCGGTTGCCAACACGGCGGTGGCGGCCTGGCTCGTGTATGACGGTGGCGGCTGGCGCCACTGGAACGCCTCCCGCCACTGCTGGCGGTGAGCCGTTACGACTCGGCCTTGGGCAGCCGGAGCGTGAACCTCGTCCACCCGTCGCGCCGCTCATAGAGCACCTCGCCGTCCATGAGCGTGGCCAGACGCCGCGACACCGTGAGGCCGAGTCCGATCGCCGCCGGGGACACCTTCGTGAGCGGGGCGCTCACAAACGGGATGAAGATCCGTTCCTCGAGTCCGGGAGCAACGCCCGGACCGTCGTCGGCAACCGTGATCGAGGCGGCGTCCCCGCCGTCGAAGCTCACCCGGATGGTGGGGCCGCCGTACCGGCGGGCGTTCGACAGGAAGTTACGAAGGACCTGTCGCACCCGCATCGCGTCACCCACCGCGACGGCGTCCCCGTCGTCGCACACCACCCCGTCGCCCTCTCGTACGAGGGACTGGAACGTCGCCCGCAGGGAGATCCTCCTGGGAACGACCCGGATGCGCTCCTCCGGGCGAGCCACGACGAGAAGGTCCTCGATGAGGTCGGACAACTCAGCCGACTCGGACGCCACGAGGCCCAGGAGTTCACGCCGCTGGCGGTCGGGGAACGACTCCCACTGCTGTTCTAGTTCCTGGGCCAGTCCGAACACGGTCGCCAGTGGGGTCCGGAGCTCGTGGGAGATCGTGGCGACGAACTCGTCCTTGTCGGCGAGGAGGCGCTCGAGTTCGGAATTGACGTCCGTGAGTTCACTTCGTGCTCGAAACGCCACGACCTCGATCGCGAGGTACCTGGCGATCCGTTCGATGAGGCGAAGCGTGCCGGGGGGGATATCGGCCTCCGTCGACAGGACGCTCAACACACCAAAGACATGGTCGCCGTCGGACAGGGGAGTCGAGATCACCGAGGCCACCGCGTTGTCCTCGATGAGTTTCGTCCACGGCCCCTGCCACGGGTGGCCCGTCTTCATGACGATCGTCTTGCCAGTGCGGAGCGCACGTCCACTCGGACCTTCGCCCTCGGGGGAGGTGTCGGCCCGGATCTCGAACCGGGGCACGATCCGGTCGCCGGCGGCCGCTGCCGCCACAATGCGTACGGCCGGGGAGGCGCCATCGACGACGCCCGCCCACGCCCCGACCAACCCGTCGATCTGCGTCGTCGTGTCGCAGACGGCCCGGAACGCCTCCTCTTCGGATTTGGAGTCGAGCAACGCCGCGTAGACACCGCTCTCGAGATCGAGCAGTCGCTGCAGACGGTGGAGGTCGGACACATCGACCAGCATGGCCAGGCAGTGCTTGAAGTCCGGGAACCCGCTTCGGACCGGGACGTGGACGAACAGGATTCCTCGGTGGTCCGGTCCCGGGCCGACGTACTCGACCCGGAAGTCGGTTTCCCCCTGCCACAGCCGTACGGCTTCCGGCAGGAAGATCTCCAGGATGTCACGCCCCCCGTGATGCGTCGTTGGCGGGGCGGGCAGGACAACCTCACCCTCGAAGAGGTCGTTCAAGGCTGCGTTGCCCGTGAGCACCGTCGATCCCTCGACTGCCGAGCGGAACTCCTCCCGGTGGGTCGCCAACCACTCCTTGAGTTCCTCTTCCGACGCCACGGGGAGTGCCGTGAGATACGCCACGAACCCCGAATAGTCGATCTCCCACGCCGCAATCGGGAGCGCCTCGATGAGCTCGAGCCGGTCACGGGTCGACCGGTCGAGCTCGGCCTCGAGGTTCGCGACCTCCCTCCCGCCGATCGCCAACACGTACCCGATCGTGAGGGCCATGACGAGCGCCGGGGCGAGGTCGGTGAAGGCATTCACTTCGTCCCATCGAGGGAGTTCCTCGACTGCGGCTCCGACCAAGGCGACGATCGACCCGACCAGGTACACAGCCCACAGGGTCGGTTGGGTCCGCTCTTCTGAGAACACGACGACGAGGAGAACGGAGAACCCAAGAACCATGGCCGTGACGGCGGGAGCGGCCACGATCACGGCCACCGTGGCATACCCAAGGACGTCGATGACGATCGTCGAGGTGAACGCGGGCTTCCTCGTCCGCTTGATCAAAAGGGCGTGCCCGGCTGAAACCACCCCAAAGGCGATCGCAAGGAGCCCGAGCACGGCTGCCGGCTGGAGAATCGTCAGGACGGTTGATGCGACGACGCGGACCAAGCCGAACGCGATCCGCGCGTCCTGGTAGGCGAAGAACAGCCGTTCCCGGAATCCCGAGCGAACGTCACCCGATACGGCTTGGCCCCACGTCATGCACGCACGGTACTAGTGCCGCCGCACCCAACTCGAGCACGCACCCGGGGATACACTCGCAGGATGTCGCTTCCCATCACGTTGTTGGCGGCTCGGGCTGCGGAGCTTCACGAAGCTCTCCTCGCCGGCACCGACGAAGCGATCGCCCGGGCCGCCGCCGGCGGGCTGGGTACCGAGGGCCCATTCGACCTCGACGATGCCAAGTCGATCATCGCCGGCGAGGAGGGATTCGAGCGCTGGCACGACCTCGTCGAGGCGGTGGGCACCCGGATGGTCGAGGAACACGACCTCCACCGGTGGTTCGGGGTGCGGCTCAACAACGCGACATGGGGTCGCCTGGCCGACGCCTCGGTGACACCGAGCAGCCCCGTCGAGGACCGCGAAAACCTCCTCTACGCCGCGTACGCCTCCACGTACCACTGGATGCAGGCGGGGAGCCCGATCAACCATGCGCGCGGCGAGCACCTCATCGCCCGCGCGGCCATTCGGGTGGGCCGCCCCGAGCTTGGCCTTCACCACGCCACCCGTTGCCTCGAGATCGCGGCAGCCCACCCCGACCTGGCCGAGGACTGGGACCTGGGTTTCGCCCACGAGGCGATCGCCCGCGCCCACGCCGCGTTGGGCAGCGAGGAGCTGGCCAGGGCGCATCGCGCCGAGGTGGAGGGGATCATCGCGGGCATGGCCGACGACGACGACCGGGCGATCCTCGCCGCTGAACTGGCCGACGGCGAGTGGTTCGACCTCGTCGACTGATCCTCAGACGCGCCACACCTCACAGACGCCGACCGATCCCGTGACCCCTTTCACCGACTCCCATCTCGGCTCGCCGATCACCACCCCCACCGCCTCGTCGAGCGTGTCACGAACGGCGGTCGTCGTCACCTGCTGACCGCCGGTCGCCAGGTCGGTCACCCGGGCAGCCAGGTTGACCACGTTGCCGAGGAGGTCGCCTTCCACCTCGATCACCGATCCGAGGTGACCGCCTACCCGGACCCGGAGGGGGGCGGGGGCCGCGTCGACGAGATCGAGACCGGCCAGCAGCGCATCCCGGGGCTGGGGAAAGCTCATCATGTGTCCGTCGCCGATCGTCTTGATGACCTTCCCCCCGTGACTGGCAACGATCGACCTGACGGTGTCGTAGTGATCGCGGAGCAAGCCGGCCGCCTCCGCGTCGCCCCTGGCGGCGTTGAACGCCGTGAACCCCTCGAGATCGGAGAACAGGACTGTGAGCACCGATGGGGAGGCGGCGCCGGGCTCGTCATCGTGTTCGAGGAGCAGGTCGAGCGGACGGACGTCGAGGGCAGCCATGGCCGAGGGCTGCTCACGGATGAGTTCGGCCAACCCACCCTTGAACCCCGTGATGGCCTCGGAGAGGCCATCACCCCTCCCTAGTCGTTCGACCATCTCGCGGGTAAGCAGGCCGGCCGCCTCCAACTCCTCGATGGCACCGGGCTGATCGCGAAGGTTCTCGGCGATACGCACGGCCGCGCCGCGCTTGACGTCCTCGACCTTGGCTTTGATCCTGTCTCGAAGGCCCATGTCACCCCCGGCCGCTCGTCCCAACTCACCTCGAGGATACGCGGGCGGGCCCCCAGCGAGTGGGTCTTGTAGCGTGGGGACGCCGATGCCCACGATCCAGACCCTCACCCTCTTCTCCCTGGCGGCCCTCGTACTCCTCGTCGTCCCCGGGCCCGCGGTGCTCTACATCGTGAACAGCTCCATCACCCAGGGCGCCAAGGCCGGCCTCGTCTCGGTGGCAGGGATCCACGTCGGGACCACCGTGCACGTCACCGCCGGCGTCCTCGGTCTCTCGGCGCTGCTCATGGCCTCGGCCACGGCCTTCGGTGTCGTCAAGGTGGCGGGGGCGGTCTACCTCGTTTGGCTGGGCGTCAGGACCTGGTCGGGGACGCGGACGAAGGACGCCGAGGATGCCGCACCACGATCCCTTCGCCGTGTCTTCGTCGACGGCGTCCTCGTGAACACGCTCAACCCGAAGATCGCGGCCTTCTTCCTGGCATTCGTGCCGCAGTTCGTCGACCACACCCGCCCCGACACCACCTCCCAGCTGCTCATCCTCGGGGGGCTCTTCATCGCCCTCGGGATCATCTCGGACGGGGCGTATGCGCTGGCGGCCGGGTCGATCGGAGGGCTGTTCGCCCGCACTCGCGCGTACGCCACGGTGAGGGACAGGGCGGGCGGCGTCGTGCTCGTGGGCTTGGGCGCGGCGGCGCTCTTCGCCCGGGTGGAGTGATCGCCTAGCGGGTCGGCGGGGCGACAGCCGCCACGTGGACGATGGCGTCGCCCCGGTTCACGAGCGGATGCTGGGTGTGTCCGATGACGATCCCGGTGGCCCGGGACTTCACCTCGCCGAGCTTCTTGCCGAACGTGTCGTGGATCCGGGCAACCACCTGGCCCTCCGTGACATGTTCCCCCAACTCGACGTCACGCTGGATGATGCCGCTGCGGCCGGACCGCATCCACTTCGAAGACCGGGCGATGAGTGAGTCGTCGCCGGTTGGCACGACCGGGTCGATGAAACCATTCGCGGCGAGGACGCGCAGGACACCCGATGACCCCGCCCGGATGGACCGATCATCGAACCGCCAGGCTTCTCCGCCTTCGTAGAGGAGAACCTTGGCGCCGTGTTCGGTGGCGGCCTGGCGAAGGGACCCGTCCCGGGTCCGGGAGTGGAGTGCGAGGGGCGCCCCGAACGATCGGGCCAGCTCGAGGGTCTTCTCGTCGTCGAGGTCCGCCCGGACCTGGGGGAGGTTGGTCCGGTGGTCAGAGCCTGTGTGGAGGTCGATGCCTATCTCGCATCGGCTCACGATGAGCTCCATGACGAGGTGGGCGACGCGGGAGGCGAGCGATCCTCGGGTGGACCCGGGGAACGACCGATTGAGGTCACGCCGGTCGGGGAGGTACCGGTCTCCGGTGTTGAAGCCGTGGACGTTGACGACCGGGATGGCGATGAGGGTCCCCCGCATGCGTTGGGCACTGATGCGGTTGGCGACGCGGCGGATGATCTCCACGCCTTCGATCTCGTCCCCGTGAACGCCGGCGCTCACCCACATGGTCGGACCCTTCGTCTTGCCGTGCCAGACGATGATCGGCAGCGAGATCGGGGTCCCGGAGATGAGCCTGGCGACGGGTATCTCGACCTTGAGGCGCTTGCCGCCGGCGACCTGGTGACCCGCGATCTTGAAGGGGAGGCGCTTGGCGCCCATCAATCGGCCCGGGCGAGGGGGCTGGCCGGGAGCGGCTGGACCGTCGGCTGGGAGCGTCGCCGCCGCCGAGCGGGCACGAGCCCCTTCATCGACTCGAGTTTGCCGAAGCACAGGAGCCGGTCGTCGGTCTCGAGGACTCGTTCCCCGCGGGGGTTGGGAATGACCCGCGTCCCGCGGCTCAAGGTGAGCACGACGATGTCCTTGTCGCGGAGGCCGGACTCGCTGATGGTCTTGCCGACGATCTCGGCCCCTTCCCGTACGAGGATCTCGGAGACGCCGTACCCGGTCGAGACCGTCAGCCGCTGGCGGATGTCGAGCTCGGGGAAGTTCACCTGGGAGGCCATGTAGTCGATGATCGCCCCCGCGATGTCGAGTCCGGTGGAGGTCTCGATCCCCTCCAGGCCCGGGGAGGAGTTCACCTCCATGACGAGCGGACCCCGGTCGCTTTCGAGCATGTCGACTCCTGCCACCCGCAGCCCCATGATCTGGGCGGCCTGGACCGCAACCCGTTCGTACTCGGGGCTGATCTCGATGGCGTGGGCGGATCCGCCCCGGTGGACGTTGGATCGAAACTCGTCGCCCTGGGCGACCCGGCGCATCGCCCCG
>JBFKVA010000105.1:0-6942 GCA_041635475.1 Acidimicrobiia bacterium | reverse complement strand
GTCGCCCCCGAACACGAGATGGGTGTGGCAGTCGACGAGCCCGGGCGTGAGGAGTCTTCCCCCCAGGTCGACGACCTGGCTGGCCCCGGACGGTGCAGACGACGACGGTCCCACGTCGACGATGAGGCCCCCCGCCACCGACACGAACCCGTTCCGCATGAGGCCGTACGCGGATGACCCGGTGGCCATGGTGGCGACGGTGGCGTTCGTGAACAGCACCTCCGGGGTCATCGACGGCTCTTGAGCGTCTTGCGGGCCACCTTCCAGGCGTCGTGGGACCGATCCGAGACCACCCTGCGCCCACCCACGTAGACGTCCTTGACGTCCGCTGCTCCCGCCGCGAACACGACCGACTCGGCCCGAGCCGGGAGGCCGGCCAATCGGGGCGAACGCCCGTCGAGTCGCAGGAAGTCGGCCGGCGCGCCGACCAGGATGCCATGGGGGCCGAAGCCGAGCGCCTGGGCTCCGTTGGTGGTGGCGGCCTCGAGGAGGGCGGCCGGCGCGAAGCCCCCTCGGCGTCCGGCGGCGAGTCGATGGTGCAACTCCACGCCCCGGGCCTCCTCGAAGAGGTCGATGACCGCGTTGGAGTCGGTTCCCAGGGTGATAGGACAGCCTGCCGTCTGCAGCGCCCGGGAGGGCCCGATGCCGTCCGCCAGGTCCCGTTCGGTCGTGGGGCACAGGCAGACCCCGGTTTCCGTCGCTCCGAGCGTGGCGATGTCGCTGTCCGTGAGGTGTGTTGCGTGCACCGCGGTCGTGTTCGGCCCGAGGAGCCCGGCCCGGGCCAGCAGGCCAACCGGGGTGGTCCCATGCACGCGCTGGCAGGCGAGGTTCTCGGCCGGCTGCTCCGAGACGTGGATGTGCACCTTCGTCGTCGGCGTCGCCCACCGGGCGAGATGTTCGAGGGCGGGGGCGGGCACGGCCCGCACCGAGTGCGGGGCAACGCCGATCCTGACGTCGTCACTGCCCGAGTAGGTGTCCGCCAACGACCCGACGCGGTCGAGCCAGGCCTCCGCGGTCCCGTCGGAGAACCGCTCCTGGACGGGGTTGAGGGCCGCCTTGTCGAAGCCGGAGGCCAGGTACCCGCCGTCGAGGAGCCCAATCCGTATCCCGGCTCTCCGGGCCGCCCGCACCATGGCATGTCCCATCTCGTTCGGATCGAGGTAGGGCACACCGCCGATGCGGTGATGGAGGTAGTGGAACTCCCCGACCATGGTGATGCCGGCCAGCGCCATCTCGGTGAACACGGCCGCGGCGACGTCCTCGTAGGTGAGCGGGTCGAGCGAGACCGCCACTTCGAACATCCGGTCCCTCCACGACCAGAAGTCGCCTCCCTGCCGATGGGTGCGGCCCCGCAACAGACGGTGGAAGGCGTGGGAGTGGGTGCTGACGAGGCCGGGAAGGACGATTCCTCGCAGGCGCTCGGCGTCCTTGGACGTGGCTCCGGGTTCCACCACGGTGAACCGTCCGTCGACCACTTCCAGGAGCACCTTGCGGGCCAGTGCCTCTCCGGCCAACCACGCCGCATCCGCCAGGTAGCGCTTTGCCTTCTTGGTCGGGACCGGGTCCGCCGTCGGCACAGGCTCGATCGTCGGCACCGGCTCGACGTCAGCCGCGGGGACGGTGACATCGTCGTCCGAGCCGGGTCCGGGTCCGTCCGCCGCGCCATCGTCGATCGGAACGAGGTCGGCCACGAGCGCCCGGCGCCCTCCCTCCTCGGTCGGGGTGAAGCGCTCCCACTCGTCCCCTTCGCTCTCGGGTGGCTGTGGGGGTCCGTCGGACGCACCGTCGGGCTCCGGCGATTCCTTCGCCGGCGCGAACGCGTCCTCGAGGGGGTCGGGCGCCCACGGATCGGCTTCCACCGGCCAGGCGACGTCAGCTTCGGGGGGCGGCACGAGGCCCCACTGTGTCGGCCCGTGGTCTTCGCCTCCACCTTCCGGGGCAACCGTCTCCTCCGGGCCTTCATCGGGGGTGTCTCGGTCGTTCATGATCCGCCCTCCATGGGAAGGTCGATGCCGCGTTCGCGAGCAACGCTCCTAGCTATCTCGTACCCGGCGTCGGCGTGACGCATCACGCCGGTACCGGGGTCGTTGGTGAGGGTTCTCGTCAGCTTCTCGTCGGCGAGGTCGGACCCGTCGGCGACGATGACCACCCCGGCGTGGATCGACCGGCCGATCCCAACCCCTCCCCCGTGATGCACGCTGACCCACGAGGCGCCCGACGAGGTGTTGAGGAGCGCGTTGAGGATGGGCCAGTCGGCGATGGCGTCGGAGCCGTCCGCCATGTCCTCGGTCTCGCGATACGGGGAGGCCACAGACCCCGAGTCGAGGTGGTCGCGGCCGATGACGATCGGGGCGCTCACCTCGCCGTCGCGCACCATCTGGTTGAAGCGCAGCCCGAGTCGCCGGCGGTCCCCGTATCCGAGCCAGCAGATCCGAGCCGGCAGTCCCTGGAACTCGACTCGCTCGGACGCCAGTCGAATCCAGCGGGCGAGGGCCTCGTCGTCGGGGAACTCCTCGAGCACGGCGCGGTCGGTGGCGGCGATGTCGGCCGGATCGCCGCTGAGGGCCACCCACCGGAACGGCCCCTTGCCTTCGCAGAAGAGTGGTCGGATGTAGGCCGGGAGGAACCCCGGGTAGTCGAAGGCGCGATCGAATCCCCCGAGCACTGCTTCGGCCCGCAGGCTGTTGCCGTAGTCGAAGACCTCGGCGCCCTCGTCGAGGAACCCGACCATCGCCTCGCAGTGGCGGGCCATGCTGTCCCGAGCTCGACGCACGTAGCCCTCCGGGTCCTCCGTCCGCATGCGCCCGGCGGCTTCGAGGCTCACGTCGTCGGGGATGTAGGTGAAGGGGTCGTGGGCTGACGTCTGGTCGGTGACGATGTCGGCTGGGAACCCCCGTTCGAGCAGCGCCGGGAAGACCCCGGCGGCGTTGCCAACCAGGCCCACCGAGAGGGGACGCCGAGCGTCCCGGGCCTCGACACAAAGGCCGACCGCATGTTCGAGGTCATCGGCGATGACGTCCAGGTAGCGCGTCTCGAGCCGGCGTGCCACGCGCGTCGGGTCGACGTCGACGCACAACGCCACCCCTTCGTTCATCGTCACCGCCAGGGGCTGTGCTCCTCCCATCCCACCCAGTCCGGCGGTGAGCGTGATCGTGCCCGCCAGGCTTCCGCCGAACCTCGTCCGGGCGATCTCGGCGAAGCATTCGTACGTTCCTTGGAGGATGCCCTGGGTCCCTATGTAGATCCACGATCCGGCCGTCATCTGCCCGTACATCGTGAGGCCCATCGCCTCGAGCCGACGGAACTCGTCCCAGGTGGCCCACTCGGGGACGAGCAGCGAGTTGGCGATGAGGACCCGCGGCGCCCACGGATTCGTGCGGAACACCCCGACCGGTTTGCCCGACTGGATGAGCAGGGTCTCGTCGTCTTCCAGCCGACGGAGCGTGGAGACGATCGCATCGAAGGCCTCCCACGATCGGGCGGCACGCCCTGTCCCGCCGTACACGACGAGTTCCTCGGGGTGTTCGGCCACCTCGGGGTCGAGGTTGTTCATGAGCATCCGCATGGCCGCCTCCTGGCCCCAGCCCTTGCAGGTCAGGGTGGGCCCGCGGGGAGCGCGAACGAGGCGGGTCACGACGGTGCTCCTTCGAGGGTGCCGCAGAGGGCTTCTATCTCTGCCTTGGTCCCCAGCGACGCCTGCACCCCGGGACGGGAGGCGGCGACGGCCCCAGCCGCGCATCCGAGTCGCATGGCATCCTCGAGCCTCTCCCCGTCGGCCAGCGCCGCCGTGAACACCCCACAGAACGCATCCCCGGCACCAACGGTGTCGACGGCAGCGACGGCCGGGGTTGGGACCCGGGCGATCACGACGTCGCGGAGGAGAGCTTCGGCACCATCAGCCCCGAGCGTACGGACCACGATCCCCTCGAAGGTGGAGAGTTGATCGGAGAGTTCGACGTACTCCCCCTCGTTGACGATCACCACATCCGTCCTGCCGAGCGCCTCCTCCGGGAAGGGTCGAGCGGGAGCGGCGTTCACGACGACGAGCCCGGTCGCCTGTCGAACGGCCTCGGCCACGGTCTCGGGCGGGATCTCGAACTGGACGAGGAGTGCGTCGAAACCCGCGGCGGCGACGTGTCCGGGGACAAGTCGCCCGTTGGCGCCCGAGGCCACCATGATCTGGTTCTCACCGGCACCGTCGACCATGATCAACGCGATCCCGGTCGACACCCCGGCCAGTCGAGCCACTCGGCTGAGGTCCACACCCGCCTCGCGGAGGAGCCCGAGCGCGAAGTCTCCCTCCCCGTCGTCCCCGATCGCTGCGTTGAACGCCACCGTCGCCCCGAAGCGGGCGGCCGCCAGCGCCTGGTTGGCGCCCTTGCCGCCCCGGTGCCGCTCGAGCGTCGCCCGGGTCACGGTCTCACCGGGGGCGGGGAGCCGGTCGGCAGTGGCGACCAGGTCGAGGTTGGTGCTCCCGACAACGACGATCGATGCCATGGGGAGGACGCTACACGGGCGGGGAATGCGGGTCCGTATGACGGTCTCGAGACGTCCCGGATCGGGTCCTGTCACCACGGCGGTGAAGAATCCGAGTTCCGCCCACACGCGGGGGTTTCCACCCCCTATGCTCCCGCCACCTTGCAGCGAATCGTCGGCATCCTGGTTGTCTTCGGAATGGTGGTCGCGTCCTGCGCGGGGGCCGGGTCCGACGCCCCGGTCGGGTCGTCGGCGAGTGGCGAGACCACCGTTTCCCTGGACCTCTCCGGGCACACCCCGCTGCCGGGAGAGGAGGCAGCAGGGCGCCTGGAGGCGTCCCTCCAGGAGGCATTCGTCGCCGAGCTGGCCAAGAGCGGCGTGACACTGAGCGTCGAGGAGCTGGCGGCCCGCGTGAACAGCTTCGTCACAGCCATGGAGGAGGAACTCGCTCGCGCCGAGGTGGAAATGGCTGGCATCACCGGCGCCGGCGCGCCCGCCGCGGAAGCCTCGGCCGAGGGGGCGACCGGCGTGCTGCTCCTCGCCCCACCCCGAGGCGTGGGCGCCTCCTCGAGATCGGCGCTCTCCACCGAGAGCGCCGAGGACACCACGACAACGATCCACAAGGCGAGCCTTCTCGTGGGTCTGCTCTCGGGTTGGATGGTCGGGCTGACCCACGTTGGACCTGGCGACGTCGGACCCGCCACCATCGACCTGAGCGGTAACCCGTTCCTGAATGCCCCGGCGTCACTCGTCTACACGAAACAAGGATCCAAGGCCACGCTCCTGTTCAAGGCCAGCCTGGGCGCGGAGCCCCCCTCCAACGTCGGCATAAGGATGGAGTGGCGGGTGGTGGTCGAGTTCTGCCCGGACGACGCCGGGGAGGCCCCCGTCGAGTTCAGCTCCCTCACCGAGTACCTCTTCAACAAGGACGGGGAGACGGTCTCGGGGGAACTGCGAATGGACGGCACGGGTCTCGTGACCGTGGGCGACGACGCGAACGTCAGCGACGTGGACCTGGACCTGAAGGGATCCCGGGCGACGCGCACCGCCAGGGACGGGACGATCCAACCCGGCGCCACCTTCGCGGAGGTCACGATGCAACTCGGTAGCGCGGGTTCCGATGCGGCACTTGGGCGTCTCTCAAGCGGAGCCACCCAAGCGGACGTCGAGGCCCTGGCCGAGAACATGGGTGACACGGTGAAGGTGTTCCTCTTCATGGTCGTTGCGATGATGCAGCAAGGATGGTCGAAGGGCCAGTGCATCGAGTTGAAGCCCGAGATGCCGGCCACGGTCGGCCTCGGGTCACAGACCCCAGCCGATGTGACCGTGCACCACCGCTACGAGGAGAAGACCCTCGAACTCCCCATCACCGCCACGCTGACCGCCGGTGCGGTCTCGATCGACCCCGAAGAAGCCACCGGCGACCCGGCCACGTTCACGTACACGGCACCGTCCGAATCGAACCAGACCGCCACGATCACTTTCGAGATCCGGTCGAAGCGCGGCGCGGACCGCAAGACCGTCGACGTCACCACCGAGTCGCAGGCTGTCGATGTCGCCTTCTCCGGCACGATCGACTACTCGATCCAAGGGATCAGCCTGCATGGAGTCGTCACCATCCCCCGGGTGACCCTTCTCGAGTACGGCGGCAACGACCCCGAACTCAAGGGCACGTGGATCGGGACCGGTCCGGTCGAGATCACGCTCACGTCCCAGATCCCCGGGTGCGGGACCGCCACCGGGACCCAGCAGGGCGGCCAGGTGACCGTGATCGCCACCCCCCACGACGAGGACGGCACGCTGATGCTGAGCCTGTTCGCTGAGGACATGGAGGGCGGCGACGCCACCATGTCGTGTGGAAGCGGAGGAGCCACGGTGGCCGGTATGGGGATCAGCATCGGGGCCGGCCTCATCAACCTCGGCAAGGTGGACATCCCGGCGATGCCCGGCACCTATCCGTTCGAGTCGAGCGGAGTGGCGGCCGGGATGGTGCAGTACGAAGTGAAGGGCGTGGCCGTCGTGACCGAGTCGGAGTCCTTCCCCGGGTAGGCCACCTAGCCTTCGTCCGTGACCCGAAAGCTCGTCATCGACACCGACCCCGGGGTGGACGACCTCATGGCCATCCTCCTCGCCCTCGGGTCGACCGACCTCGACGTCGTGGCGCTCACGACCGTCTTCGGGAACGTCCCAGTCGAGCTGGCCACGTCCAATGCGTTGACGATCCTGGAAGCCGCCGGGCGCGGCGACATCCCGGTGGCCCGGGGCGCCGACCGATCGATGTCCGGGGCGCCGGGCCGCCCCGCCTTCCACATCCATGGCCGCTTCGGCCTCGGTGACAACCCGATGCCTCGGCCCAACGGCCGACCGGTGCCCGAGGACGCGGCCGACCTCATCATCTCCCGGGCAACCGAATCCCCGGGGGAGATCACACTCCTCGCCATCGGGCCGCTCACCAACCTGGCCGAG
>JBFKVA010000104.1:0-7054 GCA_041635475.1 Acidimicrobiia bacterium | reverse complement strand
GCCAGCGCGGAACGAGGAAGCAGGTCAGCCCCCCGTCGGTCTGGGCCAGCGTCAGGAACGCGTCGCACATCGGTGCCGACACGAAGTACTTGTGCCCGACGAGTTCGTGGGCGCCGTCACCGGCCGGATGGGCGCGAGTGGAGTTCGTTCGCACGTCCGAACCTCCCTGTTTTTCGGTCATCGCCATGCCGATCGTCACCGTCTCCTTGGCGGTGTCGGGGGCGTTGCGCGGGTCGTAGCCGGTGTGGGTGGCGCGACCGATCCACGCCGTGGCCAGTCCCGGTTCCGTTCGCAGCGTGGGGACCGCGGCGAACGTCATCGTCACCGGGCACATGTGGCCCGGCTCGACGCCGACCTGCATGTAGTAGGCGGCGGCCCGGGCGACGTGGGCACCCGGCTTGGGGTCCGACCAAGGGGAGCCGTGGAGACCGGCCCCGATCGATGTCGCCATGAGCCGGTGGTAGGCGGGATGGAAGCTCACCTCGTCGACCCGGTGCCCGAACCGGTCGTGGGTGCGGAGACTGGGCTTGTGGGCGTTGGCGTCGAAGCCGAGGCTGATGGCCTCGGCGGAACCGGCCCATGCCCCGAAGGCCGTCAGGGATTCCTGCGCCCATTCGGCGCCTTCCCGGGCGACGGCATCCTGCAGGGCGGGGTCGGTCTCGTAGACGTTGTAGTCCTCGAGCGGTGGAGGCTGGTTCTCGACGGCGTGGGTGGGAGCGAAGATGGCCATGCCGCAGAAGCTACTCGGGGGCGCCGTCACACGATGCTGAGGACCGCCGTGAGGGTGACGAGCGACGCGGCCGTGGACAGGACCACGGTGCTCGTGACGAAGTCGGGTTCGAGGTCGTGCTCGATGGCGATGATGGCGGTGAACACGGCCGCCGGCATGGCTGCTTGGATGATGCCGACGTCACGTGCGAGCCCGGTCACGCCCAGCCACGCGGCGAAGACGGCCGCGGCCGCGGGGGCCACGAGGAGGCGGATCCCGGACGCGACGGCGACCTCGCGGATGTGGACGAGGCGCCGCATGTCGGCCAGTTGGCCGCCGAGGGCGAGGAGCATGACCGGGATCATGCCGCCGGCAAGGAGATCGAGCGAGCCTTCGACCGGTCCCGGTAGCCGCCAGTCCCGCCAGGCGAAGACGAGCGCCGGCACCAGTCCGAGCACGGCCGGGCTCGTCAGGCCCTTGCGGACTGCCACGAGTGGAGTGCTCGTGTGCCAGGTGGCGGCCGTCACCCCGACGACGAAGGACACGAAGTTGATGAGAAGGAAGGACACGGCCGCCTCGTCGAGTGCGGACTCCCCGAATCGGAAGACGATCACCGGCAGTCCGAAGTTGCCGACGTTCCCGTAGATCGACACGAGGACGATGGCCGCGGTGAGCCGTCCGGACGCGCCGAGGGCCCGCGAGGCGAGCCAACCCACCAGTGCCGCCACCGCCAGGGCCCCGAGGGTGAGGCCGATGAGCCCCCCCACCTCGTCGGCGGTCGTGTCGGCCGAGCGGACCACGACGAAGACGAAGGCGGGGACGAGGACGTAGTAGGCGACCCGGGCCAGCGTGCCGGGGTCGAGGCTCCAGCGTCTCCGGGCCACCCAGCCGACCCCCACCAGGAGGGCGACGGGGAGGATGGAGGAGGTGAAGGCGTCCAGCACGCTACGCCACCCGTCGTCGGTAGCGCTCGACCCCCAGGATGAGGGCGGCCCCGAACGTCATGCCGGCGCCGGCCACCATGCCGAGCAGGTCGAGATCGCCTGCGGCCAGCAGGGCGCCACCGAGCAGGGGTCCTCCCACCCGACCGACTGCCATGACAGCCTGGGCATCGCCGGATCGCTCCCCGGTTCGGTCGGAGTAGTCCTCGAGGAGGCGAAGCACGGCGGGCACCGCGAACCAGAAGAACAGCCCCCACAGGACCATGCCGGCCATGGCGGGCCAGATGGTGTCGGCGGTCCCCATGAGGAGGGCCGAGAGCGCCGTTGCCAGGAACCAGAGCCCGCCGCTGCGCATCGAGAAGCGGGCCCCGACGATGCCGGCGACGGCGTTGGCCGCCAGGCCCCAGGCGAGGAGCCAGTCGGGTGCACCCCGGTCCGCCCCGAAGTAGAGGCCGGCGTAGATGAACAGGGCCGACCCGAAGAGGGTCATCGTGCCGAGGGCCACGAGGAGCAGGCGATTCGATCGGGATGCACTCACCTGGCGCCCGATGCGCTTCCCCTGGTCGATCGAGTGGGGGAGCAGGAGGGCGAGCAGAGGCATGAGTCCGAGTGCCAGGTAGACCCCCGGGTATCCGACGAGCGACATGACCCACCCGAACACCACCGACGCCACCGCCGCGGTGGCGGGTCCGATCGAGGCGACGGCGCCCATCGAGTCCGGATGGTGGGCGGCGTGGCGCCACGCCAGCCAGTTCACAATGCCGGCGGTGGTCCCGGCAAGGGCCCGGGTTGCGACCAGGAGGGGGAAGGTGGGGGCGACTGCCGACAGGACGTTGGCCGCGACGAGGCCGACGAGTACGCCGCGGAGGAGCCGGCGCGACCCCGTGAGGAGCCGGCCGGCCAGGAACGAGGCGAGGGCGAAGCACCCGACCTGTACCGAACTGATGACGCCCACGGCCTGGACCGGTACCTCGAGGTCGACCATGAGCCGGGGGATGATGAGGGGGGATGCCGCGAACATGGCAGAGACCGACGCCGCGCCCACCAGGAGGCCGAGGGTGAGCCCTTGGCGAACGGCGAGAACCTGGCGAACCGGCGACGTGAACACGGCCGGAAGGGTAGGGGTGAGTCCGGCAACGACCGCTCACCCGGGGACGCCCGGCGTCCCCGGAAGCGTCATCGTTCCGCGAGGCGGGCGACGTCCCTGACCAAGCCCCGCAGTTCCCACACGTCGGGATCGTCGAGTTCGTCGGCCAGCCGGTCGACCTCGTCGTAGACGTCCCACAGGTCGAACCCGCCGGCGTACCGGGACCCGCGCAGGGCGTCGGCGAAGGCGGCCACCGAAGCCGCCAGCCGGAAGCGAGGATCGGATGCCTCCCACGTGTCGGAGAGCATGCCGACCGTGATCTCCCCCACGACCTCACGCACGCCCTCCCGATCTGCGTCGAACCACCGGATCGACACCTGGCCGAGGCGGTCCCGCCCGCGGGCATCGCGGGCCAGTTCGATCTCGTAGAGAGCGGTGACCGAGTGACCGGCGCCGACCTCACCGCCATCGACCCGGTCGTCGCGGAAGTCGTCGTCGGCGACGTCGCGGTTCTCGAACCCGATCAGGCGGTACCAGGTGACGACGTCGGGGTCGAACTCGACCTGGACCTTCATGTCACGGGCGATGGTGACGAGGGTGCCGATGAGGTCCTCGGAGAACACCCGCTCGGCTTCGGCAAGGGTGTCGACGTACCGGTAGTGGCCGTTGGCCCGGTCCGCCAATTGCTCGAGGAGCACGTCGTTGTAGTTGCCGAGTCCGACTCCGACCGTGAGGAGGTCGATGCCCCGGTCCGCCGATCGGGCGATGCGTTCGTGGATGCCCTCGGGACCGGTTTCGCCGACGTTGGCGACCCCGTCGGACAGAAGGATGACCTTGTTGACCGCCCCACGTTCGAACGATTCCTCGGCGAGGTCATATCCGAGTGTGAGCCCTGCTTCGGCGTTCGTGCTCCCGGCGGCCTCGAGCCGGTCGATGGCCCGGAGGATCGTGCGCTGTGCGTCGGCTGGTGTGGGTTCGAGGACGACTTCGGCGTTGCGTGCATACGCGACGATCGAAACCATGTCCGCCGGGCGCAGTTCGTCGACGAGGACGGCGAGTGCGTCCTGGACGATCTCGAGGCGATTGCCCTCGTTCATCGACCCGGACACGTCGATCACGAAGGTGAGGACGACGTCGGGGCGGTCGCGCTCAGCGATCTCCTTGCCCTGGATGCCGATGCGGAGAATCCGATCGCCCCGGTTGTCCGTGAAGGGAGTCGGCCCACCGTCGGCGTGGATGGCGAATGTTTCGCGCCGGGGCGGCTCATAGCCGAGGTCGAAGAAGTTGACGTACTCCTCGGGCCGCACGGACTGGGGCGGGGGGACGAGGCCCTCACCCACCCAGCGCCGCATGATCGTGTACGAGCCGGTGTCGACGTCGATGGCGAAGGTCGACAGGTTGTCCTTGTCGGTGGAAGTGAATCGGTGCTCGCCGTAGCCCTCGAACTCGGCGTCGGCGGGCGCCGTTGCCCGACGATCGGCAGCGTCGGATTGGTGGAGGGAGCCACCGCCCGTGTCGGCGGGGGAGCGCATCGGGATCTCCGATGTCCGGGCCGTGTCCTCGTGTGCCGGGGCCTCGGTTGCCGGCGCTCCCGTTGAGGGCGGTTGCTCCTGCAGGCGGACCGTGTCGCCGGTGGTGGCCGCTGATGCACAGGCCGCCATCGCCAGCCCCAGGACGAGGATGAGGGTGAGGAAACGGGGGGTGGAAGCGTTCTGACGTCGCATGGTTCCTCCTTGCGGTTCAGAACTGAGATGCCGCGGGACACAGCATCGGTTCCCGGCACGAAACGAGAGAGGCACCCCGAGGGGTGCCTCTCTCTCGGCTTGTAGCCGATGGACGAACTCCGAGAGCTGGTCCGGGAGCGCCTGTTGGAGCTCCCTCTCGGGAAGGAGTGTTAGCTCTCCTTGCTCGCCCAGACCAGTCCGGCGCCCATGATGAACACCGTGCCACCAAGAGCTGCGACAAGGGCCGCCAGGGCGGTGGCCAGTTGCAGCGAGGTGGCCGTCAGCGTCCCGACACCGAGGGTGCCGATGAGGGCGTGGGCGGTGCCGCTCCAGGCCTGGGAGCGAGCGGGGCCTTCGACCGGATGCCGGCGGTCGAAGTCGGACCAGTAGCGGCCGTCGACCGGGAACTCGTACGTGCCGGCGGCGAACAGTTCACCGTTGTACTCCACGTCCTCGTCGAGCACGACGGTCTGGGTGCCGTGGAGGGTGTGGTAGGTGATCACAGCCATCTGGTACATGTACTCGGATGCCGTGTTCACGATCGGATCGTTGGGATCCAACTCCGAGTCCTTGACGGGGTACTTCCAGTCCTCGGTCAGGAGGGCCATGATCGCTTCGGCGCCTTCGGTGGTGCCGCGATCGACGAGTTGTCCGTCTTCGTTGTAGCTGAGGGTGACGTTCTCTTCCGCGCTGAATGCTTCGAGCGAGTCGTAGCCGGCCATGATCTGCATTGCTGCAGGGATGACGGCGATCATGAACGCCAGGCCGATGACCATCATGACCCAGCCGAGCTTCTTGAAGCGGGCGCCTTGGAGGGCCGGTGCGTATACGACCGGACGTTCGGTGGTTGCAGTCATTGGGAGTCCTTCCTTCCCGAGGGTGTTCTACTCACTTCGTTGTTGTGAGCTATCGCACAGTATATGTGAATCAGATCACAAACGCAACCCCAATCGTAGGGATACAGCCACGCGGAGTGACCGTCGGCTCGGACCATCCTGATCGGATCTACGCGCTGGGCCCCCTGATCCGGCCCGTGGAACGGGCCTCGAGCGGACGTGGAGTCTCGATGGAACCGGGTTCTCGGGCCGGATGAGACTGCAGCTTGCGGGGCGTTCCCGTCCGGGCGGCCAACGCCGGCGGCGAAGTGGTCGGCTTCGGGGGTGTTCGAGCCCTAGGGTTGGGAGTGCTGGCGGACCAAGGAACCCCCATGCCGTTGCCGCACTGGTTGGCGATGCTCAACAAGCACCTCTTCAACAAGGCCGAGTTGCGACGGGGGGTGCGGCCGGTCCTGACCCATGTGGGGCGGCGTTCAGGCGTTGTGTATCGCACACCACTCGACGCCCACCCGGTCGAGGGCGGGTACGTGTTCATCGCCAACTACGGCGCCGGCTGTGACTGGGTGCAGAACGTGCTGGCGGCGGGGACCGCGTCCCTCGCGACGGGTGGCAGAGAGGTCCCCTTGGTGTCGCCCCGCCTGATCCCGAGTGAGCAGGCCTGGACGGACCTGCCCGCAACCACGAAGCCACCTCGGGTGAAGGGCCTCGTCTTCTTGCGGATGGACCTCGACGAGGGGTGAGCGGAGCTGGCCACGTGTCAAGATCGTCAGGAATGTCCCAACCGCGCCGATGGTTACCAGACATGGGACGAGGTGCGGTGGCCGACGAAGGGTTGGGTGACAGCGTGACGCGAGGCCAGTCCTCGGCGCGTCCTGCGGTTGACCTCCAGGGTGTGTACATGAGCGTGCGCGTCTGGACGGCCATCGCGACCATAGTCGTCTACGTCACCTTCGGACTCGCCCTCACCGTGCCTGGAATCGGGCTGCTGGGCCTCGTGGCCATCCCGACCCTTGTCGACGGACTACGTCGCCGGGGAAGGCCCATGGAGTCGCTCGTCGTACCGGTGCTCATCGATATCACGGCGATCGGCCTGCAGATGACCGCGGTCGGCCTGTTCCCGGTGGCGGTCGCCTACACCATGCTCATCGCGGCCGGGTCGGCGGCCCTGTTGCCGCGGAGGTCGGCCGTGTGGTTCTCCATGTACGGCGTGTTCTGGATGGCGGTCTCCTTCATTGTTGCGACGGTACCGGGGGCGCCGATCGAGTGGACGGCCCGGGGTGCGAACGCCTTTACGGTCATGCATGTACTCCTGGCTACCGCCACGGTTTGGGTCCTCGTGGGAGCGGTCATGCACCGTCTGTCGGAGTTGGAGCAGCAGCGCAGGCGGCTCGTCGGTAGCTTCGCCCACGAGATCAAGAACGCCCTCACCGGGGCCGCGGGCATCGCACAACTCCTCAGGGATGGCCAGGGCGACCTCGATGCCACGGAGGCCGCCGAGTATCTGCGTCTCGTCGCCACCGACGCCGACGAGGCCCTCGCCATCGCCGAGGACCTTCTGGCCGCCACGCTGGCGGGCGCCGGTGAGTTGGGCGTCGCCTCCGAGGAGGTGGATGTGCTCACCGAGGTCCGCCGGGTGATCGAGGCGAGTCTCACGTCAGGGTCCATCCCGATCACGGCCCCGGCGAACGGTCCGGTCGTGGGCGTGGGCGACGGACGGCGAGTGCGGCAGATCACCCGCAATCTCCTGTCCAACGCCG
>JBFKVA010000103.1:0-7179 GCA_041635475.1 Acidimicrobiia bacterium | reverse complement strand
TCGCTCTTCCCGAACCTGGCCCCGCCCCTGCGCGATCGCTCACCGATGACATGGAGCTTGAGGAGGTTCGTCGACGCCTGCTGATTGGGGGGGATCCCCGCCACCATGACCACGACGTCGCCCCGCTCGGCCACGCCCTCCTTCTCGAGGTACTTCTCGGCCGCCGCCAGCATGAGGTCGGTGGTCTCGCGGCGTTCGAACATGACGGGCCGCACGCCCCGGTACGCGGCCATGCGCCGGTACACGGACTCCTCGGGGGTGAACGCGATGACCCGGGCCTCGGGTCGGTACTTCGACAGGAGGCGGGCGGTCGTACCCGACTCCGTGAACGCCACGATCGTCGCCAGGTCGAGGTCGTCGGCCACCTCGACTGCGGCTCGGGCGGTGGCCGACGCGAACGTCGGGACCTTGCTCAGGAACTCCACCTGCACCGTGGTGGGGACACCGTCGGACGCCTCGCAGATGCGCGCCATCGTCTCGATCACCCTGATCGGATACTCCCCGATGGCGGTCTCGCCGGACAGCATGACGGCATCTGTTCCGTTGCGAACCGCGTTGGCCACGTCGGTGACCTCGGCTCGGGTCGGGCGCGGGGCTCGGATCATGCTCTCGAGCATCTCGGTGGCGGTGATCGAGAGGAGGCCGGCCCGGTTCGTGCGCTGGAGGACGTCCTCCTGGATCGCCGGGATCCGCTCCAGGGGGTATTGGACGCCAAGGTCACCGCGGGCGACCATGGCGCCGTCGGCCACCTCGAGGATCTCGTCGAGTTGTTCGTAGGCGGCTGCGAGTTCGATCTTGGCGATGACCGGGACCTGGCCGGCCAGCGACTTGACCTGTTCCACGTCCCGGGCCGACCGGACGAACGACGCGGCAACGTAGTCGACTCCGAGCTCGCGGCCGATGGCGAGGTCCCGTTCGTCCTTCTCGGTGATCGCCCCCATCTCCAGGGCGGAGTCGGGCAGGGCCACGCCCTTGCGGTCGGCGATGGCACCGCCGACTTGGACCTCGGCGGTGAGTCCGGCGTCGTCGACGTCCGTGCAGCGGAGTCGGACGAGGCCGTCGGCCAGCATGATTCCATCGCCCGGGCGAACGTCGGAGAGGAGGCCGTCGTAGTCGAGCGGGATGTCCGTCCCGTCTGCCACGCTCCCGGGTACGAAGCGAACCGACTCACCGGTCGCCAGCAGCCTCACGCCACCGGGGATCTCTCCCAAGCGGATCTTGGGGCCCTGGATGTCCTGGAGGATCCCCACCGCCCTGCCCTCGGCGGTGGCCGCCTCCCGGATCCACGCCAGCATCTGGCGATGGTCGTCCGCCTCGCCGTGGGAGAAGTTGAGGCGGGCCACGTCCATGCCGGCCGTGACCATCGCCCGGATCGTCACCGGGTCGGCCGTGGCCGGGCCCATGGTGGCGATGATCTTCGTGTGTCGGGGCATGGAGACAGGGTAGGGACCGCCGACCACGTGTCGGCGCACAACAGGGGGTAGCGTGTCTGCATGATCCGAATCGGCGTCTCCGGCTGGTCGTTCGACGAGTGGAAGGACGGGTTCTACGCCGAAGTACCCAAGCGCCTCTGGCTCCAGCACTACGCCTCCCACTTCCCGACGGTGGAGGTCAACTACACGTTCAGGCGAACGATGAGCGCCACCACCGCCGCCACGTGGCGAGAGCTGGTCGGGCCCGATTTCAGGTTCGCGGTCAAGGCCCACCAGAGGATCACCCACACGAAGCGCCTCAGGGACCCGGCCGAGAACCTCCCCCACTTCCTGGCCTCACTCGAACCCCTCGGGGACCAACTGGGCCCGGTTCTCTTCCAGACCGCGCCCCACCTCCCTCGCGACGACGAGCGGCTCACGGCCTTTCTCGCGGCCCTCCCGGCATGGCTCACCGCGGTCTTCGAGGTCCGCAACGAGACATGGGACGACCCGGCCGTGCACGCGCTCCTTCGGGGGGCGGGGGCCGGATGGGTCATCTCCGAGACCGACGAGCTCGCCGCACCGGAGGTCATCTCCGGGCCGGTCGTCTACCTCCGCCTCCGAAAGCAGGAGTACACCGAGTCCGACCTGGCGGCCTGGGCCGAGCGCCTCGTGGCGACCGAGGCCGAGTCGGTCTGGGCGTACGTGAAGCACGAGGACGACAGCCCCCGGCTGGCGGCTCGCCTGGCCGGCCTGGTGGCGTCCGTCGGGCGTTGATCGAATCGACCCGGGCCTTCAGGCCCCGTCCCGACCGTTCGTGCCCCCGCCCCGGTCGCCCCCGATCTGGGGTCGACGACCGTCACCGACAGGTCGAGTCGCTGACGCGAGTGACCCTACGGAAGGCCAGGGTGCACCCCCACCGAGATGGCGTGAGGTCGAAACGGAGGGACCACGTCCATGGTGCCGGCTGTGAAGGTGCCTTCCGTTGGTCATCCGATGATCCTGATGGCGTCTGTCGCGACTCGGACGAGTCCAACGGTGAGAGCGACCGCGATGGCCGCATAGCCGATTGCTCGCGCCGATGGATCGATCCTGGCTGTGTCCGGCCAGAGTCTCGACACCCAGGTGCCGACCGCTGCCAGGAAGAGCACGAAGACGGCGATCGCGACTGCGGTCGGCGTATTGGAGATGTCGTCGAGCAGCGTGCTGGGTAGACCGACATAGAGGGGAGCCCCAATGACGACCAGGACCGTGTAGCCGATCGTCCATGGGCGCCCGCCGGCAGGGAGGCGCCCGTCGAGGAAACCTCGCAGCCAGACCGCCACGTATCCCCAAAGGATGAAGAGCGAGGCAAAGAGCACAACGGAGAACCACTCGTTGCCGACAGCAGGGAAGTCGCCGTTATCGGGTTCGATCACGTCCGCTCCGCCGACAGCAAGGACGAACAGTCCCAGCCCGAGTGGTCTCAGGCGGGTCGACCACTCCGAGAGCCACGGCCACAACGCAACCAGCGTCACGGCTCCGAAGGCTCCGAAACCAACCCCGGCGAAGAGCAACAAGTCGATGGTGCCTCCCAGGGTGACATTCCCGACGATGTTGCCGCCTTCCGTGACTTGGCCGATCGCCTCGGGCGGAGCCACCATCGCCTGCAATCGCATCACGAGCCGTCCAGCAACACCAGCAGCAAGAAACCCAGCAAGAAGCCCGGCGAGACCGCCAACAACGAACTCCCTGGTCAACCCAGAGGTTCGGGACCGGACACCGCCAGAACCCTCCGTCGTCATCCCACGAACCATACGCGTGAACCAGGCCCTGGCAACGGCACCTGTGTGCGCCGGCCCCGAACCGGGAGACGAACGGTGATCAGTCGATGCACACATCCAGGGTCGCTCGGCACCAGCGGTCCTTCCGGGCCGTCGCCGCGGAGGCCGCAGGAGGGCGGACTCGTGCCGGCCGGGGCGTCGGCACACCGAACTGGAACCTCTCTGGCATCACCATGAGCTCGCCGGTCACGGGGCTGGCTTTCCGAAGACCAGGGACCTCGGTGAACGGCCTGAGCAAGGAGTGATCCGGAAGATCTTCAGCATTGGCGGGCCCTTTCGGGCTTCGACCTCGGATCGGAGTACGCTCCCAGCATGAGATTCGGAGCATTCGTACCCCAGGGCTGGCGACTCGACCTCGTCGGTATCGACGTCGACGAGCACTGGCCGACGATGGTTGACGTGGCCCAGGCGATCGAACGATCGGGGTTCGAGTCGCTGTGGCTCTACGACCATCTCCACACCTTCCCCGTGCCGACGCAGGAGGTGACGTACGAGGCCTGGACCCTCATGGCGGCCCTGTCAACCGTCACCAGCACCGTTCGCCTCGGACAGATGTGCACGTGCAACTCATACCGGCCTCCCTCCTACCTGGCCAAGGTGGCGGCCTCGATCGACGTCATCAGCGGCGGCCGGGTCGAGATGGGCATCGGAGCCGGGTGGTACCAGGGCGAGTACGAGGGCTACGGCTACGACTTCCCCAAGCCGTCCGTCCGCATCGGGATGCTGGCCGAGGCCGTCGAGATCATGCAACGCATGTGGACCGAGGACGAAGTCCACTTCGACGGCACCCACTACACGTTGCGGGGCGCCATCTGCCGGCCCAAGCCGGTGCAGCAGCCCCACATCCCGCTGTGGATAGCCGGCGGGGGGGAGAAGCTCACCCTGGCGGTGGCGGCCGAGTTCGCCGACTACACCAATTTCGGCGGGAACCTCGAGACCTTCATCCACAAGTCCGAGGTGCTGGCCGGCCACTGCCGGGAGATCGGTCGGGACTTCGACTCGATCACCCGCTCCGCCAACTTCAACGTCCTGTGTGCCCCCAGCGAGGAGGAACTCGACGCCAAGATGGACCGGATGAAGGATCGCTATCGGCCGTTCCTGGGGGACGAACGGGTGGAGAAGTTCGGTGACCGCTGGGGCACGGTGGGGACGCCCGAGCAGCTCATCGAGCACTTCCGGGCCTGGGAGGCGGCGGGCCTCGAGTACGCCATCGGCTACTTCGGTGACCTCCCGGGCGACACCTCGGGGCTGGAGCTGTTCGCCGCCGAGGTCATGCCGGCGTTGGTCGGCTGATCACCCGTCCTCGACCGGCCGCCTATCCCACCAGTGGCCGAGGTGGCCCGGACGCCGTGGGACTCGCAGGCGGCGACACTCAGCCGAGCGGAGCGTCGGCGGGGTAAGAGGACAGGAACGTCTCCAGGGTGTGCTCCTCGACGCGGGCAATCCTGGCGATGAGCCCGAGGTCGGCGAGGAGCCAGCGGCTCTGGCTCTCCGCGAGCACGTCGCCGGTGGTGTCTCGTACCGTCGCCCGTATCATCACGTCCTGCTCGTCTCGCTCGACGACCTCGGCTTCGATCTCGATCTCGACGCCCGTGCGGACGGGCTTGATGAAGCGGACGGTGATGTCGCGGGTGAGTCCGAGCCTGCCGAGGCGGCCGATGACGGTCCATTGGGAGACCTCGTCGAGGAGCAGGGTGATGATCCCGCCGTGTGCGACACCGTCGAAGCCGCAGAGGTGGTCGGGAATGGTGTAGGTCGCCCGGCATCCCCCGTTGGAGAGGTGGAAGCGGAGCTGCAACCCGTGGGGGTTGTTCGGCGAGCAACCGAAGCACGTTCCCTCCCATGTGTTCAGGAGTTCGCGGCCGGGCGACTCGGGCAGGGGTCCCTCTCCCATCGGGGAAGCGTAATCGGGCGGACGCCGCGACTCGGCTGCCACCGGGAGGTTGCTGTGGGGTCGGTCGGTGCGGCCAACGACCAGCCCGGGCTCAGGCTCCCGTCGGAGGTCAACGCGGCGCCGGCCGGCTCACTCGTCCTCGACCCGGACCCCGTGCCAGAACGCGACGCGGTCCTTCATCTCGGCCGCGGCCGGCTTCGGGTTGCGGTAGATCCACGCCGCGTTGGGGTTCTCCTTGCCATTCACGGTGAGGGTGTAGTAGCCCGCCCGGCCCTTCCACGAACAGATCGAGGAATGAGTGGTCTCCGCGAAGTACTCCCGCTTGATGTCGGCGAGTGGGAAGTAGTGGTTCCCCTCGACGATGACGGTGTCATCGCTCTCGGCGACGACCACCCCGTTCCAGATCGCTCGTGGCACTTCGCACTCCGTGACGTGTTCCCGTGAACAACCCGTGGCCGGGGGACCCTATTCCGGGCGCGCGGCCCCGTCCGGCATCGCCGGGCGGGCTACCCTCCGGCCGCATGTACGCCGACCACCCCGAGGGACTCGGGGACCTCATCGAGGAGTTCGACCATGTGGCGTTCGCGGTGCGGGACGTCGTGTCGGGGTCGGTCCTCATCCGGCACCTCGGCGGCCGGTTCTACCAAGGCGCCGACTCGCCGTGGGGCGGGTTCCGATGGGTGCAGTTCCACATGCCCGGTGGCACGAAGATCGAACTGATCGCCCCGGTCACCGACGACTGCTTCCTCCACCAGTTCCTGGCGACCCGGGGCGAGGGCGTCCACCACCTCACGTTCAAGGTCACCGACCTCGACGTTGCGGTGGCCCGGGCCCGCGAACTCGGGTACCGGGTGGTGGGCCATGCCCAGGTCCATGAGCACTGGGCGGAGGCGTTCCTTCACCCGGCCACGGCCGGCGGCACCGTCATCCAACTCGCCAAGTCGACGTTCGAGGACGAAGGCGGAAGCAGCGACTGGGAGGCCGTGATCGCCGGGCACGTCATCGAAGGGGCCTGATGCTCGTCGGGGTGACCGTCAAGCCGTTCGGGGTGGCCAAGGCTCGTCTCCGTTCGGTCCTCGACGCCCCGGCCCGGTCGAAGCTGGGCATGGCCATCGCCGCCCGCACGCTCGAACTGGCGTCCCTCGTCGGGAGGTCAGCCGTCGTCACCGGCGACGCCGGGGTCGGCGAATGGGCTCGGTCCCTCGGTCACGCCGTCGTGTGGGAGTTGCCCGGCGGCCTCGACGGGGCGGCCCGGGCGCTCGTCCAGGCGGCCGGGATCGGGCCGTGGATGGTGCTCCACGCCGACCTCCCCCGGCTCTCGCCCGGCGACCTGCAGGCTGCGAGCGCCGCCCTGGACACCCACGGCGCGGTGGTGGCGCCCTCCTCCGACGGCGGGACCTCGCTCATCGGGGGGTCGGGGCCGGCTCGGTTCTCGTTCGGAGCGGGGAGTTTCCAACGTCACCTGGCGTCGATGCCCGGCGCCCACGTCCTCGTCCGCCCGGGACTGGCCCTCGACCTCGACACGCCCAGTGACTACTGGGCGTGGCGAAGGAGCGAGGCCGTCCGGACACCGCAGGGGGACGGTACGATCGGCCGATGACCACGGCCTCCAACCTCTACGACGAGGCAACGACCCCCGAGTCCATCGCCCTCGTCCGACCACGCCGGGCCCTCACCATCGGGGCCCACCCCGACGATGCCGAGTTCGGCGCCGGGGGCACGGTGGCCAAGTGGGCGGCCGAGGGGTCCCACATCACGATCCTCGTGGTGAGCGACGGGTCGAAGGGAAGCTGGGACGGGGAGGTCGACCCCGAAGCCCTCATCGCCCAGCGCCGACGTGAGCAACGCGCCGCTGCCGACGCCCTCGGGGTGACCGAGGTGGTCATGCTCGACCACGTGGACGGTGAGGTGGAGAACACTCCACGGCTTCGACGGGAGCTGTGCTGGTGGATCAGGACGATCCGCCCCGACGTGGTCTTCACCCATGACCCGTGGAAGCGCTACATGCTCCATCCCGACCACCGGGCGACGGGAATGGCCGCCATCGACG
>JBFKVA010000102.1:0-7499 GCA_041635475.1 Acidimicrobiia bacterium | reverse complement strand
CCCACCTCGCCCGCCACCGAGCCGGTGGTGGCCGGGTCGAACGTGAGGCCAAGTGCCGCGTAGACGGGGAGGAGGACGGCGTTGATGGCCTCGGTTCCGTCGAGGACGATGACCCCCCCGACGTGGGCTGCCCCCCGCACGAGCCGTTGTCCGTACCCGGCCACCTTCAGGCGGCCCCGGGCGTTCACCGAGAACTCCCCCGGGCAGTACTCCCCGGGAACCTCGCCCACCCGGGCGTCCACGCCGACGCCGCGCAGCGCAGCCGCCGTCGTCTCGGCCGCGAAGGCGAACCTCTCCCGGATCCCGACCGTCGAGTCCCGTTCGGGGGTCACGACGGACATCGCGAGGGTGGCCTCGTGGAAGACGGCGGCCCGCCCCCCGGCCAAGCGGTTGATGGGCAGGAAGCCGTGCCCGCGAGCAACCGCCACCGCCTCCGGGAAGCCCGGCTCGTGGGTGTCGCGACGCCCGAACGCGACCATGCGGGAGGTGGGGTGGAGCCGAATCGACGGACCCATGGCCCCGGTCGCCACCCGATCCTGGAGGACCGCCGACAGGGCGACGTCGAGCCCTGGCTCGGCGGGGAACCCCTCGAGGAAGAGATGGAACGGACCAGGGTCGTCGATCATGTGTCACGGCCTTTGGTGGGTGCTGTGCGAGACTCAGATCATGCCACGAAGCGCCCTCGTCCTCGTGCTCGCCCTCGCGTTCGTCGCCTGCAATGACGGCGACTTCCTGGCGGGTGAGGGACCTGCCGGGGAGTGGATCGGTGAGGCTTCTGCGCCGACCACGACGGCCCCGGTCGTGACCACGACCACCCAACCACCACCGCCGATTCGTCCGACCGCCGCGATGTCATGGGCCAACGACCCGCTCTCCGTCACCACCGACGAAGCCGGCAGGGGGATGAGTCCGGATGAGGTGATCGCGGCGGTGTGGGCAGCCGGATCAGGCACGGACCGGTACATCCAGGCCGCTCGGTCCGACATTGCCCGGGCCCTGCCCGGGTTGGCGTTTCCTTCGATGCTCCCGGAAGAGGCGCGCTACATCTCGTCGCAGCTCGTGTTCTCACTCCAGACCGGGCGCCTCGCCGACGACTTTGTCGCGGCCTTCGGGGTCTGGAGGGTGGAGCCGTACACCCAGACCAGGGACCTGGCCCAGAAGGCCGTGTTCCTCGTGGGCTGGGATGACGTCGATCGAGCGGCGTTGGCCGTGGATCCGTCGAGGGGATGCGCGTGGTTCCGGGACAGGGACTTCCGGGCCTGTGAACCGGGGCCCGACGACCTGGCGCCGTCGTGGTGGGTGGAGACGTTCGAGGGTCGCACCCTCATCTGGCTCGACGGGGTGTACCGCTACGAGCTGCGAGGACGCGGCGTGGCCCCGGATGTCATCGAGGCGATCGCTCGCTCGATGGTTGCCATCTCCGAGTTCGGGCCTCCCGGGGAAGTGGCGGTGGAGGGGTAACCTCGGCCCGGATGATGCACGGCAGCGGGTGGTTTGCTCGCCTCCAATACGACGAGGACCAGGACAAGCCCACAGTCGATCGAGCACTCCTGCGCCGGGTCTTCGCGTACGCGGCGCCCCATCGGGGGCGGCTGGTTGGTGTCCTCGCCACCATCCTGGTGATCTCGGGCCTCGGGGTCGTCCCCCCCATCCTCACCCGGTCCCTCATCGACGACGCCATCCCCAACTCGGACATCCGGCTGCTCAGCTGGCTCGGCGCGGGCATGGTGGCCGTCCCCCTCGTCTCTGCCGGGGTGGGAGGGCTCCAACGATGGCTCACGGCCTCGGTGGGCGAGGGGATCATCTTCTCGCTGCGGACCTCGGCGTTCGCCCACCTCCAGCGGATGTCGCTGCGGTTCTTCACCTCAACCCGAACCGGCGAGCTGATCAGCCGTCTCAACTCCGACGTCGTCGGCGCCCAGCAGGCGGTGACCGGGACCCTCGTGACGATCGTCTCCAACGTCATCTCGGTGGTCGTCATCCTCGGGGTCATGCTCCGCACCGACCTGCGCCTGACGGCGCTGGCCGTCGCCGCCCTGCCCCTGTTCGTCGCCCCTGCCCGCCGGGTGGCGAAGATCCTGCGCAGGGTGACCCAGCAGCAGATGGAACACGACGCCTCGATGTCGGCGATCCTCCAGGAGACGTTCAACGTGTCCGGGGCGTTGCTCGTGAAGCTGTTCAACCGGGCCCCCCACGAGGAACGGCGTTACGGTGCCGAGGCCGAGCAGGTGCGCCGGTTGGGGATCAGACGGGCCCTCGTCGGCCGGTGGTTCTTCGCCGCGCTCGGCCTGGTTTCTGCCGTCGGCTCCGCGGCGGTGTTCTGGGTGGGTGGCGTCCTCGTCATCAACGGGGCCATCACGCTGGGCGACGTGGTCATGTTCTCGGCCCTCGCCTCACAGCTCTACGCCCCGCTCTCGGCCCTGTCCAACGCCCGCGTCGAGTTCGCCACGTCGCTCGTGAGTTTCGAGCGGGTGTTCGAGGTGCTCGACCTTCCCCACGACATCGAGGAGCGACCCGACGCGGTCGACGCCGAGCTGGCCGGCGACATCCGGTTCGAGGGGGTGTGGTTCAGGTACGACCAGGACACGCCGACCGGGCTCGAGGCCGTGAGGCGGTTCCACATGCGGAGCCGCGAGGTCCAGGAAGAGGGCCTCGTCCAGACCGCCTCCGCCCGCGAGTGGGCTCTCCAGGACGTCGACTTCGCCGTCGCCCCGGGACAGATGGTGGCCCTCGTCGGCCCGTCGGGTGCGGGCAAGACGACGATCAGCTACCTGGTGCCCCGGCTCTACGACGTGGACCGGGGGCGGATCGTGATCGACGGGAATGATGTCCGCAACTACGCCCTGGGGACCCTGGCCGAGGGGATCGGTGTCGTCACCCAGGAGGCCTACCTGTTCCACGACACGATCGAGGCCAACCTGCTCTACGCCAAGCCGGGTGCGACTCGGGACGAGGTCGAGGCGGCGGCCCGGGCCGCCAACATCGCCGAGTTCATCGACAAACTCCCGGACCGGTACGACACGGTCGTGGGAGAGCGGGGGTACCGGCTCTCGGGTGGCGAGAAGCAGCGTCTCGCCATCGCCCGGGTCATTCTCAAGGATCCCCGGATCCTCATCCTCGACGAGGCGACGAGCCACCTGGACTCGCGGTCCGAGGCGCTCATCCAGGAAGCCCTCGAGCACGTCATGGCGGGCCGGACCTCCCTGGTCATAGCGCACCGGCTCTCGACCGTGCTGGCGGCCGACACGATTCTCGTGATCGACGAGGGCCGGCTCGTCGAGCAGGGCCGTCACGACGAACTCGTGTCCCGGGGTGGGCTCTACGCCCACCTGTACGAGACCCAGTTCCAGGGAATGGGTGTGGCCACGTAGGCGTCCGGTTCTTGTCACACCCCCCTGGCACAGTGGAGCCATGTTCGACTGCAGGCACGAGGTGCGCGAAGCCGGAGCGATCTCAGTGATCGCATGCGAGGACTGCGGCCTCGTCCAGTTCTGGGATGAGGCGGGGCCGATTCCGCCGGGTGCGGGCATGGCCCAGCTGTTCGGAGTGTTCACGGTCCTCGGCCGTTTCCCGACCCTGCGGGGCCCTGGCCCGGAGGCCATCGTCTACCGCCCGCCGTCGGCCGCCGCCCGCCGGCTCCTCGACGCCTTCCCCAGGCGGACGTGGCTCGAGGTCCAGGCCGGGCTGTGGATGAGCCACGACGGCGAGCACCTCATCCTCGTGCCGACGGAACCTGGAATGACGCACATCGCCGGGGAAGGCGCGTGACCGCTCAGTCGCCGGACGCGTCAGGGTCCTGGTCACCTCGCGCACTGGGGATCACGAGGGTCGGTATGCGGGTGCGGTCCACCACCTGGGCGGAGATGGACGTCCATGAGGACTCCGAGAAGAGCTTCTTGGTTGCCCCCATGATGATGAGGTCGGCTCCGACCTCCTCGGCCGTCGCCACGATGGCGTCGGCCGCGTCCTGTCCGCTCACGAAGATCGGCGACGCGTTGATTCCCCTCGAGGCCAGCGCGGCGATGATCGGCTCCGCCAGTTTGGCGCCACGCTCGTTCACATAGAGGTTGACTGCGTCGGCTTTGGTCGCCGGCTGCTCCTCCCCGGGGAAGAGGGGACTCCAGTCGTCCGTCTCGAGGTCATCGAGGAAGTCGAGCGGCACCTGGATCGCACACATGACCGAGACCCGGAACGAGGATCGCCACACCGACTCGACGAACTCGGCCACCGGTGTGGGAGGGAGGGCACCGGCCGTCGCGATGACAACATGCATGGACCAGCGAGGATACCGGCATGGGGGTGTGGACGCGCCGTCGGGACCCGTCACCCCTCCGACAGGTCGACCCAGAAGCGGTCCGTGAGGCGCTTCCACGTGATGCCGAACACGATCCCGAGGAGGGCGAGGACGAGGAAGAGCCCGCGGAGGGGGACACGGTCGGCGATGAGCCCCACGAGCGGCTGGGTGAGGGCCATGACGAAGGTCATGGCGGCGAAGTCGAGGCCGACCACCCGGCCCCGGATCCGGTCGGGGACGATGGCCTGGAGCCCGTAGCTCGACAGGGCCCACTGCGACCCACCCCCGATGTGCCCGATCATGACGGCGGCGGCCGCGATCCAGATCGTCGGAGCCTGTGAGAACCAGGCGTACCCGACGCCCCAGACGGAGATGGCGATGCCGATGACCCCCAGGAGGCGCCTGTCGGTCTGTCCGAAGAAGCGCCTCGCCAGGAACGGCCCGATGAGCGCCCCCAGGCCCCGGGCCCCGAAGAGGAACCCCGTGCCATCGTCCCCCATGTTGAAGAGCTCGACCGAGGCCACCGCCAAGAGCGTGATCGGGCCGGAGGCGACGAGCGAGAACCCGGCCTTGGCCGACAGGAGTGCGCGAACGGGCGGACGCCGCCAGGCGTAGACGAAGCCCTCCTTGAGTGACGCCACGAACGACTGGGTCGGCGGGGTGGAATCCTCGGTCAGGGGGGTGCGGATGCGGTGGACGAGGTACGCCCCCACGAAGAAGGTCACCGCGTCGATCCCGAAGGCGATCGGGCGGGAGAAGGCGGCGGCCACCACGCCCCCGAACGCCGCCCCCACGGCGGCCATCGTCCCCCACGTGGAACCCATGAGGATGTTGGCGGCGGCCAGTTGGCCGCGGGAGACGAGGTTGGGGAGGCCGCCGCTGGCGGCCGGGTTCATGAGGGAGACGGTCGAGGCGACGACGGCGACGCCGATCATCCCCATGAGCGGCGAGAGCCGGTCACCGGCGAGGGCCAGCGCCGAGACCGCCACGCCCGCGGCCAGGTTGGAGTACAGCATGAGACGCCGTCGATCGAACCGGTCGGCGATGCTGCCGGCGATCGGGGACAGGAACAGGCTGGGGAGGGTGTTGGCCACCATGACCCACCCGGTCGAGAACGCCGACCCGGTGGCCTCGTACACCAGGCCGAGCATGGGCACGATGAGGAACCAGTCGCCACCGAACGAGATGAGGCGAGCGAAGAACAGCCGGCGGAAGTCGGCTCGTTCTCGAAGCAGCGGTAGGTACTCGCCCGACGGCATCCGGGACAGTATCGCCGGGCGCGCCCGATGCTCGGTCATCGACGCCGGATACCATGGGCCGCCAACGCGAGGAGACCCCATGGACGTACGACTGGATGGCAAGGTGGCGGTCATCACCGGCGGGAGCCGGGGCATAGGCCAGGCGATCGCCGAGGAGTTCCTCCGGTCCGGTGCCGCCGGCGTGGTGGTCACCACGCGGCGCGAAGAGAACGCGGAGTCGGCGCGGGGGGCCATCGTCGAGGCGACCGGCGCCGGGGATCGCCTGGAAGCGATGGTGGCCCGGGCGGATTCGCGCGAGGACGCCGACCGGGCGGTGGCGGCGGCCGTGGCCCGGTTCGGGTCGTGCGACATCCTCGTCAACAACGCCGGCACCAACCCGGCGCCCGGTCTCATGGCCGACGTCGACCTGGGTGCGGTCGACAAGACGTGGGCGGTCAACCAGAAAGGCCCGCTCATGTGGTCCCAGGCCGCGTGGCACGTATGGATGGCCGAGCACGGCGGCGTCATCATCAACACGGCCAGCACGGGCGGGATCCGCCCGGGGGCCGCCTTGGGTGCCTACAACATCTCGAAGGCCGCCCTCATCTTCCTCACGCAACAACTGGCGCTGGAGATGGCGCCCGGGGTGCGGGTCAACGCCATCGCCCCCGCCGTCATCAAGACGCGACTGTCAGCCGTCCTGTGGGCCGGCAACGAGGACGGCGCGGCCGCCCTCCACCCGCTGGGGCGCCTGGGGGAGGTGGAGGACGTCGCCAACGCCGTGACGTTCCTCGCGTCCGACAAGGCGTCGTGGATCACCGGGGTGACACTGCCGATCGACGGCGGCGTCATCGGGACGGGAGCCTCCGGAGGCTAGAGCCGAGCCCCTTCTTTGGTGTTTGGGTCGCTTGGCAGGACACATGGCGGTCAAACGACCCCACAACGGGTTCAGGGAGCGTCAGTCGCGGGTGAGGACGGGGGTGAGTTCGTCGAGGATTGCTGGGTCATCGATGGTCGCGGGCATGGTCCAGGGCATGCCGTCGGCGATCGCCCGCATCGTCTTGCGCAGGATCTTGCCCGACCGGGTCTTGGGGAGCCGACCGACGACGACCACCTGCTTGAAGACGGCAACCGGTCCGATGCGATCCCTGACGAGGGCGACGAGTTCCGCCTGCATCTCGTCGGGTGGCCGGTTGCGGCCGGAGGTGAGGACGACGAGGCCCAGCGGGACCTGGCCCTTCACCGCGTCGCGCACGCCGATGACCGCGCACTCGGCCACGTCGGGATGGGACGCCACCACTTCCTCGATGGCCCCAGTGGACAGGCGGTGGCCGGCCACGTTGATGACGTCGTCGGTGCGGCTCATGACGTAGACGTAGCCGTCGGCGTCCTTGTAGCCGGCGTCGGCCGACACGTAGTACCCGGGATATGTGGTGAGATACGCCGCCACGAACCGGGCGTCGTCGTTGTAGAGCGTGGGGAGCGCACCGGGCGGCAGGGGCAGGCGGACGACGAGGTCGCCGATCTCCTCGGCCTCGCACTCGCGGCCCTGGGGGTCGAGGACGCGCACATCCCAGCCGGGCACGGCCACCGTTGGTGATCCAGCCTTCACGGGCAGGGTCTCGATGCCCATCGGGTTGGCCACGATGGGCCAGCCCGTCTCGGTCTGCCACCAGTGATCGACCACCGGCACGCCCAGGGTCTCCTCGGCCCAGTGGAGCGTGTCGGGGTCGCAGCGTTCACCGGCGAGGAACAACGTGCGGAAGCCCGACAGGTCGTGGCCGGCGAGGTGGTCGGCGTCGGGGTCGTCGCGCTTGATGGCCCGAAAGGCGGTGGGAGCGGTGAAGAGCACCTTGACGTCGTGGTCGGCGATGACGCGCCAGAACGCCCCGGGGTCGGGGGTGCCGACGGGCTTGCCCTCGTAGAGGACCGTGGTGTTGCCGTGGATGAGCGGCCCGTAGACGATG
>JBFKVA010000101.1:0-7557 GCA_041635475.1 Acidimicrobiia bacterium | reverse complement strand
GCGATCACGTCGGGTTCGCGGCCGAGGGCCCGGAGCCGGTTGGCGGTGGTGGCTCCGATGGCACCCACCGCCAGCCCGTCGAGTGATCTCGATCGCCCCCACCCTTCAACCGCGCTCGGAGAGGCGAACAGCACGGCGTCGACGGGCGTGTCGGCTGGAGCGACGGGCTCCGTCGCGTAGACCGCCACGCACTCGATGCCCGCCGATGCCGCCCCTGCGAGCACCGTCGGGTCCGCGGCCGCGGCATGCGGATACAGGGTCATCCCATCGCCCGGTGGAAGGGTGGCGAGGAGTGCCTCGGCGCCACCGTCCCCGACGTGGTCGACTCGCCCCCCGCCATCGGTCACCGCCACGGCGGTGCGAGGACCAACCGCGGAGCAGGGGGCGGGCGGCATGCCCTCGGGCCACAACAGGGCGGGGACGCGGATCGACGTGATGACGATCCTGTTCGCCTCGCGGCCGAGTCGCCGGGCAACGGCGACGCCCTCCTCGATCGGCGACACGGCGATACAGGGCAGATGCACCGCGGCCAATCCCGCCTTCTCGCACAGGGCGAGGAGGTCGGCACGGTCGCTCGTGACCGCCACGCTCACAGGCCGAGCCCCCGGGCCGCGGCCTCGGCCGCCGACCGTGGGTCGCTCCCCGTGGCGACGGTGCGTCGAGGCCCGTGGCCGTCCGACGTGAAGGCAACGATGTCGATGACCCCTGCCGAGCCGACCGTGGCCAGGGCCCCCATCGCCGAACGGCAGCCCGCACCGGTGATCTCGAGGAGGAGACGCTCCGTCTCGGCCGCCAGCCGCGTCGGGTCGTGATCGAGAGCCTCGACCAGTCCCCGAGCCGGATCGTCCTCCCGGACCTCGACGGCGAGGGTCCCCTGTCCGGGCGCCGGCACCATCTCGGTGGTGGAGAAGGAGTGGCCGATGTCCTGCTCCCGGCCGAGGCGGACGAGGCCGGCAGCAGCCAGCACCACGCCATCGAACGGGCCATGCGTTGCCAGGCGGATCCGAGTCTCGACGTTCCCACGCACCTCCTCCACTTGCAGGTCCGGTCGAAGCGAGAGGAGCTGCGCCGCCCTCCGCGGGCTACCCGTACCGACCCGTGCGTGCTCCGGCAGGTGCTCCAACGTCGAGCCGATCAACACGTCGGCGGGGTCGGCCCGCTCCGGGAAGGCCGCGAGCACCAAGCCTTCGGGGTTCCTGACCGGCAGGTCCTTGCACGAGTGCACGGCGAGGTCCGCGCGGCCCTCGAGGAGCGCCTCCTGCACTGCCCGGACAAAGGCACCCACTTCCGTGAGCGCGGCCACCGGCGAGACACGGTCTGTGTCGCCGACGGTGTCGACCCCGACGAGCCGGGTCGTGAGACCGGGATGAGCCGCCTCCAGCGCAGTCGCCACCTGCCGGGCCTGCGCCACTGCCAGCGGCGACGTCCTCGTGGCGACGCGCAGTTCAACGCGAGACATTGAAGATCTCCCCGACCAGACCCACGGCATCCTCCGGCGAAGCGTCCCTGCGCAGGAAGGAGATCGGGTCGTGGAGGATCCGGCGAGCCACTGTCTGGGCGACCTGGGCCACGACCTCACGATCGTCCGGGCCCAACCTCCCGGCAAACCGGGCGGCGACCTCGTCGGCCGTCTGGTCTCCTCGAGCGAGAAGGCTCGAGATCATCTTGCCCACCGTGTCGGGGATCACCATTCGATGGGCTGCATCACCCGCGGCTGAGGCGACGAGTTCGGCCGCGGCCGCGACGTCTTCACCGTCGTCGGCAAGCGCGGCAAGTTGGTCGATGTTGGAATAGGCGACATCGGCCCCAGCCGGAGGGATGAGGTCGGGCGGCACGGCCATGTCGACCAGGGTGAGTCGCGTCGTGCGCCTGGCGAGCACATCGCTGAACAATCCCTCAGGCAGGAGCCTGCCGCGAGCCGCCGTCGCAATGACGGCCGCGTCCACTTCGGCAAGCAGTCTGGACGCCTGGTCCATCCCGACGACTTCCACCCCTTTGATCAGTACCTGTTCGGGCCGTCGTACGACGACCGTGAGGACCGGAGGATCGGGGATGCCAGAGAGAGCTTCCACGGCCGCCCGTCCCATCTGCCCTGCACCGAACACGGCGACCGAGGAGGCGCCCTCAACCTGGGCCGCCGCCAGGTGGGCGAGCGTCTGGTGACCGGCGCCGGACATCCGTTCCCGGGCCCGGCGGCCGGAGCCGACCGCTCCCTCCAACACCTTCAGCACAAGGGGGGACCTGAGCGCCCCCGCAGCCCGGGACCGGTCGAGAGCCCGCCGAAACTGGACGAGGACATCGCCCTCGCCCTTGACCGGCGACTCAAGGCCGGCCGCCACTCGATACAAGTAGGTGATGGCATCCTGCCCCTCCCGACGGCGTCCTTCGAGCGAGTGGTCGGAGCCGAAGAGGCGGTTGGCGACCTCTTGCAGTTGCTCCACTGAGCCGGGCACGACCACGTCCACGCGCAGGCACGTGGAGAGAAGGAATGCCTCCAACCCCGCCGCCGCCACATCGGACAGCGCCGTCTCGACGTCACCGACGCGAGCAGCAACGCCCGCGCGTTGCTCAAGCCCGACGTCGGGGTACGCGAACGAGAGTGTGGAGATCGAAGGTGTGGACAAGCGTTCGGCCTCTGACGCGAGAGCGCACATGAACGTAGACGACGGGCCGAACGACAGCGTGTCGAATCGGTTTCCGACGTTGTGTCGGTCCACACGGGAACGCCGGTCTCACACAGGCTCGTCAGGATGCCCACGTGCGCGGGGGTGCCGAGAGCACCCTCAGCAGTTCCTCCTCGGGACTGCCCGCAACAGGAGCGACGTCGTAGTCCCATCTTGCCCGCGGAGGTAGTGAGGCCAGGATGCTCTCGCTCCTGCCACCGGTCTCCAACCCGAAACGGGTCCCCCGGTCCCAGATCAGGTTGAACTCTGCGTATCGACCCCGGCGTTGCAGGTGCCAACGCTCCTCCCGCTCACCGTAGGGCGTCGGATCCCGGCGTTCGATGATGGGGACATACGCATGCGAGAGGCTCATGGCCAAGTCCTGCTGGAAGGAGAAGTGGTCGGTCAGTGGTGCCCTGAGGTGATCGAAGAAGACCCCACCGATGCCGCGCGCTTCACCACGATGAGGGAGGAAGAAGTAGGTGTCGCATGCGAGCTTCCATGCCGCGTAATCCCCGACTGCATGCCGGCTACATGTGTCCCTCAGGACAGCGTGGTAGTGGGCGGCATCTTCCTCATACAGGTAGTACGGCGTGAGGTCGGCCCCTCCTCCGAACCACGCATCGTCCTCGGTCTCGAGATAGCGGATGTTGGCGTGCATCGTGGGGACATGTGGGTTCCGGGGATGGACGATGATGGAGACCCCCGTTGCGAAGAACTCCTTCGCTCCCGCGACAGCCGACTCGGCGCGGACCTCGGGAACCGGACCCCAGACCGCTGAGAACTGCACCGCGGCCTTCTCGATCACACCGTCCCCGGCAAGTACCCGCGACACCCCTCCCCCACCCGCTTGTCGATCCCACTGGTCCTGGCAGAACGTGGACCGACCGTCGATGGCCTCGAGGGTGGCGCACAGCTCGCTCTGGAACCCCGCGTAGAAGCCCTGGATCTCCTCCCGGGACGCTCTCATGCCACTGTCCCCGGCGGGGGTACAGCTCCGTCAGGCCCGTCCTCGGGAATGAACGATCGAATCTCATCAGCGAGCGCCGTCACCCACTGGGGGAGGGCATTGACGCAGGGGAGCAACAGGAAGTCCTCCCCGCCCAGTTCCATCCACTGGTTGCGTCCCCGGATACCGATCTCCTCCAGGGTCTCAAGGCAATCCGCGGTGAATGATGGCGTGGCCACCGCCAGCCGTCGAACACCGGCCTGGTGGAGTTGTGGGAGCACATGGTCGGTAAAGGGTTCGATCCATTTCGAGCCGGCCAGCCGGCTTTGAAATGCGGTACTGAAATCGCCCGCAGCCAGGCCCAACCTGCGTGCAAGGGCAGCGGTCGTGCTGAAGGCTTGGGCCCGATAGCAGTGGCGGTTTGCGTCGGCCAGGACCGCGCAGCACGAATCGGTCGACAGGCAGTGCGCTCCGGTTGGATCGGCATCCCTCACATGCGACTCGGGAAGTCCGTGGAAGCTGAACAGGACGTGATCCGCACCAAAGACCTCGAGGCCCGGGCGAGCGGCGGCTGCAGCAGCGTCGATGAACCCTGGGCTGTCGTGGAACGCACCGAACGTCACGACGTCCGGGACGATCGTGCGCGACCCGAGTTCGTCGAGAAGGGCGGCGACGGCAGAACCTCCGGACGCGGATGCGTATTGGGGGAACTGGGGAATGGCGATGATCCGATCGACGCCACGGGCGAGGATCGCATCGACGGCCGATCGAATGGAGGGACTCCCGTAGCGCATCCCCACTTCGATGGGGATCGACTCTCCGAACTCTGCGCGGAGGCCATCGGCCAGCGCCTCCGTGTGCACGAGGAGCGGCGACCCTTCTTCCGTCCAGATCTGCCTGTAGGCGTGTGCAGCGCGTCGCGGACGAAACGGCAGGATGATCAGGTTCAGCAGCAACCAACGGCTGAGTGCGGGCATCGTCAGGACCCTCGGGTCGCCGAGGAACTCTCGCAGGTACCTGCGTACGTCGGCCGATGAGGGCGAGTCAGGGGTACCGAGCTGGAGCAGCACGACTCCGGTTCGGGAGCTTGGCATGGGCCGACACACTAGAGCGCCGTGATCCGACGGCACGTCGGCCGAGGCCCCCATCCCCCTCAACGGGAACGGCCGCTACCCGACCAACTCGGCGACGTCGATGCCGATGAGCACGAGGAGGAAGCAGATCACCGCGACGTGGAGAACCGTGATGCCTTTGAGCCAACGATGTCGGAGGCGCCGGAACCGGCCCAGGCTGATGGCGTTGGCAACGATAGCCACGACGGCGATGGCGATACCGAGTGTGGGTCCCACCCCCGGCGCGATCCCGAGGAGCGGCGTCACGAAGGGGAGCACGACATACGCCAGGATGCATCGAATCCCCGACACGACGACCGAGAAACTGAAGGCCCGCTCCGCCCGCCGAGGTGCCTCACACGGTGCGTCCGGGAGGGTTACACCCATGGGTGTCGCGGTTGTTGGATCCATGATCGCTCTTCCTGAGAGTGTTCGCCGCGGCTCGGGTGCGGCGTCAGGCTAGCTCCATGACGCCCTTGCACGAGACCCGCCCGAAGTGACGCGGTCTCCGTGACACCTCCCAGCCACCCCGCACGCCTCGAGTCGGACGCCTGAAGCGATTCACGAATCTCGGCTCCCGCGCCGACATCGATCGCTCCCGACAATGCCTGAACAGGTCTCCAAGGAACGATCCATACCAACATTCAGGTTGATGTGATCCGACGGCCCGCCCCCGCCTACACCGGCAGGCGATCGTGACCTCTGGTCGCGGGCCGCGGCCCGTTGACAGTCGATGTGATGTCAGCCCTCTATGTGGAAGCGCCGACCCCGAAGTAGACGCGGAGCAACTGTTGTACCGGACTGAACCAGACCTCGTGGTTGAGTCGGGGAAGCGCGGTGCGTGTTCGGTCGACGAGCTGGGTAGCCCAGAGAATCCCGCCAGCGACGCGATCGCTGTTCGACCCTGCCGCCTGAAGCGCGGCCTCGAGATAGTCAATCTGCTCCTGAGCGTCCTCTGCCATCTCTGACGAGTACCCCGTTTCGGCCGGGAATCGGTTTGCCCCATCGAAGTTGGAGATACCCATCTCGAGAAACACGACTCGCTTCCCCAACGCATCGACAGTCGGGAAGACAAGTGTCTCCAGCTGACCCTGGAATGCGGATCGCATGTCAGCCACGGTCGGGTCGTTCGACCCAGCGGAAGCCGGGGAGGCATTCGTCCGGCTCCCTGGGTAGTACCAAGCGCCCCCGACGAGGTCGAGCTGGTCCCAGAACGGAACCGGGGGAGAACCGGGCCACGGGCCAGTCCACGCGTTGGCGTCGGAGTAGGACAACTGCGCCCCGGTAGATGATCGGATCGTCTCGATCATCTTGCCCCAGAGGAGTCGCTGAGAGTGGGACGAGCCCAGCTCGTTGCCGATGATAAGGAAGTCCGATGAATCGAGCTCGACGGCAGTCAGCATCTCCAGTAGGAGCCGTTCGTAGCTCTCGAACCAGGACGCCCAGTCCCGCGGAGACATTCCCCAACCGGCGTGGCGGAAGCCATCAACGATGAAGTGGGGTTTGAGGAACACCGCCATCTCATGTCGATGGGCTGTCTCGACAAGATGGCGAAGGTCCGCCAGGGAAGGCGAGACACACCGGGTTTCGTCGTCCCACCGCTCAGGACAGGGGAGCACCTCCGTTGCCGTCACGGAGGGTGAATAGATGACCGGGTTCAGCGAGACCACGTTCACACCCGCCTTCGGAAGCCTGGAGAGGAGCTCATCAGCGATAGCAAGGGATCCACCATCCCAGTGGATGTCGATCATGACGCCTCTGATGTCCCATGGCTGGTCCGCCCAGTACACCTCAACAGGAACCCGAACCGTCGTCGCGTTTCCGTCCACATCCACCGCTGTCAACCACAACGGGAACCGACCAGGCCACTCGCTCACAAACGAAACCTCAAACTCCCCACCGCCAAGCTCCGACACCTCAATCGGCAACACCGACGCCGACGACACGTACTCGGCGATCTCCTTGTCCGCCCCGAACACGAAGTCAAAGCGCGAATCACCAAACGACACGCCAGTCAACCCACCAAATGACTCCGCTACCCCAATCGGCTCCAACCCCACTCGAGCGATCACCTCATCCGCGTGCTCGGGGACCTGGAAGTTGAACTCCTGAACCACCGACACAGACGACACCGTCGCAACACCATTCGGATCCGACACCACGACCCGAATCGAAACCTCCCCCGTCACGCCAGTCGGATCCTCCACCACAACAACCGGAGGGGAATCAGCTGGCACCGTCGGAGGAACCGACGACGCGGGCGATGACGATCCCTCAACCACCGATGACGTCGCCGACACCGGGACCACCGTTGACGGAGAACCAGCCGACCCCTCGGGACCAGCGGCCACACAGCTCGCCAACACACACACAAGCAACAGTCGCCAAGTCCTCACACAACCCTCTCACCAGAGACCCACCGAACCTACGGCCCCAACACCCCACCCGCAAGACGGAGCTCGTTCACTGTGGTCTGACGCACAAGCCTTAGAGACCCACCGAACCGTCGACTCGGCGCAGAGCGCCGCTCCACACCGCACCACAGACCCCCCAATCGGCACAAAGAGAGGCCGGACCCTCCTCAACGGACGATCCGGCCCCAAACGCGAACACAGCATGCCCGCACACGCGAACCCGCCGTCGGTCGTCGTGTCGGTCGGTCGTCGTGGCGTGTTCGCGCTTCGCGAATGCCCGCGCCATCACTGGTGTTCTGGAATGGTGTTTCGGAGCTTCCACGCGATAAGTGGGTGAGGTTCCACACCTCCAGCTCTCTTCTTCGACACTGAGACGGCTCACTTCCGTCCATCCTTGTCTGTCGCTCTTCACGCGTGGC
>JBFKVA010000100.1:0-7587 GCA_041635475.1 Acidimicrobiia bacterium | reverse complement strand
TACTTGAGGATCTTGGTGACGCGGCCGGCACCGACGGTGCGGCCACCTTCACGAATCGCGAACCGTTGACCCTCGTCCATGGCGATCGGCTGAATCAGGGTCACACCAATCTCCAGGTTGTCACCGGGCATCACCATCTCGGTACCAGCCGGCAACGTCACCGCACCGGTCACATCCGTCGTCCGGAAATAGAACTGGGGCCGATACCCGGTGAAGAACGGATTGTGACGACCACCCTCATCACGGGTCAACACATACAACTGGGCCTCGAACTCGGTGTGCGGGGTGATCGAACCGGGCTTGGCCAACACCTGACCACGCTCCACCTCATCCTTGCCCACACCCCGAAGAAGGATCCCCACATTGTCACCCGCACGACCCTCATCCAGAAGCTTGCGGAACATCTCAATGCCCGTCGCCACCGTCTTGCGAGTCGACTCGGCGATCCCCACAATCTCCACTTCCTCATTCACCCGCAACACACCAGTCTCCACCCGACCCGTCACCACCGTGCCCCGACCCGTAATCGAAAACACATCCTCAATGGCCATCAAGAACGGCTTGTCCGTCTCCCGCAACGGCTCAGTGATATAGGTGTCCACCGCATCCATCAACGCCACCACCGACGCCACCCCCGACTCCTCCCCATTCATCGCCGCCAACGCCGACCCCCGCACCACCGGAATGTTGTCCCCATCAAACTCATACTCGGTCAACAACTCCCGAACCTCCAACTCGACCAAATCGAGCAGCTCCTCGTCGTCAACCATGTCCACCTTGTTCAAATACACCACAATGTTGGGCCCCCCCACCTGACGAGCCAACAACACATGCTCCCTCGTCTGCGGCATCGGACCATCAGCCGCCGACACCACCAAAATCGCCCCATCAATCTGAGCGGCACCCGTAATCATGTTCTTGATGTAATCAGCATGCCCCGGCATATCCACATGCGCGTAATGACGATTCGCCGTCTCATACTCCACATGCGCAATCGAAATCGTGATCCCCCGCTCCCGCTCCTCCGGCGCCTTATCAATATCCTCAAACGCCGTCGCCGCCCCCCCAAACGACTCCGCCATCACCCGCGTAATCGCCGCCGTCAACGTCGTCTTCCCATGATCAATATGACCCATCGTCCCCACATTCACATGCGGCTTCGACCGCTCAAACTTCGCCTTCGCCATGATTCCTGTCCTTCCTGATTCCTCGGGCGCCTAGCCCTTGACTTTCGCGACGATCTCCGCGGCCAGGGAGTCGGGGACGTCCTGGTACGAATGGAACTGCATCGAGTAGTTGGCTCGGCCTTGCGTCCGACCGCGGAGGTCGGTGGCGTAGCCGAACATCTCGGAGAGCGGCACGAGCGCCTTGACGACACGGGCCCCACCCCTCGTGGTCATGCCCTCGACTCGGCCCCGGCGCGAGTTGAGGTCGCCGATGACGTCCCCCATGTAGTCCTCCGGGGTCGTGACCTCGACCTCCATGACCGGTTCGAGGAGCTTGATCCCGGCGCGGCGGGCCGCTTCCTGGAGGGCCATGGAGCCGGCGATGCGGAACGCCATCTCATTCGAGTCGACGTCGTGGTACGAACCGTCGACGAGGACCGCCCGGACATCGACCATCGGGTAGCCGGCGAGCACGCCCTGCCCCAGGGCTCCTTCGATGCCCTTGCCGATGGCGGGGATGTACTCGCGGGGGATCCGCCCACCGGTGATCTGGTCGACGAACTCGAATCCGCCGCCCGAGTCCATCGGTTCGAGGTCGATGACGGCGTGGCCGTACTGCCCGCGGCCCCCGGACTGCTTGACGTACTTGCCCTCGATCTTCTGGACGGGCTTCTTGATCGTCTCGCGATAGGCGACCTGGGGGCGCCCGACGTTCGCCTCGACCTTGAACTCCCGCTTGAGTCGGTCGACGATGATGTCAAGGTGGAGTTCGCCCATGCCGGCGATGATCGTCTGGCCGGTCTCCTCGTCGGTCCGCACGGTGAACGTGGGGTCCTCTCGGGCGAGACGCTGGAGGCCTTCGGAGAGCTTCTCCTCGTCGGACTTGGTCTTGGGCTCGATGGCCACCGAGATGACGGGGTCCGGGAACGTCATGGACTCGAGCTGGATCGGACTCGAGGAGTCGGCCAGGGTGTCACCCGTCTTCGTGTCCTTGAGGCCGACGCAGGCGACGATGTCGCCGGTGTAGATCTCCTTGACCTCTTCTCGGTCGTTGGCGTGCATGCGCAGGATGCGGCCGAGGCGCTCCCGGTTGCCCGAGGTCGTGTTGAGGACCTGGTCGCCCTGGGACGCCTTGCCGGAGTAGACCCGGAAGTAGGTGAGGTTGCCGACGTGGGGGTCGGACATGATCTTGAAGGCGATGGCGGAGAACGGCTCGGTGTCCAGCGGCTCGCGCGACATGACGACCTCCTCCCGGCCGGGTTTGAAGCCGGTCATGGGGCCGACGTCGACCGGGCTCGGGAGGTAGCGGATGACCGCGTCGAGGAGGAGCTGCACGCCTTTGTTCTTGAAGGCGGAACCGCAGAACGTGGGCACGAACGCCTGGTTGAGCGTCCCGGCCCGGATGCCGCGATGGATCTGGTCGACGGTGAGGGTGCCCTCCTCGAAGAAGACCTCGAGAAGTGCCTCGTCGGCTTCGGCCGCCCTCTCGACGAGGATGGCGTGGTACTCCTCGGCCTGCTCGCGCAGGCCGGCCGGGATCTCATCGAGGATCTCCCAGTCCTTGCCGTCATCGGCCTTCCACATGTGGGTCTTCATCGTGACGAGGTCGACGAGTCCGACGAAGTCGGCTTCGGACCCGATGGGGAGCTGCATGACCACCGGGTCGGCGTTGAGGCGCTCCTTGATGGAGTCGATGTCGAACCAGAAGTCGGCACCGGTGCGGTCCAGCTTGTTGATGAAGCACATCCGGGGCACGTCGTACTTGTCGGCCTGTCGCCACACGGTCTCGGATTGGGGCTCGACGCCGGCCACGCCGTCGAAGACCGCCACGGCCCCGTCCAGGACCCGCAGGGATCGCTCGACCTCGACCGTGAAGTCGACGTGCCCGGGGGTGTCGATGATCTGAATCATGTACTTGTCGTCGGGGTCCTTGCCCTTCGACCCGCCCAGGTTCCAGAACGCGGTGGTGGCGGCGGAGGTGATGGTGATACCACGCTCCTGCTCCTGCTCCATCCAGTCCATGGTGGCGGCGCCCTCGTGGACCTCGCCGATCTTGTAGGTGCGCCCGGTGTAGTACAGGATGCGTTCGGTGAGGGTCGTCTTGCCCGCATCGATGTGCGCCATGATCCCGATGTTCCGCATCTTTTCGAGCGGATGCTGTCTGGGCATGCGTTGCGTGTCTCCTGTGAGTTCTTCTACGTTGGGTCGCTATGGACTTGTGGGGCTATCGCTGGGCTACCAGCGATAGTGGGCAAAGGCCCGGTTCGACTCGGCCATCTTGTGGATGTCCTCGCGGCGTTTCACGGCCGAGCCGGTCCGGTTGTTGGCGTCGAGGATTTCGTTGGCCAGACGCTGGGCCATGGTCGGTTCCCGTCGCCGGCGGGCGAACGTGACGAGCCAGCGGATGGCAAGGGTGTTGGAGCGGCGGGGCGGCACCTCGACCGGCACCTGGTAGGACGAACCACCGACGCGCCGGGAGCGCACCTCCACCGACGGGCGGATGTTCTCCATGGCCCGCTTGAGGACGGTGAGGGGATCCTGCCCCGTTCGCTTCTCGACGATCTCGAGGGCCGTGTAGAGGATCCGTCGAGCGGTCTCCTTCTTGCCGTCGAGCAGGATCTGGTTGGTGATCTGGCTGACGAGGACCGACCCGTAGATGGGGTCGGCTTCGATCTTGCGCTTGGGTGCGGGGCCGCGGCGTGACATCAGGACTTCTTCGCGCCGTAGCGGGAGCGGGCTTGGCGGCGGTCCTTGACGCCGGAGGCGTCGAGGGTGCCGCGGACGATCTTGTACCGAACACCGGGAAGGTCCTTCACTCGGCCGCCACGAACCAAGACGATGCTGTGTTCCTGGAGGTTGTGGCCCTCACCCGGGATGTAGGCGGTCACCTCGATGCCGGAGCTGAGGCGAACGCGACAGACCTTCCGCAGCGCGGAGTTCGGCTTCTTCGGGGTGACCGTGTAGACGCGGGTGCACACACCCCGTCGCTGCGGCGAACCGGCGAGACCGGGCGTCCGCTCCTTGTTCGGCTTGGGCCGGCGGCCCTGCCGAACGAGCTGCTGAATGGTCGGCATTGCTCTCCTACTGATCTTGGACTTCCGCACCCGGTGCAGGCACACGTCAGGCCGGAATCCGCCTGAGTCGGGTTCGTTCGACCACCCGCCCCGAGGGGCTTCGGGCCGCTTTTCGGCGCTGGCTCACCCAAGAAGAGGAGCGCAGCACAGGACCGGTCCACTGGACCGGGGCCGGAAGTATACGCGCGTGCCCGAAGGCTATGCAAAGTCGGAGAGCGTCGAGCGTCAAGCGTCAAGAAGTGAGAGACCCTCCCTCTTCGTACTTCGTACTTCGTGCTTCGTACTCCTAGCGGAACCCGCCGAATGTCATGAGCACGATGAAGAAGGCGATGAAGAACTCCCCCCGGAAGAAGAAGAACGCGGCCGCGCCGAGGCCGACGAGGATTGACAGCCGGTTGACGGCCGGGACCGCCCGGTTGGCCGGCATCCGCTGCATGAGGAACGTGGCGAGCATGTGGTAGCCGTCGAGGCCCCGGATGGGGAGGTAGTTGAACAGCGACCACACCATGCCCACGTACACGACGACGGCGACGGCGAACCCGCCCAGTCCCCCCAGGAGGTAGGCGTCGTTCGGGAATGTGAACGGGCTCCGGTCGAAGACGGCCGCCATCGTCGAGCCGAGCAGGCCGGCCCGGCCGAGACCGTAGACGGCGAAGGCGATTGCCAACTGCAGCGCCGACCCGGCTGCGGCCACCACGAAACGGCGTCGGTCGGGCATCGGTGACTCCTCCGCCCACTGGGTGAACCCACCGAACGCCCAGACCGTGATCGCCGGGTCACCTCCGTAGCGCCGGACCATGACCGCGTGCCCGAGTTCGTGGGTCAGCACGGCGACGACGATGGCCGCCGTCCAGGTCCCCCCGAAGGCGACAGCGAGGCCGAACGCCCCTGCGCTGGCGAACTGCATCCCGACGAGGACACCGATGATGAGGACCGAGGGCTTGATGATCACCGGGTAGGGCCCGATCCGAAAACGCATTGGGCGACGGTAGTGAGGGTGGGGGCGAACGGAGGACGGAGGGACGAAGGACGGGGGACGAAGGACGAAGGACCGAGGATCGGGCACGCTTGACGCTCGTACCTCGTACCTCGTACCTCGACTCTCGACTCTCGACGCTCGACGCTCGACGCTCGTACCTCTCCCTTCGTACCTCGTACCTCGTACCTCGCGCCTCTCCCCTCGTCCCTCGCGTCCCGGCGCTTCGTTAGCTTCAACTCCATGCGCATCACCTACGCCACGCTGTCCGCCGACAACGCGGACCTCAACGCGGCCTACGACGCGGCGGTGTCGCAGGTGAGGGGCGACCTCGGGGAGGCCGTGCGCCCGGTGGTCGGCGGGGTCGCCCGCGACACCGAGGGCTCGTGGCGGGAGGACTCCCCGGTCGACACCTCGCTCACCGTCGCCCTCGTGGGGAGATCGACGGAGGACGACCTCGACGACGCCGTCACCTCCGCCCGATCCGCCCAGCGGGAGTGGAGTCGGACCCCTTGGCAGGAGCGCCTCGATGTCCTCCTGCGGGCCGCCGAGGCCATCTCGGGCGACGTCACGCGGCTGGCAGCGCTCCTGGCGTTCGAGACCGGCAAGACCCGCCTCGAAGCGCTCGGCGAGGTGGAGGAGGCGGCCGAGTTCTTCCGGTACTACGGACGCATGATGGCCGAACACGACGGGTTCATCATCCCGTTGAGCAGGCTCTCGACGCACGAGGAGAACCGCTCGGTGCTCAGGCCCGTGGGCGTATGGGGGGTGATCGCCCCGTTCAACTACCCGATGGCGCTCACCACCGGCCCCACCGCCGCCGCCCTCCTGGCCGGGAACACCGTGGTCATCAAGCCCTCGGACCGGGGGGCGGCCATGGCCCGGGAACTCGTCTCCGTGCTCCACGCCGCGGGGGTCCCGGGAGGCGCCGTGCATCTCCTCCCCGGCGGCGACGCCGTGGGTGCGGCGCTCGTCTCCCACCCCGGAGTCGACGGACTGACCTTCACGGGGTCCCACGCGGTGGGGATGCGCATCCTGCGGGGGTTCTCGCGGGCGTACGCCAAACCGACGATCTGCGAGATGGGAGGCAAGAACCCCACGATCGTGAGCGCCACGGCCGACGTCGAGGTGGCGGCGCGGGGAGTGAGCCGCTCGGCCTTCGGCTTCTCCGGCCAGAAGTGCTCGGCATGCTCGCGGGTGCTCGTCGATGGCACCGTCCACGATGCGTTCCTCGAGCACCTCGTCGAGGCCACCGCATCACTCGTCGTCGGGGACCCGTTCGCTCTTCCCACGTTCACAGGGCCGATCATCGACGACCGGGCCCTGGAACGGTTCGATCGGGTCTCGGCCCAGGCTGCCGACGAGGGAGAGGTTCTCCTGGGCGGGGGCCTGCTCCGGGAAGGGCCGCTGGCCGCCGGCCGCTACGTGGAGCCGACGATCGCCACGATGCCCCGCTCCTCCATGCTGTGGAAGGACGAACTGTTCCTGCCCTTCCTCCTCGTCGATCGGGTGACGGACGTCGCCGAGGCACTGCGGCTCGCCAACGAGACCGACTTCGGGCTCACCGCCGGCTTCTTCGGTGCGGAAGTCGACGAGTTCCTCGACGGGATCGAGGCCGGCTGCGTGTACGTCAACCGGGCCACCGGTGCCACCACGGGCGCCTGGCCCGACATCCAGTCGTTCGGGGGGTGGAAGGGATCGGGTACGACGGGGCGGGGCGGAGGCGGACCCCACTACCTCCAGCAGTACCTCCGGGAGCAGTCCCACACCATCGTGCGGCCGGAGTAGCGGTGTCCCGGGTCTTCCGGCGCAACCCCGACCCCGCCCTCCCCGTCGCGGTTCGCTCCGAGGGTGTGTGGGTCGAAGACGCCGAGGGACACCGCTACCTCGACGGCGCCTCGGGGGCCGTGGCGGTGAACATCGGCCACGGGGATGTCACGGTGGCAGCCGCCGCCGCGGAGCAAGCGGCACGACTCACCTACGTCCACGCAACCGAGTTCACCTCGGACGTTGTCGAGGCATACGCAGCCGACCTCGCTCCGCTTCTCCCGCTCGACGACGCCCGGGTCTTCCCCGTCTCGGGCGGATCCGAAGCGGTGGAGACGGCAATGAAGCTGGCTCGTTCGTACCACCTCGCCCGCGGCCAGGACCGGGACGTCGTGGTCGCTCGCGCCGCCTCCTACCACGGGTCGACCCGGGGAGCGCTCGATGCATCGGACCGGCCGATGCTCCAAGCCCCATTCGCCCCGTGGCTGGGGTCGACCGTCCGGGTGCCGGCGGTGGCCGAGTTGCGGTGCCCCAATCCGCACCACCCCGTCGCCTGCGGCCAGTGGCACGCCGATCACCTCGACGGGGTGATCAACGACCTCGG
>JBFKVA010000099.1:0-7680 GCA_041635475.1 Acidimicrobiia bacterium | reverse complement strand
AGGATCAGTTCCTGCATGTCATCATGCTTCTCGAGCATTGGCTTGGAGTAGGGTCCCCGCTCCTCGAGGATGAGCGGTCCGGACGGATCCAGGTCCGAGACCGTGACGAGGCGCTCACTCCTGAGCAGCTCCACGAACTCCCCGATCTCGTTGCCGGCCGGGCGGCCGTAGAGCCGACCCAACGCGTCGGCAACCGACAGGGACGAGTGCCCGAGTTCGATGCCATGCCAGACGTCGGCCGCCACGCCACTCAGGGCGTAGTAGTTGCCGGACGCGAAGTGGACGACGACGACCTCACCATCGATCGTTTCGGCCGCGATCTCTGTGTGGTTTGGTCTGAGTCCACCCATGTGCCTCCTCGATTGCGGCAGCGAGGATAACGCCAACCCCCATGAACCACGACACCGGGTCCGCCCGGGGGCGCGGCGGTCCCGCTTCCGACGTAGTTCTTTCCGCTTCCCTATCGTCCCGCCGTGCGTTGGTTTCTGAGATCGTTCGTTGCCTTGGCTGTCGCCGGGATCTCGGCAGTCCTCTGGGTTACGATCTGGACGGGGGGTGGACCGCTTGCAGACTTGATTCAGCCACGCGTTCGGCCTGACTGGGCGCCGTCCCCGGACTCGGTCGAGGGTGCGTCGCTGCCGCGGGACCGAGTGGTCCTCGATCTCTTCGCTGCGATACCCGACCCGATGGCGGTTGCCCACGTCCCGGAGCTCGGTCTTCTCGTGGCCACCCTTGACGGATCGATCCATGCGATGGAACGACCGGGCATGCCGAAGGTCGCTTCGATCGCAGACCTGGTTGGCGAGCTGTCGGGAACCCACGGCCTCTTCGACATCGCCTACGACGTCTCGGCGGGGGTTCTGTATGCGTCGTATGCCTCCGTCGGCGGGCCGTTGACCGTGGTCGCGCTGACCCCGCCCGACTTCGACGAACCGGACGTCGTCCTCATCGTCGATCACCTGTCCGATGGTCACCATGGAGGTGACCTGGAATTCAGTCCTCGCGGCGAGCTGGTCCTCTCGATCGGGGACGATGCCTCGTTCGACCTCACGACTTCCTCGCCCTTCGACAAGGCACGGCGGGCCGTCCTTCGGACCCGTCAGGAGATCGCCCTCGACCCGGCGAATCCCAACGGATCAGTGGTCATCGTCGATCCGTCTTGGAGAGACCACCTTCTGGACGTGGTCCCGGCCGAACGTCTGGTCGCATATGGCCTGAGGAACCCGTGGCGCATCTCGTTCGATCAGGAGTCGGGCGACTTGTGGATCGCCGATGTCGGGCATCACTGGCGGGAGGAAGTCGACCTGGTCCCGGCCGGCGGGCCGGCTCCGAACTTCGGCTGGCCCAGGATGGAGGGCTCCTACTGGCACACCCGCCTTCCCCCTGGTGACCGCGTGACTCCCGCCTTCGAGTATCCCCACGGAGACGGGGTCTGTGCCGTCGTCGGCGGCTACGTCTACCACGGCGAGGAGTTCCCGGAGCTCGTCGGGCAGTACGTCTTCTCCGACTTCTGCTCGGGGCGAATCCGAGCCCTCCGGCTGGATGACGGCGTGGTCGTGGGTCTTACGGACGTCGGTGTCTCTCTTCCCCTCACCACGTCGTTCTGGCAGGACGCCGACGGGGAACTCTGGGTCATGGCGAAGGGCGGCGTGTATCGGCTGGCGTCCAGCAGCTGACGTGGGACGCAGGGCGGGCGAGGTCGGTGTGGTCGGCGAAGGGAGAGGGCAGCCGAAGCCGCGATCGGCCACGCGGTGAACCACCAACCACAGCGGGCGTACTGAGCGTCACCTCTTCCGACCCGACGCCGGTCAGAGGAGCATCGTCACCAGGGCCCCCGCCCACAGGAGGGCCTCGGAGACCAGCAGGCGGGACAACCGTTGGCCCTGCGTTCGGGCTTCGTTGAGGTCGCTGCGGCCTACGGCTGCCTGGAGTCGGGTGGAGGCGGGCCGGGCCAGGCTGGCGCCCAGCACGATGGCGACCACCACGAGACCCAGCCCAACCCAGATCCAGGCGCCGACGGCGTCCGCCCCGACCAGGAGGATCAGGATCGCCCCGGTGGCCAGCGTTCCCACACCGGTCCCGATCCCCAACGGCTCGGCCCTCCGTAGCCGAACCACGAGCGACCGAGCCTCCCCCACGGACCGAAGCGAGCGTCCGATGTCAGGTGGGATGAGCAGCTTGTGACCGAACCACGCGGCGGCCGTGCCGATGTGGAGCACGCGGGCGATGATCAGGACCGGGTCCATCCCGCTCCGATCCGGGCGGCGCCCGGCTGCCGTGGTCCGAGGTGGGTTTCCGCCCGAGTGACGAGCTTGTCCCAGGTCCGGGCAACGAACGCAACGTCTCGCTGGGCGGTCGGAGTGACCATGTGACGAGGTTAGGGCTCGTCATGCCGGCGGGGCGAGCGCGTCCGGGACGGCGTCCTCTGTGGACCCCGAGCCCGGCCACCACCTCGTCGAGGGCCCGGGCGGTTGGCGGCAGTCGTGTCGGTTGGTCAGCTGCCGACGAGGATGTCGACGTCCAGGAACGGGAGGTCGCCAGGCAGGTTGGCATCCGCGACGAAGTCGTCGGGCCCGCTCCGCGATTGGGAGCTCATGTTGATCTGGTCGATCGGCCCATCGATCCAGTCGAGGAGCGTCGTCCAGTCGCCGGCGGAGGTGCCTCTGACCTCTCGGTACCACTCCAGGTCCGCTTGGTGCTGGAACACGAAGAAGTCGCTGTCACCGGCGTCCATGAAGAGCCTCCACTCGTTGGCCACCGGGTTGTAGGTGGCACGGTGGATCGTGTGTTCGGTGACGGTGAACGGCACGTGGTTGAAGGGGGCGGTGAAGTCCGTCGGGTAGACGTTGGTGACCACTGTGTCGCCCTCGTCGGGAACGCCGTTGCCGTTGCCGTCCACGAACTTCGCGATGAGGACGTCGACGGCGGGGTCGTAGTCCCCGTCGTCGGGGTCGATGTCGGTGTAGGCGACCGCGAACAGGACTTCGGTGTCCTCGGTGTCCTCGATTGGTTCGGAAGAGCAGGTTTCATCGAACCGATGTCCGTCCTTGTGGGGCACCGCATCTCCCGGTGCCGCGTCCCCGTGGTCAAGGTGGCTCTGCGCCGCGGCCTGGGCGATGTTGATGAGCCTGAACGTGCCGTTGCCGTTCCTGTGGCACATGTCCACCTTCTGGGGGGCCGCCACGGCGAAGGCCGGCAGGCCGAGCACGAGCAGGCACGTGACGGTGGTGACGAGTAGTCGTCGCATTCTCTGTGTCCTTCCGTGGCCGTCGCTCCGCCCCCCGAGCCCGTACCGGTCGGCCACTGCTAGTGACTATACACCACGTAGAGTAGCCTGTGCGCGACCGCATGGGTCAGACCGTCACGAAGGGAGTCAATGCTCCTTGGCTGACGCCCAGCGGACACTCAGCCAGAGGAGTCCTCCACTGAGGGCCACGGTGACCGCCGCTGCTGGGACGAAGCTGGTGGCTTCGGCACCACCGGGGATGTCGGCCAGGGCCCCGAGTAGGTGGCTGGGGAGCCAGTGGCCGATCGCATCGACGATGCCGATGATCGGCATCACCGCCAGCACGACGAGGGAGACGAGGACAGCACCGAGGACGGTCTTGGCTCTGGTTCCGGCGGCTGCCACCACGGTCACCACCAACGCCAGGTAGAGCACTCCGTACCCGATACCGGCCAGGGTCCCGCCCACGGGAAGCCTCCCGATCAGCACGACCGTCTCGTACCAAGCAGTGACCGCCCCTAGTACGAACGACACCGCGATGGCCACGAAGCTGATCGCGAGGCGGGGGGAGAGGATGTCCCAGACCCGCGGGACCCTCGTACGCAGGAAGACACCCATCTCCGGGTTGGCGTCGAAGGCCAGTGCACCGGCGGCCACGACCACCGCCACCAGCAGGCCGATCTGGGAGGCGTTCGCCACGTACTGGATCATCCCGTCCGCAGGGACCGGGTCCGGGAAGGTCACCTGTACTCCGCCACCGAACCGCTGCACGATCTCGCCCAGGTAGCGGGCCGACCACGGACCGAGGAAGCCGCAGAAGACGTAGGCGCCGACCAACGCGATCCAGCGCTTGGTGCGGAGCAGGCGGAGCCATTCGAGTCGCCACAGGGTCATGAGGTCAGCTCCAGGAAGACCTGCTCGAGGGTGGCGGCGTCGGGGCCGAAGGACACGACCCGGGTGTCGGTTCCGGCCAGGGTGTCGGCGACACCTCGTTCGGCGTCATCCACCGACGTGACGGAGATCCGCAACTGATCGTCGGTCACAGCTTCCACCGACCGCACCCACGAGGCGCGGCGCAGGGCGAGGATGGCCGTGTCCGCGGGTGGGTGCACTCGTAGCCGATACGTGGGAACGGCGCTTCCCACGAGGAGTTGTGCGATCGGCCCCTGGAACAGCAACTCCCCGGCGCGCAGGATGCCGACGGTGTCGCAGACCTCCTGTACGTCGCCCAGGATGTGGCTGCTGAACACCACGGTTGCCTCCCCCCGGAGGCGGGTGATGAGATCGAGCACCTCTCGGCGCCCAGCCGGGTCGAGGGCAGAGGATGGTTCGTCGAGGAGAAGCAGCCCGGGACGGCCGACGACGGTCGAGGCGACTCCCAGACGCTGGAGCATTCCCCGGGAGTACCCGCCCACCGCCCGACCGGCGGCGTCGGCCAGGCCCGCCTCGCCGAGGACCTCGTCGACCAGAGCCGGTGGGACCGACGGGTTGGTGAGGGATCGGGCGAGATCGACCACTTCCCGGCCGGTCAGCCAAGGGTCGAAGCGGGGGGTGTCGGGGAGCACGGCAACCCGGCTCGGGTCGAGTCCGATCTCCACCGTCCCACGTGTCGGCTCCCGCAGTCCGGCGAGGATGCCCAATAGGGTGGTCTTGCCGGCCCCGTTGGGGCCGACCAGGCCATACACCGACCCGGGCGCGACCCGGAGGTCCACGTCGCGCAGGGCCATCGTCGAACCGTACTGTTTGCACAAGCCGTGGGTGACGACGGTCATCCGACGCGGGGCTTCCGGCCGACCGTGAGGTAGATGAGACCACCCAGGGGCACCGAGACCACACAGATGATCGCCCACGCCCATTTGGGGAGGTGTTCGACGTCGGAACGGCGGAGGTCGACGAGGCAGTAGATGATGAATCCTGCCGCCAGCACCAGGACCGGTGCCAGTGCAGCCCAGGGAACGCTGTTCATGGTGGATGCGAAAACTAGTGGTGCGTCGCAGAATCGACTGACCGACCTCCCGGGCGCTCGGTCGCCCCCCCGGCGTCCTCCGCCGCTCCGGTGTGCCTCCAGCGGCGGGCGCCTATGGTCGGAGACGACATCCCCTCAGTCGAGGAGGCAGTGATGCCCGGAACGCCGCGAACGAACCTCCCGGGAGAGCTCCCGGACGACCTACGCGAGTTCCTTCGAGGACGGGCCGGCTCCGTCGACATCGCCCCGGGGACCATCGACTGGATCCCGGGAATGCCGGATCTCGACCTGGCATTCACTGCCGGTGGCGAGGGTGGCGTCACCATCAACCTGAGCGGCCTGGGCGGCGTCATCGACATCAAGATCCCGCTGTCGGCCAAAGATGGGCAGTTGATCGCCGACACGTCGGGCATCCCGGTGCCGGGTGACGGGGCCGCCGACTCGATCGCGGATCTCAACGCCGACCTGGAGGACGCAGGCTCGCGATTCTCGTCGGTGGAGCTGAAGGACGGCAAGCTGCGCCTGGCGACGGAGCCGATCCCGCCGGTCCCGGAAGCCACGGAGGACAAGGGCATCACGGACGCGATGCCGGAGCCGCCGATGCCGCGTCCCGAGCCCCCATTGCACGTGACATACCCGATTCCGGACCCTGTTGCGGTGGAACCCCCGCGTCCGGAGCCGCCCCTCCACGTCACTCATCCCATCCCCGAGCCCGTTGGCCCTCTCCCCGACTCGGTCATCCCCGAGCTCAGCTCGGAGTTCGACCCGTTCGCCCTCGACAACCGTGAGGGGGGCAACGTCGACGAGTCGATCGACCAGGAGGCATCCGCGAACGACCGGGGCGTCGACGACGAGCCGTCTGGAGCCCGGCGAATCCCACTTCCCGGCAGGCGCTGGCGGGGGTACCGGGGTGCGATCGTGACAGGAGCAGTGGGTCTCGGGGTCGTGGGGATGTTCCTGTTCGGCGGAGGTGACGAGGTCCCGGAGCAGACACCCGATGCTGCGCCGCCGGCGGCCGCCACCGAGGCCACTCCTCCGGCACCGGCCACCACGGACGACGAAGGGTCGACCGACGACGTGTCGAACCTCTTCCAGGCCCCGGAGCTTCCCCTCCGGGCGACGGCCTCGTTACACTGGGAGCCGACCCGCTGTGAGGTGCTGCCCGGCGATTCGACCCAAGACCTGGCGCCGAGGCCGGGCATGCTGGGTGCCTCGCTCCCGATCGTCCACGGGGTCAGCGGGCAGCTGGGTGAGGGAACGATCGAGCTGACGGGCGGGGGAGGGGGCACCACCACGCGGGACGGGGTGAGCACCCGCTCGACCACCGAGGCCGAGTTGGTCTCACTCGACGAGAACGGGTTCACCGCCCGCATCGAGATGGTCGAGGGCCCGGCCGGCTCCGACGGTGAGTTCGAGGATCCCGACACCACGACCTGCTCGGAGGGCGGGCTGCTGACCGTGGAGCTGGACTCGGCACACTGGTCGTCGTGGGTGTCGTTGCCCCGCCTCGACGAGGCGGCGCTGACGCTCGGACAGGAGCCGGAGTGCTCGGCGGAGGTGGTCGGGGACAGCATCCGGGTGTTCTTTGGGACAACGCTGGAAGGCGCGACCGTTCCCCCGAAGGTGGTCAGCGGTGGGGCCGAGGTCAGGTACCGCGAGTGGATCAGCGTTCCGCTGCAGGTGGCGAATGCCACCATGGACCCCCGGCAGGTGATCCACCTGTCGTCGGAAGGGGCAGTGATCGAACCGCCGGCCGAGTTGGTCGCCGCCTACCAGAACGGGGGCGTGTACGGGGGGTTCGACTTCACCCCGGCGGGGGCCCCGGACCCGGGTGAGGACGTGGAGCTGTCGCTCTCACTGGCGTACGGGATCTTCTCCCAGTTCACCTACTCCGTGCTGTGTGATTGGCTGCCGTAGGGCACTCATGTCCAGGCGAGGACGCCGTCCGCTTCGTAGGATGCGACCGTGCCCACCTCCCTGACCCTCTCGGAGCATCTTGCGGTGTTGCGCACCTCGGCGGATCGCCTCGGTCGCCTGGCCGCGTCCGTGGACGAGGCGACCGCGGTCCCCACGTGTCCCGGGTGGGACGTACGGACGCTGCTGGCCCACCAGGCGATGGTGCACTGCTGGGCGACCGCCCGAGTGACAGGTGCCGATCCCGACACGGTTCCGACGCAGACGGAGGTCCGTGAGACCGTCGCGGATCTGGCGGCGTTCTACGACGACGGGGTCCGGACGTTGCTGGCGGCGCTGGAAGCGGCACCCGACGACCTCGAGGTGATGACCTTCCTCAAGGATGCGCCCGCTCCGCGCCACTTCTGGGCCCGGCGGCAGGCCCACGAGACCACCATCCATATGGTCGACGCGCTCGCGGCGACGTTCGGCCGGTTCCCCACGACTGCCCAGGCGGACATCGAGACAGACGTGGCGATCGACGGGATCGACGAACTGCTGCGCGGCTTCTTCACCCGCGGCACGTCGAAACTGT
>JBFKVA010000098.1:0-7837 GCA_041635475.1 Acidimicrobiia bacterium | reverse complement strand
ATTCCGCGCGATCTGGCCCACGGTTCGCCGGGAAGGCCGGGCTTGCTCGCGCCTACCATCGCCACCGTGCACCTTCCCGATCTCCGTGCCGTCGACGGCGTCGTCGCCCGGCCGTTCACCGACACCCCCGACGACTGGTCGGCGGTGAGTGACCTGTGGACGACGAGTAGCCGAGCGGACGGATGGGAGGTGGTCCGGCCGCCGGAAGAGTTCCGGCAGTCGTGGATGAACGCCGACGACTTCGATCCCACCGAGGACGTCGTGCTCGTGTTTCGGGGCGAGCAGCCCGTGGCCATGGCGACGAACCGGTGGGTCGACATCGCCGGACGGGGCCGCGCCCACCGGCACATGTGCTCGGTGCTGCCCGAGTGGCGCAACCGGGGCATCGGTCACGCCCTGCTCCACTGGGGACGATCCGAACTCCAGGGCAAGGCCGTGGTCCACGACCCGGAGAACCCCTACTTCATGACCATGTGCTCCAGCAAGGCGGTCGGCGAGCAGTCCCTCCTCGAAGCCCACGGATACCATCCGACGGAGCACTTCGCCGAGATGGTGCGCACCGACCTGGAGGCGATCCCTGAGCTCAGCCTGCCGGGCGGGTTGGAGGTCAGGCCGGTCAAGGAGGCCCACCTCCGGGCGGTCTACGAGGCCGAGACCGAGGCGTTCCGAGACCACTGGGGCTTCAGCGAACCAACCGAGAAGGGCTGGACCCGGTTCCTGAACGCGCCCCACCAGGACCCGTCGATGTGGAAGGTGGCGTGGTCCGGGGACCGCATCATCGGGATCATCCGCAACTTCATCAACGCCGCGGAGAACGAGGAGTACGGTCGGCTGCGGGGATGGACCGAGGACATCTCCACGCACCGGGACTGGCGAGGTCGCGGCGTGGCGGCGGCGCTCATCGCGCTGAGCCTGCGGGAGTTGAAGGACCGCGGTATGGCCGAGGCCGCTCTGCGGGTCCACACCGACAACCCCAACGGAGCGTTCGGCCTCTACGAGAAGATGGGCTTTCGCCTCACCCACCTCGACGCCGTGTGGGAGGCGCCGCTGGCACCGAGCGCTGGAACCCAGGGTTAGATCGCGCGTATTCCGCGCGATCTGGCCCACGGTTGCGAACCCAGGGTTCGGGCGCGCGTATTCCGCGCGATCTGGCCCACGGTTTGCGAGGCGGGGCGACCTCAGTCGGCGAGAGCCGCCCACGGGTCGTAGCTACCGAAACTCCAGACGTTGCCCTCGAAGTCCCTCGCGACATAGGCGGCGCCGCCGTAGTCCTGCTCCTCGGGCTCCATGAGGATTTCGGCGCCATGGGCGCGGGCGGTCTGGGCGTGGGCGTAGGGGTCGTCGACGACGATGTAGACCATGCCCCGCCCGGCGGGATCGCGACCCTCGTCGACGGCGCGGGCGAACTCGGTGTCCTGGATCGTGCTCACCATCACCATGCCCGTGCCGTGGACGAGCTGGGCGTGCTCGACCGTCGAACCCTGCCCTTCAACGAGCATCGCAAGGTCAAACCCCAACGCCTCCTGCATGAAGGCAAGCGCCCTGTGCGCGTCCCGGTATCGGAGGGTGGGGATGATGCTGCCGGCCATGTGGATCCGTCTCTCGCTTCCGGCAGACCCTAGGCCGGCGGTCGCCGGATACGTGGGGGGTTCCTCAGCCCCGACGGAGTTGGGAGAACGTCACAACGGCCGCGACCACGAGCACCGCCGAGAGGCCGAAGAGCGCGAGGGGATCCAAGGACGAATACCCGAAGATCCACGTCATGACCAGGGCGGTCACCGTGACCCAGCCGATGACCGTCCACACCCGGGACCGAACGACGGCCTGCTCGGCGGCCGCCATGGGGAACGCCGGTGGGGACAGATGGAGGGCGTGGGCGAGGTCGACGAGCCGCTGCACGGTCCCGACGAGGACCGCCGGGTCCTTCACGATGGACTGGTGCGTGATGATGATGCACGACCTGCGGAACCGGGGTCGCGGCTTGGTCCCCATGGCGAGGGCGATCGCTGCCCGGCGTTCGGGCGTGAGGAACGCCTGGGCCGATCTCGCCTCGGCCGCCTTGACCACCATGGTGCGATCCCACTCGGGATCACCGGCCTTGACGCCGCGTTTGGGGAGCACGGACCAGCGGGACACGGTTCGTCGGCGGATCTTCAGGCCCGGGGGAAGGTCACCGACCTCGATCGCGAAGTCGGTCCATTGGGTCTTGTCGGTGTGTTTCGCCTTGACCGTGGCCGGGAATCCGTCGATGCGGCCTTCGAGGTCGAGTTTGTGGGTGCCGCTGGAGGGGACGTCGCCCCGCGCGAATCCCAACCCCAGGACCGATGCGGCGTTGATCCACGCCTCCCGGGTTCGTGTCATCGCCATGTGGCAAGGCTACCGGGCCGGCGTTCTCGCCGGTTGTCGCCTCGCGACCGGCCGAGCCGGATCCTCCTGGCCCACCTCCGTCAGGCGCGCGGGTGGCTGAGGCCGATCGCCTGGCTCTGAAGTCGGGTGAGTCCGGTCCCCTCGACGATGACCCACACGGCCGACTGGGCCGGGACGCCCTTGACCTTGAAGGTGAACGAGCCGTTCCCGGCCCGGTTCGTTGTCAAGGTACCGAGACGCGGTGTGGCCGGGCAGGTGGCGGCTACGGCTGTGCCGGGCACGGGGATGTTCGTCCCGGCGATGTAGACATCGTAGGTCTTTCCCGGCATCGCGCCCTTCAAGTGGAGCGTCCCGATGAGTGTGCCGTTGGCGGTCAGGTTCATCACAACGAAGCCGTGGGCTGCTTGGCCCGAGATCGGGGTCGCGCCCTTCGCGCACGACCAGGTCCCCGGGTACATCTGCGCCTTGCCGGCTCCGTGACCGCGGGGACCGGCCGTGGCAGGGGCCCCGAGGAGCCCAACCAGGAGCAGTCCCACTGCAAGAACGACGAGTGTCCGTCGCATGGTTCCTCCCCTGGCCGATCGCTTCGACGTTCACGTCGAGATACCCGCGTGGCCAGGGGAATATGCTACCTGCGCCATGCGCGGATGCACGCGTCGCGGGGAACAATCCGACCGCCCCGGCGGGGCTCCCCGGGGTCCGTACATAGGATGCGCTGGTGCAGTCAGCTCCCGCCCGGGTACTCGCCCTCGCCGTGGCTTCGCTCCTGTGGATCAACTGCGTCGGGGCGGGAGAACCCGAAGGGGTCACGCCGGCCGCCACGGAGACCGAGCCGGTCACGGTGCCGTCTCGCGCGACCGTCATGACGACCGCGGCGCCGGTCACGACCACCGAGCCCGATCCGCACGCCCGGCCGGTCTGGCTGGGAGCCCGGGTGCTGCCGTTGCGCGACGACGGGTTCGGGAAGGTGCTGCCGACCCCGCCGGAGCTGGCCCCGAGAGCGCTGGCGACCATCGACCGCCTGCCACCCCCGACCGACGGGGGGTTCCACTCGACGATCGGTCCCGTGCCCGAGGCCATCGTCGAGCGCTCCACCTGGCATGAGGGATGCCCGGTCGGCCTCGAGGACCTCTCGTACATCACCGTGACCCACGTCGGCTTCGACGGCGATCCTCACACCGGGGAAATGATCATCAATCGTGCCTTCGCCGACGGTGTCATCGGTGTGTTCGAGGCATTGTTCGACGCCGGCTTCCCGATCGAGGAGATGCGGGTCATCAGCACCCCGGAACTCGACCAACCGCCAACGGGCGACGGCAATGTCACGACCTCGTTCGTGTGCCGGAACGTGGTCGAGTCGGCGAACTGGTCCCAACATGCCTACGGCCTGGCCATCGACGTGAACCCCTTCCACAATCCGTACGTCCGCGGCGACCTCGTCCTGCCGGAACTGGCCAGCTTCTACACGGACCGCGACCTCGACGGTCCGGGGATGATCCACGCCGACTCGGTGGTCGTCGTTGCGTTCGCCGGGATGGGTTGGAGTTGGGGCGGGACCTGGACGGGCCTGAAAGACTGGATGCACTTCAGCAGCGACGGCCGGTGAGCGATCAGAGGCCGCAGTCGGCGCGGGCGGGGCTCGGGTCCAGCTCGCCGAACCGCACCCGCTCGTAGTACGCGATCTGGCGGATCTCCGTCTCGGTGAGGGCCTCGGCGAACGACGGCATGCCGCCTGCGACCGGCTGTTCCCGGTCTCCGTAGATCGAACCCACCTCGGCCAGCCAGCGATCCGAGCCCAAGCGGATCCACTCGACGTGGTCGGAACACGCCGCGAAGGTGTCGAGGATGCCCGGGAGCGCCGGCCCCGCCCCGCCCTCGCCGCTGGGCCCGTGGCAGTTGGCGCAGGTGCGGAAGATGGTCCGCCCCGCGAGGTAGTCGGGGTCGGCGGGTGCCGCATCAGCACACGCCGACCCCAGGAGGGCTCCCACCAGGAGCGCCACCACCGAGCGGGCGATCACGCGGCGGAAGCGGACTCCTTGTTCATCATGAAGGTCCACGCTGCCAGCAGGAGGGCGGCGCCCAGCACGGCCGTCGACACCCGCTTCACGGCGGCCGACTCGGCGACCAGCCCGATGAGGAACCCGACGAGTCCGACGTTGGTTCCCCACACGATGGCCTTCTGGACACCGTCGAACGCCATGGTCGACGCGAACGCCATAAGGAGAGCGTTGGTCATGACACCGACGAACATGGCGTGGTCAAACGCGATCAGGATGCCGAGCCCCTCTCCTGCTTCCGGGTCGATCTGTCCGCTGATGAAGAGCTGGACCAGGTAGACGAAGATGGCCATGCCGATTGCCAGCCACAGCACGCTCATTTGTCCGTAGATGCGGGTTCCTCCACCACTCCACGCGCTGGGCGCGAGGTGGGAGCGCATTCGGACGATGAAGATGACGATGCCTGCCAGTTCGAGCAGCGTGGCCACCTGGATGAGCGCTTCGACGTCTGCGATGAACGCCACGTTGAAGAGGAGTCCGGCGAGGAACAGAATCCACGCGACCGACACACCGAGTTTGCTTTCCGAGGTTCGGACCGCCCGGTCATTGAGGAAGAACTCCGCCACCGCGGCCCCAGCCAGCATGAGGTACCCGACGAGCATTGCCGGTGGATGAGCCCCGGCCAGGCTTCCGGCCATGTCGTTGTCCATGCCGGGCAGGCTCCCGTTGGCGATGAACAGCCCGAGCAGCACGCCGAGGACCGCACCGATCGTGAGCGAGACCATCGCCAGGTACATCGCCAGGCCGGGCACGGTCTTCTCCGACGCCCGGTACCGGCCCGCCACCCATACGAGGGCGAGGACGATGGCAATGAGCATGAGCGTGCCCGCGATCGGCCGCAGGATGCCGGTCGTGGTGGCAAACGTGACCACGTAGAGGACCGTGGTCCACATCACGGTCTTCGCCATCATCGCCCCGGTCTTGGCGCCCTTCTCGTCGGCACCATCACCGAACATGAGGATGGCGACGCCGACCACGGCCATGGTGATCCAGCCGAGGGTGCCGGCGTGGACGTGGGTCAACAGCAGTTCCCGTGATGGGGACCACAGGTCGAGGCCGTTGAGGACCCCGATGACGATCGTCACCAGGAAGATCCCCATCGCCCACCGGAACAGCATCCGGGCGGATGCGTGCAACTGAGAGTGCATCCCAACTCCTTCCCAAGAGCATCTTGCGGGTCGCCGCCGAGCGTACCTCCCCGGAGTGGCGCTTGAAGGCCGAATCCCCGAACTGTTGTATCCGGGCGTCACCCCACCTAGGGTCGGGGCATGCCGATCTACATGGACGTGCACCCCGGACTGGGGGATGCCACCCCCGAGGACGTTGCGGAAGCCCACAGGCGCGACCTCGAAGTACAGGACGAGTTCGGCGTTCGGTTTCTCTCCTACTGGATCGCGGAATCCCCCGACAAGGCGTTCTGCCTTGCGGAGGCCCCTGACCGCGACTCCCTCGTCGCCTGTCACAAGCGGGCGCACGGGCTCATGCCCCACAACGTGGTCGAGGTCCAGGCGGGCGTACTGGAGGCGTTCCTGGGGGATACGACCACGGTCGACGATCGAGCGACCGTGGACGGTGCTCCCGACTCCGCCCTGCGGGCGATCATGTTCACGGACATCCAGGGCTCGACGGACGTCAGCACCCGACTGGGCGACACCGCAGCAGTCGAGTTGGTGCGCCACCACGACGAGGTCGTGCGTGCTGCCATCGAGGCGGCTCGAGGCCGCGAGATCAAGCACACCGGGGACGGGATGCTCATCAGCTTCGTCTCGGTCTCGGGAGCGGTGCGGGCGGCGGTCGACATCCAGCGGTCCTGTGCGGATGATCCGATGTCCATCAAGATCGGCCTGAGCGCCGGGGAGCCGGTCGAGGACAGCGACGATCTCTACGGAGCCGCGGTCAACCTTGCGGCGCGAATCTGCGCCCACGCAGCCGGCGGACAGGTCCTCACGTCGGGTACCGTGCGCGACCTCGCCATGGGCAAGGGCATCGGCTTCACCTCACAGGGTGCCATCGGACTCAAAGGGTTCCCGGAGCCCGTGCCCATCTATGAGGTCGACTGGTAGGCCCGAGCGCGGTCGAACCCCGTTGGCCCGCATCGGCCGAACCCGGATTCCTACACTCAGGCGTCCGCCCCGAGGACCGTCCCATGCGCACACTCGATGACTACCGGCGACTCCGGGAGGGATTCAATCTCGAAGTGCCGGGCGTCTTCAACTACACCGCCGACGTCATCGACGACTGGGCGGCTCGAGATCCGGACCGGCCGGCCCTGGTGGCCGTCGCCGCCGACGGCACGACGATCACCCGGCGGAGCTTTGGGGAGCTCGCCGCCGACGCCGACCGGGCCGCGCACGTCTTGCGCTCCCACGGGATCGGCCGCGGTGACCGTCTGCTCGTCCAGTTGCCTCGAGTCGTGGAGTGGTACGCCGTGCTGCTTGGGGCCTTCAAGGTCGGTGCGGTGCCGATTCCGGGGACCACTCAGCTCCAGGCCAAGGACCTCCAGTACCGCCTCAATCGGTCGGGAGCGTTGGCGATCGTCTGCGACGAGGACGGGGCTGCCAAAGTCGACCACATCGCGGACCGGTGCCCCACCCTCCGCGTGCAACTGCTCGTCGGGGGCGACCGTCCCGGGTGGCGGTCGTGGGATGTGGAGACCGCGGCCGCGGGGGATGGCCCGGCCGAGCCTGAGCGCACCCGGTCGAGCGACCCCCTCCTCATCTACTTCACGTCCGGGACCACGGCCAACCCCAAGATGGTGCTCCACACCCACGCCTCGCTCGGGATCGGCCACGACATCACCGCCCGCTTCTGGCACGACCTCACCCCGGACGACGTCATGTGGGCGATCTCGGACACCGGGTGGGCCAAGGCCGCCTGGGGCAAGCTCTTCGGACAGTGGCGCATCGGCGCTTCTGTCGTCATGTGGAACATCGTCGGCAAACCCGACTTCGACCGCCTTCTCCAACTCATCGCCGAGCTGGGAGTCACCTGCTTCTGTGCCCCGCCCACCCTGTACCGGGCGTTCGTGCAGATGGACCTCTCCACGTACGACTGGAGCAGCCTCCGCCACTGCACGTCGGCGGGGGAGCCGCTCAATCCCGAGGTCATCTCGGCGTGGGAAGCTGCCACGGGGACGATTCCCTACGACGGCTACGGCCAGACCGAGACGACGTGTCTCGTGGCCAACTACCCCGGTCTCCCGGTCAAGCCCGGCTCCATGGGGTTGCCGACGCCCGGCTTCGATGTCGAGATCGTCGACGACGAGGGCAACGTGCTGGCGGTGGGAGAGGAAGGGCACATCGCCGTGCGAACGGATCCGCGTCCGGTCGGGCTGTTCGTGGAGTACTGGAAGGACCCAGAACGCAACGCTGAGGCCTTCCGTCAGGGCTGGTACTACACCGGTGACCGCGCCT
>JBFKVA010000097.1:0-7840 GCA_041635475.1 Acidimicrobiia bacterium | reverse complement strand
CGACGGTCTCGCAGCCCTCCGCCTCGGCCGCCTCGAGTTCCTTGGCCTTGGTCGGGCCCAACTCGAGGCGTCGTTCCAGCCGGGCCACGGCGTCGTACTCGTACAACTCGAAGGTGATGGTGTCCCGGTCGGCCGCCACATAGATCCCCGGTTCGACGGTGAACGCCATTCCCGGCTCGAGCGGCACCGGCTCTCCGGCGACCCGGTACCGCCCGGCGTCGTGCACATCCATCCCCAGCCAATGGCCCGTGCCATGCATGAAGTACTCCTTGTAGTGGTGCATGGCCAGGGAGTCGTCCACGCCCCGCGGGAGCAATCCGAGGTCGACGAGGCCCTCGGTGAGGATGCGGGTGCACAGGTCGTGGGTGACTGCCATCGACCCGCCCGGGCCACTGGCGGCGATCCCGGCCTCCAGTGCGGCCAGCACCACCTCGTAGACGGCTCGTTGGGGCCCGCTGAACCTGCCGTTGACGGGGAAGGTGCGGGTGATGTCCGCCGAGAGATACCCGTACTCGGCCGCGGCGTCGATGAGGAGGAGATCTCCGTCCTCCGTTCGCCGATCGTTCTCGATGTAGTGGAGGATGCAAGCGTTGGCACCAGAGGCGACGATCGACGGGTAGCCGTTGCGGGCCGAACCCTCCATTCGGAACACGAACTCCATGGCGGCCTGGACCTCGTACTCGAACGCCCCCGGGCGGGCGAACCGCATCGCCTCGAGGTGGCCGGCGACGCTTATGTCGCAGGCCCGCCGCAGCGCCGCCGCCTCCTCCTCGGTCTTGCGGAGCCGGAGTGCGTCGAGGATCGGGGTCGGGTCGACGATGGTCGTGGGGATCGTGCGGCCGAACCGGACGGCCAGCCCGTCGAGGGCGCCGAGGGTCGAATCGACGGTGGCGTCGATCGTCGTCCCCCGCCGGACGTAGAGCCGTTCCTTGCCCACGAGGCGCCGGCGGAGCTCGTCTCCCAGCTCACCGATCGGGAACGCAGCAGCGGCACCGAACCGCTCGACCGCTCCCTCCACGCCTGCCCGGTAGCCGTTCCAGATCTCCAGGTCACGGTCCCGGGGGCGCACGAAGAGGACGTAGGGCTCGTCGGTGTTGGCGGGGTCGATGAGGGCAACGGCGTCGGGCTCGTGGAACCCGGTGAGGAAGAAGAAGGCCGAGTTTTGCCGGAACTCGTGGTGAACGTCGTCGTTGCGGACGGTCTCGACCGCGGCGGGGACGAGGGCGAGGCCGTCGCCGAGGGCGGCGGCGAACTGGGCACGACGATGCGTGAATCGATCCATGGCGACGAGGTTAGGCCATCCCGTTTTCCCACGTCCGCGGTCCGCCCCAGGCGGACAACCGAGGGGGGAAAACGGACGCGGCGCCCGGTAGGGTTCGTCCGTGACCGAACATCCGCACGGCTTCCAGAGCATGGGCACGTTCCTGGGCGTTCCCCGTGGGTCCCTCGACGACCTGGGCGACGCCAGGGTGGTCATCCTCGGGGCCCCCATCGACTGGGGGACCACGCATCGCCCGGGGGCCCGCTTCGGCCCCAAGGCGATCAGGGAGACCGACTACCTGCCGATGGACGGCTACCGGCCGAACCTCTTCACCGGGATCGACCCGCTCGGCGTCCTCGGTGTGGTCGACCTCGGTGACATCCCCGGGGCCGGCCACGCCCAGGAGCAGATCGACCACCTGCGGGCCACCATGAAACGCATCGGTGAGGCGGGGGTGGTGCCGCTCGTCCTGGGAGGGGACCACTCGATCACGTGGCCCAACGCCGGGGGGATCGCCGACGCCTACGGCCACGACGAGGTGGCCCTCATCCACTTCGACGCCCACGCCGACACCGGCAGCGACGCCATCGGGCCACTCGGCTCCCACGGCGCGCCCATGTACCACCTCATCACCTCCGGCGCGATCCCTGGGCACCGGTTCGCCCAAGTGGGCCTGCGGGGGTACTGGCCGTTCCCCGACACCGTGGCGTGGATGCGCGAGCAGGGCATCCAGTCACATTTCATGGACGAGATCGGAACCCGCGGGCTGTCGGCGGTGGTCGACGACGCCATCGCCCGGGCCGGGGCCGGCACCAAGGGTGTGTTCCTCTCGATCGACATCGACGTCGTCGACCCCGGCAACGCCCCGGGAACGGGCACCCCCGAACCCGGCGGGCTCACTCCGCGGGAACTCCTCGACGAGGTGCGCCGCATCGCCCGTTCGGTGAACCTCCTCGGGGCCGACGTGGTCGAGGTGTCGCCCCCGTACGACGTCTCGGACATCACGGCGGCCCTCGCCAACCGGGTCGTCCTCGAGATCCTCCACGGCATGGCCGAGCGGGTGCTCGCCGAGTAGAAGCGGCTTTTCCCACAGCCGATGTCCGCCCAGGACGGACAAACGGCGGGGGAAAACGGGTTTCGGGGGGTCAGTTGGCCTCGGCCTCGGCCTCGGCCCGCAGGTCGGCGATCTCGACAAGGAACCGACCGGCACCCATCTCGCGGGCCGCGGGCTCGGCGCCGTCGAGGACGGCGTACGCCTCGGCATCCCGTCCGAGGGCGAGCAAGACCCGGGCCAGTGGCACCCCCGACCACACCGGCCCAAACCTGTGCCCCAGGACCTCGAACACGGCGATCGACGATCGCAGTGCGTCGGCCGAATCTTCGAGCCGGCCTTCGGCCTCGGCGACGATGCCTTCGGTTCGCGCCCGTAGCGCCTCCTGGTACCGCCACACCGGGCCCAGGTTCAGGTTCATCCTGACCACTTGGTCGAGGCGCCCGAGTTCGATGAGGGCGTCCGCCGCCACGGGCAGGTTGAGCGCTTGCACGTGCTCGTCGCCCTCGAACGCGGTCTCGACGATGTCTGCCGCCCGCTCGAGCGCGCCGAGGTCCCCCGAGTCCTGCTCGGCCAGGATCATTCCCACCATGGCCGGCCCGCGGATCTGGGGGTCGCCGATGCGGTCGGCCGCCCCGAAGACCTCGGACTGGTCCCCGATCCGTTTCCCCATGAAGTACTTCATGTAGATCTGCCACACCCGCAAGGCCACCCACACCTGGGACCCCTGCTCCTCCTCCTTGAGGAGCTCCTCCGTCTCGGCCACGACCTCGGCCAGGCGGCCGAGGGGGAACAGCGACTCGAGCCGGGTCATACGGGTCCACACTTCGGCCTTCTCCAGGCCCCGGGATCGTGTGAACTCCACACCCTCGTCCACCTTGGCAAGGACCCGCTCCACCGGGTCGAAGAAGAGCTGGTGGGTGACGAGGTTGTTGTAGGCGCTGGCGGCCCGACCGCTCAGGCCCCGATCGAGGCACATCTCGAGCGCCTGGGCGTTGAGCTCATGGCCCGAGAGATCACCCATCTGCAGTTTCACACCAGCCGTGACGCCCAGGTGCCTGATCCTCGTCTCCACGTCCCCATACCGCTCCACGATCGGCCGAGCCCGTTGGAGCATCGCCTCCGCCTCGAGGGGGCGGCCGGTCCGCCAGTAGTTCGACGCCCGCGCCGCCAAGAACTCGGCCCCGATGGCGCTCTCCATCCGGTCCGCGATCAACGCCTCGACCTCCCCCATCAGGCCCTCCACCTGCTCTGTCTCCCCCCGGTACCACAGCACCGCCCCCCGCAACATCATCGCTCTCACCCGGTTCTCGGCGTCCCCCAGTTCCTCGAAGATCGCCTCGGCCGGCACCGCGACCTCCATGGACTCGTCCACCGAACCCGTCGTCTTGCCCGCTTGGAGGAGCGCGAGGCCGGCATCCCTCCGACTGGTGGTGACCTCGGCTGCCTGCCGGAAGAAGCCGACGGCTCGACGGGCGTCGAGGGCCTTGGTCCTCGTTCCGGCCGCCATGAGCGCCGCGTAGGCCCGGCCGATGAGTTCCTCAGAGGGATCCGACTGGAGGCGCATGGCCTCGGCGAAGTGATAGGCCAGCACCTCGGACACGTCGGTCATGCGGTCGCGGCTCGTTGCCTCGATCCATCGTCCTATCTGCTCGTGGCGGGCGGCCCGGTCGGAGCGGGCGATTTGGCCGTAGGCGACGTCCCGGATGAGGGCGTGCCCGAAGATCCACTCGTCCTCGCCCTCGATGGACGACTTGCGGATCGGCCGGATGAGGTCCCGGGCGGCCAGGCGCCGCAGTGCGAGGCGAATCGACTCCTTGGGCACGGGAAGCACGAAGGACACCGCCCCCGACCAGAACACCTTGCCCGCCACCGCCGCCACCTGGAGGACGAGGCGGTCCTCGGGGTCGAGGAGGTCGAGGCGGGCGGCCGTGATCGCCTGCACGCTGTCGGGAAGGGCGAGGTCGTCGATCCGATCGGTCGTTCCCTGTTCGATGATGAGCCGGACGAACTCGGTGGCGTAGAGCGGGTTGCCACCACATCGATCCAGCAGCCGCTGCTGGGCCTCGGCGGTCATGAGCTTGCCCGGCATGAGGGCGGCCAGCAGTTGCTTGGTGTCGGCGTCGGAAAGGGGTTTGAGGCCGATCGAGGCGGCGTTGAGCTTCCCGGCGCCCCACGTGGGTCGGTTCCGCAGCAGCTCCGGTCGGGCGGTGGCGACGAGCACGATCGGGGCGTCGAGGGTCCACTCGATGAGATGGTCGAGGAACTCCACGAGGGCGTCATCGGCCCAGTGCAGGTCCTCGATGACGAGGATGAGCGGGTTGCGGGCGGCCAGGGCCTCGAAGTAGCGCTGCCACGCGTTGAACAGCTCCGACCGCTCCACGGTCGCGTCACCGTCGTCGGTCCCGGCCAGCGGCGCCAGGCGCGAGAGCACCCAGTCCGCCTGGGATCGATCCTCGATGAGGGAGTGGACGGAGTCGCGCAGCTTCTGTTGGGCCTGCCATGGCGGGTCGGAGTCGAAGATGCCGGCTTGGGCCTTGACCACCTCGCCGATGGCCCAGAACGTCACGCCCTCCCCGAGGGGGAGACATCGCCCCTGGCGCCACCAGACGACGTCGGGCCGCCCGTCCACCACCCGGCGGAACTCGTTCATGAGGCGGCTCTTGCCCACGCCCGGTTCCCCGATGACGGTGACGAGTTGGGTGGACCGCTCCCGCAGGACCCGATCGAAGGTGTCGACGATGAGTCCCAACTCGGCGTCCCGGCCGATGAACGGGGTGTCCACCTGCTCCTCGACGGCGACCCCGTAGCGACTCTTGGCCCCCTCTGCCTGCCAGATCGGGACCGGCTCGCTCTTGCCCTTGAGCTCCACCGGGGCCAGCGCCCTGTAGTCGATCATCGAGTTGGAGGCCAGATAGGTGCGCTCGTCGACGACGATGCCGCCCGTGGGGGCCACGGCTTCGAGGCGGGAGGCGGTGTTCACCACGTCGCCGACGATGCCCTCTCTGTCCTGGTCGGTGCGGTCCATCTGGACGATCGCCTCGCCGGTCGTGACCGCGATGCGCACGTTGAGGGCCAGCGTCGGGTCGGCCTCGTTGAGGCGTTCCGCGGTCTCCTGGATGCGCAGGGCGGTGCGGACGGCCCGCTCGGGGTCGTCCTCATGGGCGGTCGGGACACCGAACACCGCGAACACGCCGTCCCCGAGGAGCTTCTCGATGCGACCGTCGTAGCGCTCGACCTCCTCGCGTACGTGCTTGTGGTAGGTGGTGAGGCGCTCCCGCACGTCCTCGGGGTCCGATCGCTCGGCGTGGGACGTGAACCCGGCCAGGTCGGCGAAGAGCGCCGTGATGATCCTGCGTTCCTCGCCCGCCGCCGCCCGCGGCACGGCCGCGGCGGCAGCCTCGGGTGGTCGAGCGGCGGCAGCGGGTGCGCTCCCGACCGGCGTTCCGCAATGCGGGCAGAACTTGGCCCCCTCCACGAGTTCCTGGCCGCAGCCGGCACAGTTGGCGGCGAGCTTCGACCCACAGTTCATGCAGAACTTCGCGCCGTCGAGCGCCGCGGTGCCACACGAAGAACAGAACCCCATCCGGTGAGCATATGCGTTTTCCCCCCGCCGTGGTCCGGCTGAGGCGGACAACCGAGGGGGGAAAAGCCGCTCTACGCTCGCGGGAATGCTGCGCACCCTCATCACGGTCGGCCTGGTCCTGGCTGCGTGCAGCAGCCCCCCGCCCGATCTCCTGATCGGCGAAACGATGGCGGGTGACTTCACGGCGGTCGCCAACGAGACGTGGGACGAGTTCGAGGTATTCGCCAGGGCCCGCCTCGACTGCTTCGGACCGGTCACCGTGCAGGCGAGCACCTCCTTGGAGGATCGGGCCCAGTACGAGCCACAGACGAGGACCATCACTGTGCTCGTCCCTCGCTCCATCCCCTCCCTGCGGGAGTCGCTCGTCCACGAACTCGCGCACCACGTCGAGCACGACTGCGCCGATCACCTGGCTGCCCGACCGGCTCTGCTGGCCGTCATGGGGTTCGTGCCGGGCGAACCATGGTTCGAGGGCGAGCGATGGCCCGACACGCCGTCCGAACGCTTCGCTGAAGCCACGGTGGAGCTTCTCCTCGGCGATCGCGAGCGGGCAGCCGACGTGTTTCTCTCGGAGGACGAACTGGCCGCGGTGGCGGCGTGGTGGTCGGGCGGGTAGCTACCCGGCGAAGCAACCCCAGCCGTCGTTGACGATGGTGAGGTCACCCAGCTCGAGTCGGTGGCCGTCGACTTCGATGACGAGAGCGGTGAACTCCCCGGTCACCGGGGTTCCTGCACAGTCGGCGATCTCGTCCTCCGCGGTGATGCTGAGATGCCCTGCGATCACGCGGTACTCGGCGGCCCGGTACGGGTTGGGTTCCCCCGGCTCCATGACGTCGTCACACCAGTTGGCGAAGAGGTTCGACCCCTGGGCGACCACCGCCTCCCAGCCCCCACCGGGGAGGTCAATCTCCGTCTCGAACGAACCGGCCTGGAACGGCTGGAACTCGGTTTGGTAGGCGAAGACCCCGGTGGTCTGGTCGAGGGTCCCCGCCTGGAAGCCGTAGCCACACGGGTACGAATCGGTCACACCCTCCAGGCTCGGCGCACCGAGTTGGGTGGGTTCGACCCCGGGGTAGGTGCAGGCTGCGAGGAGCAGCAGGAGTACGAACGCGCGCATGGTCATGGGACGCAAGTGTGGTCGTCGGAGGTTCCCGAGGATGGTCATTTGCCCGCGGTGACCGGTACCATGCCGCTCTCCACGGGGCTGTAGCTCAGGCCGGCAGAGCACCTGGTTTGCAACCAGGGGGTCAGGGGTTCAAATCCCCTCAGCTCCACCCGAGGTTCTCCTGCAGGTACGGGAGAATGACCCGTCGCCCTCGCCAGGCCCCAGAAGAACGAGCAGCTGGCGCACCCCGGGTGAGTAGTGCCTCCTCCGGCCTCGGGTCCCACCTTGGTGGTGCTTGGGCTCACCATCGCCTGGAGCAAAGTGGCGCTTTTCGCAGCCTGGCGCGGTGCTCACCGATATGGTCGGCTGGGAGAACTCCCCCAAAGGCAAGGCTGCGGTTCCGTCGTCAGGAGGAAGGAGATGCGGGTGAGGAGCATGCGACGCCGCACCACGCTGCTCATCGTGGGCATCATCACCGCTGCTGCCCTTGTGTTCCTGCTGCTCTCCCAGGGGGGCGAGGAGGAAGTCCCGGTCGCGGTGGAGGCTGGGGGTGGCGACGACGGAGGCGGAGCCGCCGGCGGCGGTGGTGAGGGCGGATCGGGGGGCGACCTTCCGGGTGGTGGCGGGGATGAACCCGGGGGTGGCGGCGACCTTCCGGGCGACGACGGAGGCGGGGCCACAGGGGGCGGAGGCGGTTCAAGCGATGGTGGTTCCGGTGACGGCGGCTCTGCGGATGACGGCGGCTCCGGAGGCAGCAGTGGAAGTGGCAGTCCCGGAGGCGGTGACGCTCCCACCCCGCCAGGCAGTCCGTCGATCTGTGGTCCGGAGGAGTGGTTT
>JBFKVA010000096.1:0-8089 GCA_041635475.1 Acidimicrobiia bacterium | reverse complement strand
GTTTCCCCTCACCCTCACCGCCGAGCGCGTCGGCGCGTTCGTCGAGGCGACCCGGGATGACCCACAGCGTTGGACGCAGGCGGCGCCCCCGGGCTTCGCAGCCGCCACCCTCTTCCTGCCGGCGCCTGCCTTCTTCGCCGACCCCGACGTGGCCCCCCATGCCGGGAGCATCATCCACGCCGACCAATCGTTCACCTGGCATGCGCCGTGGACCATCGGGGGCGAGTCCTCGATCACCGGCGTCGTGGGGCGCATCCGGACCCGCGGCGGCATCGCGTTCGTCGGTTTCACGATGGCGGTCGACCGCCACGACGAGCGGGTGCTCGACGCCGCGGCCACCTTCCTCATGTCGGGCGATGCACCGCCGGCTGGGGCCACCGCCCCCCGCGACGAACCCCCGGCCCTCATGTGCGGCACCAACGACCCCTTGCCCCCAGTGGATCCCGAGCGCGTGAGGACGCTCCGTCGTTCGGCGTCCCGGGCCGACCTGGTCCGCTACGCGGCCGCCACCACGGACTTCAACCCGATCCACTGGGACCATGACGCTGCCACGGCTGCCGGTCTGCCCGGGGTGGTGTGCCACGGTTTGCTCCTGGCGTCGTGGATGTTCCAGTCGGCGTCTCGGCTCCGGCCGGGAGATCGGCCGCTTGCCGAGGCCAAGGTCCGATTCAAGGCGCCGGTGGTGGCCGCCGCGGCCTGTGAGATCTCCGGGACGGTCGCCGATGACACCGCCGACCTTTCCCTCACCGCCGAGGGAACGGAGTGCGTCACGGGCCGGGTCGTGGTAACCCCATGATCAACCCTGCAGTCCAACCCGAGTCCCTGATCGAACGGGCCAAGGCCGGCGACCATGACGCCTTCCGACAGCTCGTCGAGGAGCACCAACACGACGTGTACGCCCTGGCCCTCCGCCTCACCCGCGACCCGCACCTGGCGCATGACATCGCCCAGGAGTCGTTCATTCGTGCCTGGAGGGCCCTTCCCAAGTTCCGGGGGGACAGCGCCTTCGGGACGTGGCTGCACCGGATCACCGTCAACACCACGTGGAGCCAACGCTCGAAGGCCAAGCGGCATCAACACGACGAGCTCACCGAGATCGGCATCGCCGCTCCCCCCACCCCACTCTCCGACCCGGAGTACGCGGGTATGGCCCTCGAACTGCGGGGTCGCCTGGGGGCCGCGCTCGACCGACTCCCACTTGAGCAGCGGATGCTCGTGCTCATGAAGGACGTATACGACTGGTCGCACACCGAGATCGCCGACGCCCTCGACATCAGTGTCAGCGCCTCCAAGGTCCGTCTCCACCGTGCTCACCTCCGCCTGCGCGACATGCTGGAGCACACCGATGGCTGATCTCCTCGGGCGCCTCGCCTCCTCCCGCTCCGGATGCCGCCTCGTCAACAGCCGGCTCCCCGACGTGCTCCTCGGCTTGGGCGGCGCCGACTCGCTCCTGGAGCGGCACCTCAGGACCTGTCTCGCCTGCCAGGCCGAGGCCGCCCAGCAGGGCCCGATCGCCCGGGCGGTCCACGAACTGCCCGACGTGGGATCCCCGCGCGCACCGTGGGGACTCGTGGACGAGGTCATGGCCGGCATCGAACGGCGGGAACGGGCTGCCCGGGTCCGGGGGAGGGTTGTGACCGCCGGGGGGCTCGGTTTGCTCTCCGCGGTGCTCACCGCGATGCTGTGGGTCACGAACCGCCGGCGGAAACTGCCTGTCGGCTCGCGCTAGCCGATGGCGAATAGCGGGGGTGGGTACATATACTTGCCCCCCGGTCCCTAGGGGTGTAGCTCTAATTGGCAGAGCGCCGGTCTCCAAAACCGGAGGTTGTAGGTTCGAGCCCTGCCACCCCTGCCAATCCCCGCACATCCGCAGCAGCAATAAGGTTGAGCCATGAACCGAGAGATGCGTCGCTTCAGTGAGAAAGAAGAGCGACGGACGAAGAACCAGGAACGGAAGCGTCCACAACGGCGCGGGCCCGGCGGCAAGCCCGTCGATGCCAAGCCGATTCACAAGCGCCTCTGGGGGTTCCTCAAGGAGGTCAGGGTTGAACTCGAGCGTGTGTCATGGCCCACCCGCGAGCAGATGATCGCCTTCACGGCCGTCACCCTGATCACCACCACTGCCCTCACCCTCATCATCTTCGTGATCGACCTCGGGTTGCGCGAAGGGATCTTCGCCCTGCTGGAGATCGGATCGTGAGCGACGCCGACACGGTCGTGGACGACCCCCTCGAGGAAGAGGTCGAGGACGACACGATCAGCCCGTACGACAAGCCCGGCGACTGGTACGTCCTCAACTCGTACTCGGGCCACGAGAACAAGGTCAAGACCAACCTCGAGTCCCGCGCCCGGTCGATGCACCTGGAGGACCGCATCTTCGAGATCGGTATCCCGATGGAGAACGTCGTCGAGATCAAGGGCGGCAAGAAGGTCGAGGTGCCCCGCAAGGTCCTCCCCGGCTACGTCCTCGTCCGCATGTACCTCGACGACGAGACCTGGTACGCGGTCCGCAATACCCCGGGTGTCACCGGCTTCGTCGGGTCCGGCCAGAAGCCGGTTCCCCTCTCTCGTCGCGAGGTCGAACGTTTCCTCGGGGCCGGCCGCAAGGAAGAGAAGAAGGCAGCGCGCTTCAAGCCCGAATGGGAGGTGGGCGACAACGTCCGGGTCATCACCGGGCCGTTTGCCGACTTCAACGGTGCCATCGAGTCGATCAACATGGACCAGTCCAAGGTGGTCGTGCTCGTGAACATCTTCGGCCGGGACACCCCGGTCGAACTCGGGTTCGAGGACATCCACAAGAATTAGCCGACGCCCGACCGGGCCCGGCTGACAGCGACTACCACCGGTCCTCACCAACGGCACCCCGGTGCCCGGCAGAGGGGCTTCTGGCCGGTGGGAGCTGGAACACACGACAGAAGACAAAGGAAGAGCAAATGGGCCGAAAGAAGCTCAAGACCGTGCTGAAGCTGCAGATCGCGGCGGGCGCCGCCACCCCGGCTCCGCCGGTCGGACCGGCGCTCGGTCAGCACGGCGTCAACATCATGGACTTCGTCCGCGCCTACAACGAGGCGACCGCCAGCCAGGCCGGAACGATCATCCCCGTGGAGATCTCGGTGTACGAGGACACGTCGTTCACGTTCATCACCAAGACCCCCCCGGCGGCGGTGCTCCTGCGCCAGGCAGCCAAGGTGGCCAAGGGATCACCCCAGCCCCACGAGGAGAAGGTCGGGTCCGTCACGAGGGCGCAGGTTCGGGAGATCGCCGAGACGAAGATGGTCGACCTCAACGCCCATGACGTCGACGCAGCCATGAAGATCATCGAAGGGACCGCCCGCTCGATGGGGATCGTCGTCCAGGGCTGAACCAACTGTCCGTCCCACCGGACGAGGTCCGGGGGAAGGGGCCCTCGCATCGTCGCCGGAGGCGACATCATGCGGGGTAGGGGGGCGCCAAAGCCCTTTGAAGCCCCGCAAACACAACCACTGGGAGAACGGACTCGCTCCGTTCGTTTGGACCAAGGAGACCCACATGCCACAACACGGCAAGAAGTACAGCGCAGCCGCCACCACCTTCGACCGGCTGCACGCCTACCAACCGGCGGACGCCCTCGGGATCGTGAAGTCGATGGCCTCGGCCAACTTCGACGAGACGGTGGAAGCCGCCTACCGGCTCGGGATCGATGCCCGCCAGGCCGACCAACTCGTTCGCGGCACGGTTGCCCTCCCGGCGGGGACCGGCAAGACGGTGCGAGTGGCGGTGTTCGCCCCGGCCGACAGGCACGCGGAGGCCACCGAAGCCGGAGCCGACCTCGTCGGCGACGAGCAGCTCGTGGAGGCGATCGCCGGCGGCCAGGAACTCGCCTTCGACCTGGCCATCGCCACCCCCGACATGATGGCCCACGTTGGCAAACTGGGCCGGGTCCTGGGGCCCCGCGGCCTCATGCCCAACCCGAAGTCGGGGACGGTGACGATGGACGTGGCCAAGGCCGTGGGGGAGTTCAAGGGCGGGCGCATCGAGTATCGAAACGATCGCCGCGGCAACGTCCACGCCCCGCTCGGGAAGGTGTCGTTCGAGCTCGATCAGCTTGTCGCCAACTTCACTGCTCTCACCCGCGAGATCGTTCGGGCCAAGCCGGCGTCGTCGAAGGGCCACTACATCCGCAACGTGAGCGTTTCGTCGTCGATGGGGCCCGGCGTCAAGGTCGACGTCTCCGCCTTCTGACCGCGCGCTGGAACCCAGGGTTCAGGCGCGCGTATTTCGCGCGATCTGGCCCACGGTTCGGGCGCGCGCTGGAACCCAGGGTTGGGGCGCGCGTTTTGCGCGCGATCTGGCCCACGGTTCGGCGTGGCGCAGGATCCGGTTCGCCGTATGACCCGGGTTCGGCCTAAGCTCCCGCCACAACTCCAATACCTCCTCGACCCGAGACCGTCGGTGCCGCAAGGCTGAAAGGGACCTCCCGCCAACGCAGGTTGTGATCCGAAGGCCCCCCTTCCCGGACCGCCACTTGTGACAGTCACGGAAACGAGGGGCCTTTTTGCACACGAGGAGTAGGTACATGCCACGACCTGACAAGGTCCAGGCAGTTGAAGACATCAAGCAGCGTCTCGACGCTGCCGTCGCGGTGTTCCTGACCGAATACCGCGGCCTCAGCGTGCCTCAGCAGGAGAAGCTTCGTGCTGGTCTCCGTGAGGCGGGTGCCGACTACAAGATCGTCAAGATGACGCTCGCCGGCATCGCTGCCCGCGAGCTCGGTCTCGACGACTTGGCGGAGGGGATGGTCGGTCCGACCGGCATCGCCTTCGCAGGAACGGACTCCGTGGCCACCGCCAAGGTGCTCACGAAGTTCTCCGAGGAACACGACAGGTTCGTGCTGAAGTCCGCCCTGCTGGGCGGGAACCTCCTCTCCCCGGAGCAGGTGAGTGCGCTCGCCAAGCTCCCGAGCAAGGATGAGCTTCTGGCCAAGATCGCCGGCGCGATGAAGGCGCCGCTGTTCGGGGCCGCCGGGCTGTTCCAGTCGTTCACCCGTAGCGCTGCCGGGATGATGTCCCAGCTGCTCGAGAAGAAGGAAGCAGGCGACCCGATTGCCGGTACCGGCGGTGCCCCCGCAGCTGCGTCCGCGGAGGAGCCCCCGGCTCCTGCCGAGGACGTGGAGGACGAGGCAGCAGCCGAGGCCGTCGTCGAGGCGGAGGCGGAGGAGGCACCCGCAGAAGCCGAAGAAGACACTCCCGCCGAGGCTGAGGCCGACGCGGATACCGAACCCGCAGCCGAGGCTGACGAAGACGTCGACGCCGACGGCGAGGAGGAATAGAAAACCATGGCCAAGATGACCACTGACGAGCTCATTGCCCTCTTTGAGGAGATGACCGTCCTCGAACTCAAGGAGTTCCTCGACGCGTTCGAGGAGCGCTTCGAAGTCACCGCTGCCGCCCCCGTCGCGGTCGCAGCCGTTGCCGCAGCCGAGGCTGCCCCCGTCGAGGAGGAGAAGGATGAGTTCGATGTCATCCTCACCGGCTTCGGTGACAAGAAGATCGGCGTGATCAAGGAAGTTCGCGCGATCACCAAGCTCGGCCTCAAGGAGGCCAAGGAGCTGGTCGAGGCGGCCCCCAAGGCCATCCTCGAAGGTGTCGCCAAGGAGGAAGCCGAGAAGGCCAAGGAGGTCCTCGAGGCCGCCGGCGGAACCGTCGAACTCAAGTAACTTACACCGTTCGAGATCGATGGGGCCGCCCTCCGGGGCGGCCCCACTCGCGCCCGCCGCGCGCTGGAACCCAGGGTTCAGGCGCGCGTATGCCGCGCGATCTGGCCCACGGTTCGGACCTCTTGCACGCTGAGCGCTGGTGGGCGATAATCGTGGCCCGGGAGGCTGAGAAAGGGAGAGCGTGAGACGCCGGGCAAGGGAGATCGCGGCAACGCTTGTCTTGGTCGCGTGCTCGTCCACCGCGGGCTCGACGGTCGCGCAGCCGGCCCCCGTGGCGCCGACCTCTGCGCCTGCTCCGGCCGAGCAGACCAGCTCGACCGCAGCCCCGGCGACGACGTCGACGACGACCACGACGACGACGACCACGACGGTCGCGCAGTCGGACGGCGTGCCGCCGGAACTCCTCGCACTCATCGGCGCACCGATGCCAGAGGTGGATCTCACGATCGAGTCCGAGGAGGACGTTGAACGGTGGTTGGGTGAGCTGTTCCGGTGGAATGAATGGCTTGCTGCGAACCCGACTCCCGACGATGAGGTCCTGAAACAGGTCTTCACAGGGCCCTACCTGGACCGGACCCGCGAGGGCAAGTCCCGCGTCGTGGCAGCCGGCATCCTTGCGGTGGGCGGAGCTCTCGAGGTGAAGTCAGTACAGATCAACATGGACAACTTCGCTGTCGGGATCATCTCGTTGACCGTCGAGTCCCGACGAGCGGCACCCCGATACACGTTGGATGCCGCGTCCTTCGGGGTTGTAGACATCCTCAATGCCGACCCCCCGGAGCTGTCAGTCATCTCCACGGTGGTGATCCAAGCCGGGCCCGATGACGAATGGAGACTGGTGGCATGGCAAAGGCGCTGACTGCATTGTTCTTCATCGTGGCAGTCGGGCTTTCGGCTGCGTCTGCGCTGGCCTCAGATGGGTCGTGCGACATCGATCTGGATCTCGGCTGCGACGGCGGCGGCTCGGGGGGTGGGGGAGGCGGTTCGGGCTCGACGACCACCACGACCATTTCGGCCAGCTATCACTGGGGTCCATGGGCCCCCAACGCCACATGTGGCGCCGCCAACCCCCGGTATGTCCGCTACCTCCTTTGGGCAGACGGCACCCTCGTTTCCCCCGTCGAACTGACCGGCCCGCCCCCGGTCGGCTCCCTGCTTGGTGACTCCTACGTCTACCAGCAGGTCTGCATCACGGTCACGGCGACCGCCGCCTCGGTCTGGGCCGAACTGGTCGAGGACATCGAGGCGCTTCCGGAGTCGATCCCGCTCACGAGCCCTTCGGCGATCGGCATCACGGGCCTCGAGACATGGTTCTGGTACGACGGCGTCACCCAGGTCGGTCCCGTGGGCGTCTCGTGGACCGACGGGACGACCGGTGTCACGTTCGAACTCCAGGGTGTCGCCTGGATCGGCACGATCACCTGGAACACGGGCGATGGTGTCACCCTCCGCTCGGACGCGCTCGCCTACTCCGAGGCGCCGGAAGTAGGCGGATCCGAGGAACACCCGGCCGTGAGGCACATGTACGAGCAGACGTCCTCGGCCAACGGATTCGCCTACGGCTACCCGGTCGTGACCACGATCACCTGGGTGGGCGAGTGGCGGTGGCGGACTGCCGGCGGCGGATGGGAGCCGTGGCGGCCGATGACCAACAGTCTCTCGCGCTCCACGACGCGGCCGTACCCGGTGTCCCAGGTCATCGGTCAACTGGAGCCGATCGGCTGATCCATCCCGCAGCGCCGTCCGAGGACCGCCTTGATGTGCCGGATGACCATCGCGGGCCGGTCGTTCACGTCCCGCCAGGTGAAACGGAGGACCATCCACCCGTTGATGAGTGCCTCGCGATCGCGGCGCCGGTCACCGTCGAAACGGTCGGGCGCCGTGTGCCACGCCAGTGAGTCCCACTCGATGGCGACCTGCTCATCAACGAAGGCGAGGTCGAACCGGCGCTCAGGCGACCAGGGGATCGGGTGTTCCACGAACGGGGGACCGAGCCCGGCATCGAGGATCAACTCCAGGCCACGGCGCTCCAGGCGACTCGCGGAGGCGAGCGCACCGACGCCGCGATCGCCAAGGACCTGACGCAGCTTGGCGACACCAGGCTTGCCGCGTCGCGCCACCTGCTCGAGGCACTCGTCAATCTCGTCGGGGTGGAGGAGCCCGGTCGAGCAGGCGACGTCGACAATTGACTCGATCCGCCGCTTCGAGACGACCCCGGCCAGGTCGACGATCGTGCGGGCGGGGGTGGTGACGCGCAGCCCTTCGAGCTCGGTGGTGTGATGGTCGAGGAGGTCATGGCAGCGGCGCACGGTCACCCCCGGGAATCCGTGCGTCGTCCGCGTGTGGACCATGACGGTCAGCGGGTCAGGCCCGACGCGGGCGAGCGCGTGAAGG
>JBFKVA010000095.1:0-8091 GCA_041635475.1 Acidimicrobiia bacterium | reverse complement strand
TCCCGAAGACGAGGAGGAGCCGCCGGGCCAGCGACGCCTGGTGGGCGACGAGTGTCCACGTCGCCAGGCCGAGGACCGGCACGACGACGATGGCCGCAATCCACCCGAACCGGGTGGCCCCATCCCTCCGTCTGAGCTTCATGATTGCCCACAGGCCGCCGATGACCCACACCAGTTTCGGGACCCAGTCGAGGAGGACCCCGAAGAGCGTGGTCCACATGGTGCCGGGGAACGGGACGGATCCGATGAGCACCTGGCGGTCCCCGTCCATGACCGGGACATCGGTGGGGAGCAAGAAGCCGCCGAGGTCGGTGTCGAGGCCGGCGAACACCTGCACGGCCGGCCTGACCGGGGCATCGGACCCGCCGGGCAGTTGGTCGAAGTCGAGGGCCGCCGGGCCGGGTCCTTCGCCGGGGGCGAGTGGGTTCTCGGACGTGTTCCCGTTGGCGAAGCCGCCCGCCAGCTGCGAGAACGTCCCGAGGCTGACCCGCCGGGGAAGGTTGATGCCATCGCAGTCGTGGAGGAGGCCGAGCGACCGGGGGATCGACCGTTCGTACTCGTTGTCGGCGAAGCACGACCCGGACTCCGCGGGTCCTGACAGCACGAGGTCGGCCAGCCCCGAGTTGAGGACGGTGTTGCCCCGGATCTCGTGCCCCCCGCTCGGCCAGAAGTTGGCGTCGAACATCGGGGCGATGGCGATTCCGTACCCGGTGTTGTCGGCGACGAGGTTGTTGGCCACGATCGAGTTGAGCCCGCCCGGGATGACGATGCCGTGCCCCTCGGCGGTGCGCTGGACGGTCCCCGCCGGGACGACGACGGTCCCTTGGTCGTGGACGTAGTTGCCGGCGACGACCACGTCGTGGACCGGCGGGAGGAGTTCGGAGTCGAGCGTGTTGGGCACGATCCCGCCCGAGTTGTACCGCCACACCGAGTTCACGATGTAGATGTTGCCGGAGCTGTTGGTCCCCGAGTACCCGAGTCCGTTGTACTCGGCGACGACGTCGGTGATGACCGCGTTGCAGGGGTCGCATTGACCGATGTAGAACCCGGCGTCCCACGAGCCCGAGGCGTACGAGTGCTCGATGAGTCCGTCCACCGAGTCGAAGGCGTAGATGCCGTAGACGCCGTTGTCGATGGCGGTGAGGTAGCTCCCCCGGTACCCGGTGATCCCTGTCCAGAACACACCGTTCGACGTGAAGTTCTTCGTTGTGAGGTTTTCGACGGCCACCCCGTCGGCCGTGGCGAAGACCCCGTTCTCCCGGATGTGTTCCCCGTCGAGGATGACGGCGTTCCGGTCCTCGCCTCGCACGGTGAGTGAGGGGGTCGTCACCGTCACCTGCTCCTTGTAGGTACCGGGGGCGATGAGGATGAGGTCGCCGGGGTCGGCGGCGTCGACCGCGCTCTGGATCGTCGGGTACTCGGTGGGAACCCGGCGGGTGACGCCGGTCCACTCGGTGGGAACGTCGGCCCGGGCGGCGTCGGCCGCCTCGGCCATCTCGGCCTCCCCCACGACCACCGTGGCCGTCATCCCGCTGTAGGTGCCGTCGTCGTTGCGGGTGGCGTGGAAGGAGCAGAAGATCTCATAGACGCCCGCCTTCTGGAATCGAAGCGTCGTGCCATCCCCTTCCTCCATGGCCAAGGCCCCGAAGGTGTCCTCGGTGGAGAACGTCCCCGCGACGTCGATGGCGTTGTGGGGGTTGCGGCCGTCGTTGCGGAACAGGACCGTGCCGTTCACCGGCACCTCGATCACCCCGGGGACGAACGTGTTGTCGAGCATCGAAACCTCGACTTCGATGTCGTCGGAGCCGCAGGCAGAGAGGGCGAGGGCCGCCAGGACGACCAGGAGGGTTCTCGGGACATGACGCATGGGCGGAGCGTAGCCCGAGGCTCCGAGCGAGGTCAGGTGAGTGGGCCGGCCGAGACGATCACCCCGTCGGAGTCGGCGTAGAGCCAGCCACCGGGTGCGAACGTGACGCCACCGAACGTCACCGGGACGTCGATCCTGCCCTCGCCCCGTTTGAGCGACCGGCGGGGCGTTGTGTTGAGGGCCTTGAGGCCGATGGCCATCTCGTCGATGGTGTCCGAGTCCCGGATGCATCCGTAGACCACGATCCCGGACCATCCGTTGTCGATCGCGAGTTGGGCGAGTTGATCACCCACGAGGGCACACCGCAGCGACCCACCTCCGTCGACGACGAGCACCGCCCCCTCGCCCGGGGACTCGAGCAATCCCCGCACGTGCGTGTTGTCCTCGTGGCACTTGACCGTGCGAATGGGCCCGGAGAACGACTCCTCCCCGAAGGAGGCGAAGATGGGGTCGACGACATGGACGTCGTCGCTGTGTGCGTCGTAGAGATCGGCTGTGTGCATGGGGCGAGCCTAACTTCGCGCACGCCCTCGCCGTCCCAATAGAATGCCCGGGAACCGCACGGTGCGGCCCCGTCGTCCCAGTGATGTGACGCCTGGTGCACATCGGGTCCCTGCATCCGGGGGCCTGCGAGGCGAGGCGGTGAGTCCCAGTCAATGGAGGTCGTGGCGATGAAGGGCTACTCGCGCATCCTGGTCTGTCTCGTCGTGGCCGTCGCTGCCTGTGCGGGCGGAGACGCCGCCACGACCACCACTTCCTCCCCACCAGGGACGACGATCGTCCCGGCCACCCCCGCCCCTTCGGTCACCGCTCCCCCTGTCACCGATCCGCCAAGCCTGGCGGATGGCTTCCACGATGTGATCACCCTCGGAGCGCCGATCCGTCTCACCTCCACCCACCGGGTCGCCAACGTCGCGTCCGACGACGTCCTCAATGCTCGACGGCTTCCCGGGGCCGGCGGTCCCCTCGCCGCGGAGCTCGACCCCGCCTACTCGACGTTCCGTTTCACGGGCGAGACGGCCACAGCCGACGACGGGGGGACGTGGATGAAGATCGTCCTGTCCGACCCGGCCGTGCAGTTGGTGTTCGGCCCGGAGCCCTACGAACTCCCGTGGGGCTGGGTCAACGCCCACTACACCGAACCGATCGGCGAGATCTCCCCGGTCGGCGGCTCGTGCGATGTGACCGGGGTACCTGCCCCTCACATCGGCGACCCGAGTTCGGCCTATGACCAGGTCATCGATCTCCTCTTGCTCGAGTTCGACGGGTGCAGCCAGCTCCTGATCACCCTCGCCCAGGCCGACGGGGTGGACCATCTCGGGGTCACGCTCCCGGACGTCGCGACCTCGGCCATTCCCGGTGGCCTGCGACTCGAGATCCTCCCTCCGGACTCGGGCTGGCTCCAGGTGTTGTGGCCGGCGACGGAGCTGTTCACGACCGGGGTCGAGGTGTTCGTCGCTCGCGGCCCGGGTGGGGCGGTGAGGATCGACCTCCTCGGCATCGATGTGGCCGAGACCGCATACCTGGCCGACCAGGGTCAGATCGTCGTGAGCTTCGAGGCGGCGGGCGGCCCGTTCCCGACCCGGGACGCCTCCGTCGCCGCCAACGCCCCCTCGGTGGACGCCGGGGTGTGGACGATCAGTGGGTACGCCCGGCCGTTCGAGGCAAACCTCTCGGTCTCGGTGAGGGATGCGAACGACACCGTGCTCGACGTGCCCGTCAGCGGGGACGGGGTCAACGTGTTCGGACCCGGGGCGTTCAGCGTCATGACGACCGACTGGTCCGAGACGTGGGGCTGGTTCGAGTTCCAGGTCGACACGTCGGGGCTGCCGTCTGGGAACTACGTGGTGAGGCTGGCCGACGACACGGCGATGGAGGACGCGCCGACTGTGGACGTCCCGATCAGCGTGCCCTAGCCGGAGGCGATGAACGGTCGACGCCGGCTGCCGGTCGTGGACCGGTAGCCTGCCCCTTCATGCCGTTCACCCACGACCTCACCGTCCGGTGGGGGGAGCTCGATCCGTACAACCATCTCAACCACGCCGTCTACTTCACGTACTGCGAGACGGCGAGGGTGGCGATGCTGGCCGAGGCAGGCTGGTCGATGGATCGGCTGACCGCCGAGGGCTTGCGCATCGTCGTCACCGAGATCCACGCCCGCTTCCTTCGATCGGCGGCCGACGGCGAGGCGCTCCGGGTGACGACCGAACTCCACGAGGCGCGCCGGGTGTCGGCCACGTGGCGCCAGGTGATCACCCACGACGGGGACGCGCTCTTCGAGGCCCTCGTGACGGCGGCGTTCACGACGACCGATGGGCGGCCCACCAGGTCCCCGGAGGGGTTCCTCGAGGCGGTCTCGGGCCGGTGAGATCGCCACGGTTCTTCGTCCTCCTGGGCGTCGGCTCGCTCGTCGTGGGTCTCGGCTCGGCAGGGGCCCTGTGGGCCCTGGCCCACCGCGACCAGACGGTTTCCCACGGCTGGGAGGAGTGTGAGTCGCCGCGGGTGGCAGGCGTCCCGTCCTGGGACGAACTCGAACTCGAGACGTGGCACGGTCCCAACCTGCGACTCGAGCCGGTGGCCGACGTGGAGCAGGCCACCTCGGCCGCCCAGACGATCGACGGGTCGTTCCTGGTCACGAGCAAGCCGGGGGGTCTGTACCGGGCCGGCACCGACGGGGTGACAGAACTGCTCGACCTGTCGGCCGAGATCCGCAGCGACGGCCCCGAACAAGGGCTTCTCGACGTTGTGGTGGACGTTGCCCGGACATCGCTCTACCTCTCCCTGACGGACCTCAACGGCGATGTCGAGGTCCGGGCCTACACGATCGACGCCGCCGGCCTGCCCATCGCCGATCCCCGCCTCGTCCTGCGTGTGCCCCAGCCCCACGAGTGGCACCAGGGGGGCAACATGGAGATCGGGCCCGACGGCATGCTGTACGTGTCGCTCGGCGACGGGGGACTCAAGGGCGACCCGGGGTTGAACGGGCAGGATCCCCACACGCTGCTGGCAACCCTCATCAGGATCGATCCAACCCGCGACGGCTATGACGTGCCCGCGGGCAACCCGTTCCGCCCCGGGTGGTTGTCCGCGGGAGCCCCCGAAGTCGTCGCCTTCGGGTTGCGCAACCCCTGGCGTTTCTCGTTCGATCGGCTCACCGGCGACCTGTGGGTGGGCGATGTCGGCCAGAACTGCGTGGAGGAACTCAACGTCATCCCGGCCGGCGAATGGGGGATGAACTTCGGCTGGTCGCGGCTCGAGGGTTCGTATCGGTTCCAGGGCGACATCCCCGACGACCACGTACTCCCCGCGTTCGAGTACCTCCACGGTGATGGTGGCTGTGCGGTGACGGCCGGGTACGTGTATCGAGGGCAGGCGATCCCCGAACTCAGGGGTCTTCTCGTGTTCGCGGACTACTGCCGGGGCCGGCTCCACGGACTGCGCTTGGCCGGGGCGGAGGTGACGGGACTCGTCAACCTCGGTGTCCGCCAGAGGTTGCTGCCGTCGTTTGCCGAGGACGGCGACGGGGAACTCTACGTCGTGAGCCTGGAGGAGGGCCTCCTGCGGCTCGTGGCCGATCGGTGATCATCCCTTCGACAGGCCGTGTTGCGTGAAGTCGAGGCGGACGTCAGGACCGGGGCTGGGATCGCCGACGAGCGCGGTGACGATCCGCCCGTCCTCAAGTCGGTACGAGCTGTGCCACAGCCCACCGGCGAACCTGCGGTCGAGGACCGTCGCCCCGTGGATGCCGTCGGGCGACTCGCGAATCGACGAGGCCGGCACGTACGCATCCTCGAAGACGTTCTCGTGCCCGATGAACCGCGCCGTCCACGTGTCCATGGGGTTGGTCCAGATGGCGACAGGGGTGTCGACGCGAACGATCGTTCCGTCTCGCATGAGGGCGATTCGGTCGGCGATGGCCATGGCCTCCGAGCGGTCGTGGGTGACGTAGATGGCCGGGAGCGGAGCCAGGAGCCGCCGCAGTTCCGACAGGAGGTGCTCACCGAGTGAGGCGTCGAGGGCGCCGAGGGGTTCGTCGAGCAGCATGAGGCGGGGGCGGGTGACGAGGGCCCGGGCGAGGGCCACCCGCTGTTGCTCGCCACCCGAGAGGCCCTCGACCGACCGGTGGGCGAACCCGTCGAGTCCCACCATCCGCAGGGCTGCCTCGACCGGCCCGGTCGAGTCCTGGCGTCTGATCTCCAGGCCGAATGCAACGTTGCGACCGACCGTGAGGTGGGGGAAGAGCGCGTAGTCCTGGAACACCATTCCCAGTCGGCGCTCATGGGTGGGAACGGCCACGAGGTCCTCGCCATCCCACGAGATGGCCCCGGTGGCGAGGGGAACGAGCCCGGCCACCGCTCGCAGGAGGGTTGTCTTTCCCGATCCACTCGGGCCCAGGAGCACGACCGTGTCCGTTGCCTCCAGCCGCAGGTTGACGTCGCGCAGGATCTCCGTGCCTTCGATGACGACCCCGACTCCGGCGACGGTGAGGTTCACAGCGCCTCCTCCCCGGTGCGGAATCGATCGACCGCAAGCACGGCGGTGGCAGTGACCACCATGAGCATGGTCGACCCCATGGCCGCGATGGCGAAGGCACCTGGCCGGCCCAGCGCTCGGTACACGAGCAGGGGAAGGGTGGGGTCGGCCGGGCGGGCGACGAACGCCGTCGCGCCGAATTCGCCGATCGAGATGGCGAACGCGAACCCGGCCCCGACGAGGGCCGCTCGGGCGACGATGGGCCACTCCACCCGGCGCCAGGCCTGGGCCGGCGTAGCCCCGAGCGTGGCCGAGGCCTCGAGCAGGCGGTGCGGGATCGCGGCCAGCGCCGGGGCCATCGTGCGGGTGACGAAGGGGATGGCGACGAGGGCATGCGCCAGGGGAACGAGGGCGCGGGAGGCGCGGAGGTCGACCGGCCAATCAAGGGCGACCAGGAAGCCGAGCCCGACGGTGACGGCCGAGGTACCGAGGGGCAGCAGGACGAGTCGGTCGATGACGGCTGCGGCCCGACCGCGGGCAGCGATGGCCGTGGAGGTGGCCGCGCCCACGACGACTGCCAGGGCCGTGGCCACGGCGGCGTAGGTGAGGGAGGTGATGACGGCCCGGCTGAGGGAGAGCCCCAGCACCTCACCACCCGACAGGGCCGCGAGGGAGGTGGGCCCGACGGCGTCGGCAACGAGCGACAGGATCGGGACCGCCACCATCGCCGACAGTACGACAAGCACGATGCGCGCCACCCGTCGCTCCGATCTCGTGCGCGGTCGCGAACGAACGGCCGGTCTCCGAGGGACGGTGCTGCGCTCCTGCCAGGCGAGGGCCAGCCCGACCACGAGCAGCTGGAGGACGGCGAGCGAGGCCGCCGCCCCGAAGTCGAGTCGCTGGGTGGCCTGTCGCCAGATCTCGACTTCGATTGTGCGCAGTCGAAGGTCACCGAGGATGAGCACGGTCCCGAAGGCCGTGAACGACAGGAGGAACGTCAGCGACCCGGCGGCCCGGATGGCCGGCGCCAGGGCCGGCAGCGTGACCCGGCGGAACACGGCTCGGGGACCGGCTCCGAGGGTTCGGGCCGCTTCTTCGAGATGGTCCCCGAGTTGGGCCCACCGCACGCCGACGAGGCGGACGACGATCGAGAGGTTGTAGAACACATGGGCGGCGATCACCACCAGGGCACTGTGCTCGATCGGCGAGTCGGAGACGAGGGCGCTGAACGCCACCCCGACGACGACCGTCGGAAGCACGAAGGGGACCGTCGTGGCCGCCAGGAACCACCGGGAACGGACGAGCCCGAGGCGAGAGACCGCCCAGGCAGCCGGAAGCCCGAGGAGGAGGGTGGCGGCCGTCGACGCCACTGCCTGCCACGTGGTGAACCACACGACACCGGCGGTTCCCGGTGCGGTGACCGTCGCCCACAGGGTCGACGCCGCGCCGTCGAGTCCGATCGTGATGATGCGCGCCACCGGGTAGACGAACAGGTACCCGAGGAACACCACCGGCACGATCACCAGCCAGCGCCGGCGCGTCGTCACGACCCGAGCACGATCTCGGTCCACGCGTCGATCCAGGCCTGCCGGTTGGCCTCGATCTCATCGGGGTCCATTCCGAGTGGCGCGGACGGGATCACCGTGTGCTCGACGAACTCGAGCGGAAGGGCTGCTCGTTCGTTGGCCGGGAACACGAACATGGACAGCGGTATGTCCTCTTGGAACTCCAGGCCGAGCATGAAGTCGATG
>JBFKVA010000094.1:0-8286 GCA_041635475.1 Acidimicrobiia bacterium | reverse complement strand
GGAACACGCCTGCGTCGAACGCCAACGCCGACCCGACGAGGACCGGGGTGACCGCCGCCCACAGGGTCGGGGGCCGGGCAGCGAGGATCCAGGTCTGGAGGGTGGTCATGGGCGGGATTGTGGCAGGCGGTTTCGGAGTGCTCTACCGCTGGGCTCTGATACCTTGACACCCGATGCTGGGGTCGGGAGAGTCAGCTGGGTCTGGTGGGCTCCAACGTGGGGTCTCTTCTTGGCGCGACCTGCGGCTCATCCCGTACTCAGTCCTTGGCGTCTTGACGCTCGGAATGCTTGCGTACCGCCTGCGGATGGCCTCGTTGGGCCCGTTGGTCGGGGTTCTGGATCCTGTCGGCAACCCCATCGGGAAGGACTTCGCAGTGTTCTGGGCGGCCGGTGTGTTCGCCCTTGACGGGCGCGTGGACCTTCTGGCCGACCCGGCAGCCTTCCACGATGGGATGCGTGCTCTGTTCGGCGAGCACCTACTCTTTCACTACTTCCCATACGCCCCGAACGCGCTGCTCCTGTTGCTGCCGCTCGGGGGCATGTCGTACTGGTGGGGCCTGGCCTTGTGGACCATCGGCTCCGTTGCCATCCTCTTGTGGGCGCTGCGGGTGGCCGGGGCCAGGGATGTCCCCGCGTGGCTGTTCGTGACGAGTCCGGCCCTCCTCGCCAACGCCTTCCTGGGCCAGAATGGTTCGTTGTCCGCCGGGCTTCTCATCGGAGGCTTTGCCCTCGCGAAGCGGCGACCCCACGTTGCCGGACTCCTGCTCGGGTTCTTGACCTACAAGCCGCACCTCGGCATCGCCGTGCCTTTCGTGCTCATTGCACTGAAGGCTTGGCGAGCCATCCTCGCGACGGTGGTCGCGAGTGGAGCGATGGTCGTTGCGAGTGTTCTGCTCTGGGGTGCTTCGCCGTGGCGCGCCTGGCTCGAAGTGGCGATCCCACTGCAAAGGCTGTATCTCGAGCAACTGGACACTGCCAATCGGTACATGATGCTTCGGCGGCCGCCGGTGCCAGGGCCGCGGGAATGAGTGGCTCCGTGGTGTACGTGCCGCAGGTCGTCGGCGCAGGTTAGGCAGCGATACTCCTTGTCCTCTCGCTGCGGCGAGTCACGGGCGTGCGGTCGAGCGCTGCGCTCGGGTTGGCTGCGACTCCCCTTCTTACGCCATACCTCCACAACTACGACTTGGTCATCGCCTTCGGGGCGCTCGCCTTCATGACTCCGGAATCCCTCCCAGTGAACTCGGTTGGCCGAGGAATCGTCGGACATCTGTGGATGCTTCCAGCGACTGGTTGGCTGTTGAACTACCTCGGTGTGCCGTGGGCACCCATCGTGCTCGTCGCCTTCTACCTAGTCGTGATCCGGCAGACTGCCGAGCCCTTGACTGGCCAATCTGGCGCTGATGTGAGCCAGCCTTGATGAGCGAGCACGAGCGGACCTTGGATCCTGGCTTCACTATCCGAGAACGGCGAAGACCGCATGTGCGCCGATCGCGACCTTGACGGCGAACGCGCCGGTGCGTGGGTAGCGGTTCAACGAGGAGCGGAATGCCAGGAACCAAAGCGGTGCGGAGGCCATGAGCGCTTCGAGCGGGTAGCGATACCCGAAGTAGCCGTCGTGGGCATAGATCTGGATTCGGTGCTGGATCAGGTAGTAGGCGATTCCTCCCAACGCAGACGCCTTCGCGGCTGCGGGCGCAATCGCCCACGCACGCCGCAGCCCGGGAATCGCAACCAGAAAGAACGGCGACAGAACGAGGAACCCGTGCCCCGGCTCGAAGGCTCCCAGGAGTGCGTTCTGCCACCAAGCGACGCCACTGGCGAAGTCACCTGTCAGTACGCCGGCGTCGGCCCCCACCATCATTGATGCTTGGTCCGACCTGAGACCCCATGGCGCTGGCGTGTCCCACCAGCGCCAGAACCAGGCGGAGACAGCCAACAGGCCTGTCGACGCCGTCAGGCCGACCCTCCAAACTGGCCGCCACCTCCGCTCGAACACCGCCACTCCCAGGCCACTGGCCGCGGCGATGACGCCGGTCAGTTGACGGGTGGCCAAGGCCGCTGCGAATGCGAGGCCGGCTCCCCACCACCGCTCGTTGTGCGTGAGGTAGATGGCCAATGAGAGCCACATGAGCGACGGGCCGTGTTGCCAGAGGGCGTCGGCCGCCACCGACCAGACACTGGTGCCGAAGGCGGCAACGTATGCGCCGATGAGCGCCGAGTTCGGGTCGTCGATGCGCCGGAATGTGAGGCCGAGGAAGCCGATCGCAGCGGCCGAGGTCAGCGCCGAGACGATGGATCCTGGCCAGATGTCCGGGAATCCCAGCGGAATGGTGACCACGGTCCCGTCGGGATCCCACCGGGAGAAGGTCCCGGTGTTGAGGTCGCGGGCAGCCACTGCGTACAGGGGGGCAGCGATCAGGGGAGCTCCGGGCGGGTACGAGGAGATGGCCCCCCCCTCAGGATGCGGGGTCAGGAAGGCAATCCAGGTCTGGAGGTCGGCTGGCGGTTCGTATCCTTGCACGAGTGGCGAGCCGCTCGTTCCGAGCGACCATGCCGTGTAGGTGTTCGTGATGACGTCGACGTTCCCGTTGATGCCCCAGGTCGTCGTCGCCACGTAGACCGCTGCCACGGGGAGGAACACGGCGAGGAAGAAGCGGCGGTCGGAGCTACCAGAGTTCCACTCGAGCCATCTTCGCCCCCGCTCAGCGAGGCCCCCCACGATGCGCTTCATGGCTGGCGAGTATACGGAGGGGTTCCTCGGCTTCTACAGTGCCCGCATGGTTTCAGAGATCTTTGACCCGACGGCTTGGTCCGTCGTTGCCGGCTTCGACTTCACCGACATCACCTACCACCGGGCCAACGACACCGGCGCCGTCCGCGTCGCCTTCGACCGCCCGGAGGTCCGCAACGCCTTCCGTCCCCACACCGTGGACGAGCTGTACCAGGCCCTCGACCATGCCCGCCAGGCGTCCGACGTCGGGTGCGTGATCCTCACTGGCAACGGGCCGTCACCCAAGGACGGCGGGAGGGCGTTCTGCTCGGGGGGCGACCAGCGGATCCGGGGCAAGTCCGGGTACCAGTACGCCGAGGGAGAGTCGGCCGACACGGTGGACAAGGCACGGCTGGGTCGCCTGCACATCCTCGAGTGCCAGCGCCTCATCCGGTTCATGCCCAAGGTCGTCGTCGCCGCCGTCAATGGCTGGGCGGTGGGGGGTGGTCACAGCCTCCACGTGGTGTGTGACCTCACGATCGCCTCCGACGAGCACGCCCGGTTCAAGCAGACCGACACCGCGGTGGCGTCGGTGGACGGTGGGTTCGGCTCCGCCTACTTGGCCCGGCAGGTGGGCCAGAAGCGGGCACGGGAGGTCTTCTTCCTCGGGCAGGAGTACTCGGCCAGGGAGGCGTTCGAGATGGGAATGGTGAACCGGGTCGTCCCCCATGCCGAGCTCGAGTCCACCGCCCTCGAGTGGGCGCGGACGATCAACGCCAAGTCGCCGACGGCCCAGCGGATGGCCAAGCTGGCCTTCAACCTCATCGATGACGGGCTCGTCGGCCAGCAGGTGTACGCCGGCGAGGCGACCCGGCTCATCTACGGAACCGACGAGGCAGCCGAGGGTCGGGACGCCTTCCTCGACAAACGCGATCCCGACTGGTCCGAGTTCCCCTGGCACTACTGAGCGCCCCCCTTCCGCCTCACGGCGTACACTCCCGGCCATGGAGTGGATCATCGGTGTCATTGCGGTCCTGGTCGTCGGGTTTGTGGTCATCTACAACGGGTTGGTCAGGCTGCGCAACAGGGTCGACAACGCGTACGGTCAGGTGGAGGTGCAGCTGAAGCGGCGCTACGACCTCATCCCCAACCTCGTGGAGACCGTCAAGGGCTACGCCGCCCACGAGCGGGACACGTTCGAACAGGTGACCCTGGCCCGCACGAATGCTCAGGCAGCGTCGGGCCCGGCTGAACAGGCCGGTGCCGAGAACTTCCTCACGGCGGCGCTGCGCCAGCTGTTCGCGGTGGCCGAGGCCTACCCCGAACTTCGGGCCTCGGAGAACTTCCAGGGGCTGCAGGACGAGTTGGCGACCGCCGAGAACAAGATCGCGGTCAGCCGCCAGATCTACAACGACACGGTCCTCACCTACAACAACAGGGTCCAGCAGATCCCCACCAATCTGGTTGCGGCCGCCACCGGGTTCAAGGCCCGGGAGTTCTTCGAAGCCGGACCGGAGGCCGAGGACGCTCCCCGCGTGACCTTCTAGATGAACCGGCTCGCCGCCGCCATCCTCGTCATCGTCTTCGTGCTGGCCGGCGCCGCGCCTGCCCAGGCCAAGTCGTACTGGCTCGACCACGCCGAGGTGGACATCACCGTCAATCCCGACGGCTCACTCACCGTCTCTGAGACCCTCGGCTTCGACTTCTCCGGCTCGTTCAGCGGCGCTTATCGCGACATCCCACTCACCAGCGGCGTGGTCATCAGCGACATCACGGTGGCCGACGAGATCACCGAGTACGCCCCGGGCGGGTGCACGCAGTTGGGGTGCTCGTCACCGCCGGGCACGTTCGGGGTCGAGTCCAACCCCGGTTTCGTACGCATCGTCTGGCACCACATGTCGACCGACGAGGTGCGGGAGTTTCGCATCACCTACGAGATGCACGGCCTGGCCGTGGCGTGGGACGACGTCGTGGACGTCAACCTCAAGGTGTGGGGCGACCAGTGGCCGGTGGGCCTCGACTCGCTCGTGGCCCGGATGCACCCCCCACCGGGGTTGCAGGCAGGCGAGGTGCGGGTGTGGGGCCATCCGTACGGGGTGAGTGGTTCGACCGACCTGGGACCGGGCGGCGTGGAGGCGGTCCTGACCGCGGTCGACATCCCGGCCGAACAGTGGGTGGAGTTGCGGGTGACGTTCCCCACCGCGGCGCTGGCGTCGACCAGCGGTGCCCAGCGCCTGCCGGGTGATGGACTGGCAGGGATCCTCGCCGAGGAGGAGGAGTTCGCCGCCGACGCCAGCGAGGCCGCCACCGCCGTCCGCACGGGTTCGATCCTTGCCCTGCTGGCTGCGCTCGTGCCCTTCCTGGGCCTGGGCGGCCTCGTCTACTTCGGCTACGGGCGAGAGCCCAGGGTGGACTACGACCGCGAGTACGAGCAGGAACCCCCCTCGGACCTGAAGCCGGCAGCGGTCGGGGCCCTCCTCACCCAGGGCGGGGTCGACGAGAAGGACTTCACGGCCACGCTCTTCGACCTCATCCGGATTGGCGCGATCAAGGCCCAACCGTCCCAGGTGGAGTTGGTCAGCTGGCTCGGCCTGAGGAGGGAGACGATCTCCGACCTTGTCCTGTCCCTGGGGGAGGACCCATCCGGCCTCACCGCCTACGAGCGATCCGTGCTCACCGTCGTCAAGCGAGCGTTGGCGGGCGGCCCCCGTCCGCTCCACGAGTTCCGGGACGCGATCCGCGACGACGCCGCCGCCAACGCCGAGACCTACCAGGTGTTCCGCACGCATGTGCGGTCGGCCGTCAGGGGTGGCGGCTACCTGGACGACCAGGGCAACCGGTTCGCGGTGCTCGTGGGGGCGGCACTCGTCCTCACGGTGGGAGCGTCGTTCTTCCTCGTCCCCCGAGTCCTGAGAAGTCGCCCCGGCGGCATGACGATTGCCGTCCTGCTCATCGCCGGGCTGGTCGTGGGTGCGGTGGCCACCGGGGTCCTCGTCAGCTTCCGGCGGGTGCGGGTTCGTCGGAGCCGGCTCGGCGCCCTCGAAGCCGCCCGCTGGGAGGCGTTCCGGCGTTACCTGCGGGACTTCTCCCGGCTGGAAGAGGCCCCGGTCATCTCCTTGGACCTGTGGGACCGCTACCTCGTGTACGCCATCGGGTTCGGGGTTGCCGCCGAGGTGTTGGCGACGGCTCGGATCCACGCGCCCCAGGAGCTTGAAACGACGTCATCCGTGTACTGGTACGGCAACTACGGGTACTCGGGCGGGGGCACCGAGAACGCCTTCTCGGGCATCCAGTCGGCGCTGTCGGGTGCGTTCACGCCCCCGTCGTCGGGTGGGGGAGGCGGGTTCTCCGGCGGGGGAGGCGGAGGCGGCGGTGGTGGCGGGGGCGGAGCCTGGTAGGCGGCCAGGAGGATCCGGGACTTGCGTCGCCCACTACCGTGACGCCGACCATGACCAACCCACGAGCGCGTCGTGCCACCTGAGGGCGCCGCCACCGGCACCAACGGTACGACGCGCACGGTCGTCGTCGACTGGCTGGCAGCGGCCGCCGAGCGCCGCCCCGACCACCCCTTCGTCGAGTTGGACGGCGGCTCGTGGAGTTTCTCGTGGTGCGACCACCGGGCGTCGCGCATCGCCGGTGCGCTTCATGCCCTCGGTGTCGCCGAGGGGAGCCGGGTGGCGGTGTGGGGGGCGAACGATCTCGACACCGCACTGGCCGTGTTCGCGGTGCCCCGGGCCGGGGCGACGCTCGTCCCGCTCAACACCCGTCTCACGGCCGCCGAAGTGGAGCGCCAACTCCACGCCGCCGACGTGTCCCTCATCCTTCGCTCGTCCGGCGCGCCGGCCTTTCCGGTCAAGCTGTCCCACACGCTGTCGATCGCTGCCTTGGATGGCATGCCTCTCACCCACGAGTGGCACGCCGCGGAGGACGACTTTGCCGTGGTGTTCACCTCCGGCTCCTCGGGGCCGGCCAAGGGGGTGCGCCTGTCGTGGCGGGCGCTGGAGGCGTCCGCCGCCGCCTCGGCCGAGCATCTGGGCCACGGTGAGGACGACCGCTGGTACGGAGTGCTTCCGTTCCATCACATCGGCGGGATCTCGATCCTGGTCCGCTCGGCTCGCCAGGCGAGCACCGTGGTGCTGGCCTCGAAGTTCAACGGGTACCCGATGGCGAGGTCCCTGGTGTCGTGCACAATCGCTTCGCTGGTGCCCACCCAGCTCGTGCGTCTCCTCAACGAGGGCTTTGACGACGACCTGTCGGGCTTGAAGGCGGTCCTCGTCGGGGGAGGGCCGATGCCTCCGGGACTGATCGAGCGGGCGGTGGCGGCCGGTCTGCCGGTTCTCGTCACGTACGGTCAGACCGAGGCGGCGTCCCAGATCGCCACGGCTCCCATCGACTCACCCGGCATCCGGCGGGCCCGTCCCCTCATGGGCATGGAGGTCCGCATCGTCGACGACTCAGGCGTGGAGCTGCCTCCCGGGGCGGTGGGGACGATCGAGGTGCGGGGTCCCGAGCTGTTCAGTGGCTACGTCCACGGCACGCCCCGCGACCCGAACGAGTGGCACCGCACGGGCGACCTGGGGGAGGTGGACTGGTCGGGGATGCTGGCGGTGCGCGAGCGGGCCGACCGGGTGATCATCACGGGGGGAGAGAACGTCCATCCGAGCGAGGTGGAGGGAGTGCTGGTCGAAGCCGGTGCCGTCGAGGCGTGCGTCGTCGGCCTCGCAGACGAGGAGTGGGGCCAGATGGTCGCTGCTGCCGTCGTCAGCTCGATCGCACCGGCCGACCTCGAGGACGCCGTGAGGGGCTTTCTGGCCGGCTACAAGGTTCCCAGGCGGTGGCTCGTCGTCGACGAGTTGCCCAAGAACGCCCTGGGCAAGGTGCAGGCAGCCGAGGTGGCGGCGCTCTTCACGGGGTGAGCACGTCGATGTCGTAATCGGCCATCCGCCGGTCGGCGGTGACCAACGTGAGCTGCTCGACCTGCGCCTGGGCGACGAGCATCCGGTCGAACGGGTCGCCGTGGAGGTCGGGCAGCGTTGCGGTGGCAAGGGCGTGGTCGAGGCCGACGGGGAGGACATCGATGGAGGCGTCGGCCAGGACCCGGCGCAGGTTCTGGGGAAGTGATATGCGACCCTTGGCCGCCTTGAGCGCCAGTTCCCAGATCGACGCCACCGAGGCAAGCCGGTCGTTTCGAACGTCGGTGATCAGGTCCTCGAGATTCCTCCCAAGTCGGTCGGGTTGGTAGATGGACCAGATGAGGACGTGGGAGTCCAGCAGGAGCCTCATCACAGGTCGAAGAGGGCAGCGATCTCGGCGTTGGTCTCGTCCGAGTCCCAATCATCACTCACCCACATGTGGCCGCGAGCCGTACCCAGTCGAATCGGGCTTTCGGTGTACGGCACCAACTTGGCGACGGGCTCGCCGTTGCGGGCGATGATGATCTCTTCGCCGGCCTCGACTCGTTTGACGAGTTTCGAGAGCCGGGTCTTGGCGTCATGCATGTTCACGATCATGCTCCGATCTTAGCTAGGTGGACTAATCCGTGCGGCCACTCTGCCACGAGGCTGCGACGAATCCGG
>JBFKVA010000093.1:0-8448 GCA_041635475.1 Acidimicrobiia bacterium | reverse complement strand
CGGAGGAGTGGTTTGGGCCACTGAAGAACTTCATCCGCAAACTGGGCAATCCGGTCCCCGGCCCTCTGCAGCGAGCCGTCGACGACTCCGCACGGTGGGCCGACACGGACCTCTTCGGGGCCAGCGCGCTCGGACCCATCGCCAGCGTCCCGGGAGCGGTCCTCCAGGGCTTCCAGCAGGCCTACAAGCCGCTGGCCGACGCCCTTCCCGGTGGGGGTTGTCCCGGGATCAGCGGCGATCCCCACGTCCACACCATCGATGGTGCCGGCTACGACTTCCAGGCGATCGGTGAGTATTGGGCCCTTCGTTCCGAGACCGGCGACATGGAGGTCCAGGTTCGTCTCGCACCGGCCGGCGACAGTGGGTTGGTCTCGCGGGTGCGGGGCGTTGCCCTACTTGTCGACGGCCATACCCTGGTCATCGACCACTCCCCCGGTGCCTCGGTGACGGTGGACGGGGTGCCGTTCGAGGCGCCGGGCCTCATCGCCACCGACGCGGGTGCCTATCTCCTCCGCGACGAGACGGTTGTCGGCGTGTTCTGGCCCGACATCTACACCTCGATCTCGGTGACCGGAGTCGGCAGCAGCTTCGTCAACCTCTATGCAACCCTCGACGCCGACCGCTCCGGAGCCGTGGCGGGCCTGCTCGGGGATGCCGACGGCGACAAGACCAACGACCTCGCCTTGCCGGACGGCAGCGAGGTCGAAGACGACTTCGCCGTTGTGCACGGCGAGTTCCGCGACGCCTGGCGGGTGTCAGCAGACGACTCCCTCTTTGCCGGCCCATCGCTCTTCGACGCCACCTATCCAGGGGCCCGAGCCACCCTCACCAACAGCCAGAAAGAACAGGCGCAATCGCTGTGCCTGGCTGCCGGGGTGGTGGTGGCGAACCTCCTGGAGAACTGCACGATCGATGTCGCACTCACCGGGGACATCAGCTACGCCGAGCGATATGGCGCAGAACAGCGAGATCGCCTCCTCATCGCGCCCGGCTGCGCGGGCGACGTCGGAGCAGTGCAGAGCGCACCGGGCTTCGGGCCGGGGCGCACGTTCTCGACCGAGGGTGGCCTCATCGAGGGTGCGCCCTTGTGGGAGTTCGCCGTGGACGACGGCCAGCGGGCGCAGGTTCGGGGCGTCGCGATGATGGACGGTGGTCTCTTCGTCGTCGATGCCCGCAACGGGTTCCACTCCGTCGACGCCGACGGCACCGTGCACCAGACCTTGGAAGCGGTGCCGAGGACCCACGTCCCGCTCGTGACATCGGGCCGGGCGTTTGCGATCACCGAGGAGAGCCTTCTCTCCCTCACCCGTGACGGGATTGCCTGCTGGCAGCTCGTCGGCTACGACGATGAGATCTTCGAGACCGTCACCTTCGGCGCCGAGGTGCTGTTCGCCACCACGCGGCTGGAAGGCGTCGGCACGGTGATGGCGATCGACCCGGCGACCGGCGTCGTCCTCTGGTCACGTTCGTACGGTGCCCAGGTTGGCGCCGTGGCAGCGACGGCCGAGGTCGTGGTGGCGCCCACAGGCAAGACGGCGATTGCGCTCGACACCGCGACTGGAGTCGAGCGATGGGCGACCGAATCCGGATTCGGTGTGTCCGCGGTTGCCGTCTCTGACGGCACGGCCTACGTCCTCGACCTGAACACCGGGCTCGTTGCCCTGGACCTGGCCACCGGTGAGACGAAGTGGCAGTTCGAAGACAAGCGAGGCGGCTTCATGACGAACCTGGCGGTCGGCCCGTCGCGGATCGTCGTGGTGAACGCCCGGCTCGCCTTTGGGCTCGACCCGGCCGACGGTCGACTCTCATGGACATTGGGTGAGGATGAGCGGACCCGGTTCTACCAGCCCGTCATCGCCAACGACGTCGTCTACTTCTTCGCCGTCAACCGCGGCCTCGTCGCGCACGCTGTCGAAACCGGCTCCGAACGACTCCGGGTCGACATCGACGGAGCTCAGGTGAGGGGTCCCATCCTCCCCTGGGGCGAATTGGTCGTGTTCTTCGACACGGCCGGCGCTCTCAGGGCCTACCGCTAGACCATCCCGGGAGACAGATGCTCACGAGGAACGCAATCGGATCGTTGGCGAAGGCCCTGTCAGTCATGGTGGTGCTGGTGGCTTGTGGTGGGGCGACGACAAACTCGGTCGGCGTCAGCGCGGCCACGACGGTTGCACCGGGAGAAACGACCGACCCCCCCGAGACGAGTGCGATCGTCAGCACCACACCAACGGCACCAGCCGAGGCATCCGGACTGGAGCGGGCCACCGGCACCGGGGTGGTGACCGTCGACGACGAGACCTTCACGGTGGAAGTGATCAACTGCGGGTGGCGCCCGGCCTTGACGAGCGATCCCTTGACCGCGAGCCCGGACTTCACCAACGACCTCAACCTGGTGGCCATCGCCGAAGTCGGCGACAACGGGTTCTTCGCCGTCGAGGTCAGCCGCGACCCGACCATGCCCCTCCTCACGTTGTCGGTGGCACGGGTGGAGGCCTCTTCCACCCAGGGCAACTACTGGTGGAGCAACGATCGCCAGAATCCGAGGCGGGTCGAGATCGATGGTCACCGGGTGTGGTCCCCCGAGTCGCTGATCGTCTTCGAGGACCCGCTCGACATGGGCTCCGCCGAGCATGCTGTCACCTTCGACATCACCTGCGACACCTATGGGGGCGTGCTGGGTGACGTCCTCGAAGTCGCGGCCGAGGTGACCGGGCTTCCCTTTGTGCCACCACCCACCGCGGCGGTCGGCCACGTTCAGGTCAATGGGGAGCCCTACGAGGTGACGACGACATCATGTGACCACGCCGGCGATGAGTTCAGCCTCGTCGCCGACTCGGCAGATGGGTCGTTGCAGTTGGTCCTCACGGTCTGGCCCCTGAGCGACAAGATCTTCGTCAAGTTCGGCGGGGAGCGAATGGTCAACGCAGGTGGTGAGGAGGTCGTCGTCGACGGCGAGATCCTGCGTTCGCCGGGCCTGGTACCGCTCGTCGGTCAGGTTTCAGGTGAGTCCAGCGGCGAGGTCTCGTTCGAGGTCACCTGCGGCTAGAACGTTCGTCGCCCGGAACCGGCTCGTGATCCTCAGCCTCTCGGTTGGGTAGCGTCAGGCCGATGCTGTTCGACGCCGACCATGACCTCCTCCGAGACACGATTCGCCGGTTCGCAACCGAGGAGATCACACCGCATCTCGACCGGTGGCGCGCCTCCCGCCGCATTGATGCCGGGCTTCGCCACGACCTCGCGGCCCTCGGTGTCCAAGGAGCCAGGGTGCCCGAGGAGTTCGGGGGGATGGGCGCATCGTTCGTCCAGGCAGGAATCATGTGCGAGGAGCTGGCCCGGGCCGACGGCACCCTCACGCTCTACCTCCAGCTTTCAGCCATCGTCGCCGAGATCCTTGCGGACGCCTCCCCCGCCGTTCAGGAACGCTGGCTGCCCGCCCTCGCCGCCGGGGATGCCGTCCCTTGCTTCGCTCTGACCGAGCCCAACGCCGGCTCCGATGCCGCCGCCATCACCGCCAGGGCGGTCCGGGATGGTGACCAATGGGTCCTCAACGGTGAGAAGGCCTCCTCCTCACTTGCCCCCGAGGCCGACATCTGCGTCCTCTTCGCCCGTACCGGCGAAGGCGGTGCACGGGGCATCTCCTCGTTCGCTCTCCCCATGGATACCCCCGGCGTGTCGGTCCACGCCTACGACCCGGCCGGGGAGACCCTCACGAGCCGAGGCTCGGTCTTCCTCGACGACGCCCGGATCCCCGTCGACCACCTCATCGGCGCCGAGGGAGGGGGTTTCACCCACGCCATGGCCTCGTTCGACTTCAACCGGGCGCTCATCGCCCTCTCCGTCATTGGCATGGCCGCCCAGGCGATCGACGAGACGATCACCCACGTGAAGAACCGCTCCACGTTCGGCAAGCCCCTCGCCGCCCGCCAGGGAATCGCGTTCCCGCTTGCCGAGTGGGCAGCCCGGCTGGAGGCATCCCGCTCACTCGCCTACGACGTGCTGGCCATGGCCGACGCCGGACTCCCCCATACGAAGGAGGCGGCGATGGTGAAGTGGATGGCCCCCAAGGACGCCTTCGACGCCATCCACGCCTGCCTGCTGTTCCACGGATGGGCCGGCCTCGAGCAGAACGAACTGCCCTTCGTGGATCGCCTCATGGATGCCGTGGCGTTCGAGATCGGTGACGGCACCGCCGAGATCATGAAGGCGGTCATCGCCCGTGAGTTGACGGGCATCCCCGCCCATCGCTGACTACGCGATGGCGTCGACCAACAGGTCGATAGCGGTGGTGCCCGCCGGGATTTCCTCACCTGGCCGGGCCACGACCGGTCGGAGGCGCTCACCGAACTCGGCGATCGCCATCCCTTCGATGAGGGGGGCGATCCGCTCCTCGGTCCACAGCACCTCGGGGACTTGCGGGCCCCCGTAGCCGCCGTCGAGGTTCCGGAGGTCGTGGCCGAGACCCAGCAGCCGTCCACCCGGCTTCAACGCTCCCCTCGCCACCTCGAACAGCGCTCGCATGCCGGCGTCGAGCAGGTGCACGTAGAAGATGAGCGCCAGGTCGAAGTCGGGTTCCGGTTCGTACTCGAGGATGTCACCGACGATCCATTCGAGGTCGAGGCCCTGGGCGTGTGCGATCTGGCGACCCTTGCCGATGGCCACGGTGGAGAAGTCGATGGCTGTAACCTCCCACCCCTGGGAGGCGAGCCAGATGGCGTTGCGGCCCTCGCCGCAGGCGAGGTCGAGGGCCTTGCCGGGGACCAGACCGTCCACGGCCGGCGGGAGAAAGAGATTCGGCTCTGCCGACCAGACGAGTTCCCTCTCCCCGTAGCGCTCATCCCAGGCATGTCGGTCCATGAATGGTGACGCTAGCCCGGTGTGTCGTTGCAGGTCCGTTCATCTACACTCGCGGCTCCTTCGGGCCCATAGCTCAGTCCGGTTAGAGCGCTGCCCTGATAAGGCAGAGGTCCCTGGTTCAAGTCCAGGTGGGCCCACTGGATGATGAAGCCCCCGTCTGGGGGCTTCACTCATTCAGCGCCACGTGGATACCGAACCAGCCGGCAACGCCGCTGGTTCAAGACGAGCCGAAGGCGAACCGCAAGCCGTCCAAGTGGGCCCACGAGATGGAGTCGGCCCATGAAGAGACTGGGCGCGTGCGGTCGGGAAGGCTGCCCAAAGCCGATACAAGCGCCTCTGGATGTCGAAGTATCAGAGGGAGCGGAGACTCACCAGCCGCACATGATGCCGGTCATGCGGAGATCCGCCGAGTGCCCCTTCACGCCGTCCGTGCGGGCTGTGACCCACGGGGGCTCGCATCAGCGAGACGACTCGGGTAGTGGTTCTGGGGCGATCAGAACGGGCCGACAGCTGCCAGGTGCCGCTTTTCGGTCAGTGTTTCCTCGCCCAAGGAAGTTCACTGGTAGCACAATTCCTCCGACGTGGGGGGTCCCCCAGAGGTACCTTGCGCGTGGATACCACCGTCCTCTTCGCCGTCGACGGCGATCTAGGTGTGCGTGCCTTCAACATTGGCCTAGCCGCCTTCGTTGTAGGCGGCAAGCTCGGCATGAGCATCCCAGCCGAAGTCCTCCCAAGCCGACTTCTGCTGTTTCTTACCGCCATCGACACTCAGGATGAAGGAGATCGCATCCTCGTACGAGTCGATGATCTCGAGATCGAAGACCGGGTCGTCATGGGACCCCGACAGGCAGGTGTTGTTGAGCGTATTGAGATAGGTCGCAGCCACGTCACGCTGCAGAATCTCGATGAAATCGCGCTGACCCCTGCGCTCGCCACCCTTCACCCAGGTCGACAGCTCTTCGAACGTAAGCGTGATCTCATCGCTCTCCGGATCTAAGCCATCCGCGTCCCAGACCAGGAAACGATCGGGGAGAACTTCTTCGACCCCATCATCGTGCTGTTCTTCGGTGTCTGTGACGAAGCCGAAGGTGAGCAGGAGATCATCCTCGCACCACATCTCGGCATAGAAGTCCTTGTCCCCGTCGGGAATGCCGTCTCCGTTGGCGTCGCCCTGGTCGTCGGGGTTGCCGTTGTAGAGGGACTCGGCGAGCTTGGACTGCCAGAAGCTCGAAGTCCCCTGTGAGTCAGCGCTGGCCAATTGCATTGGAACAACGAGCATCAGGCTCGTCGAGACCACTACTACGTACAGTCGACGCATGTTCCACCTCCGCCCCTCAATCCTCCGGGGATGAGCAGACCCTACACCTCATTCCTCAGCCACTGAGCGTGAGTGCTCGGGCCCAACCTCAGCCGCTAGACCCGCACATAACGGCACATAACGGCACATACGCGCCCAGTTCAACACACATGCCTGAGCGCCAACGCCGCCCCTGCTTCGACGACCTCACATCCTTCACTATCGGGGAACTGCCGGCTCCTGTTTCGTGGGTTCCCGCTGCATACGAGCCAGTCGCCGACGTCGCTGGTTCTAGACGACGCCTGTCGCCAAGGGCGACAGGTTGGAGTTTGCCGCGCAAACTCCCGTGCGAAGCCGACGAGTGACGAGGCCGACCGAAGGTCGGACGCAGACCGTCCAGGTGGGCCCACGGTGCGACCGCGCGCTGGAACCCAGGGTTCAGGCGCGCGTATTCCGCGCGATCTGGCCCACGGAATGACCCGGGACGACCCGGGGACCGCCCCGGTGGGTCTGCCACACGCGCGGCGAGACGGAGGGCGTCCCACCCCGACCGGATGTACTGTTTGCCGATGGGAGTGACCTTCGGCCTGCAGTTGTGGAACCAGGTCTTCTCGTGGCCCGAGGCACGCCGGGCCTCGCTGCGAGCCGAGGAACTCGGATACGAGAGCCTGTGGACGTGGGAGCACGCCCTGGCCTGCATGGGAGAACCCCTCCAGGACACCTTCGACTCCTACACGCTCCTCGCGGCCTGGTCGCAGGTCACCTCCCGGGTCAGACTCGGGGTGCTCACCGGGGCGAACACGTTCTGGAACCCCGGGCTCCTGGCGAGGAAGGTGACGACCCTCGACCACATCTCGGGTGGGCGGGCCATCTGCGGGATCGGTGGAGGATGGTTCGAGGACGAGCACACGGCGTTCGGCATCGAGTTCGGAGCCAGCCCCGGACAGCGCCTGACCTGGCTCGATGAGTCGGTGGCAGCGATTCGTCGCCTGTTCGACGGGGAGACGGTCTCCTCGCCCGGGGGAGGTCGCTACGCACTGCGTGACGCCGTGCTCCTGCCCCGACCGGTGCAGGACCACCTGCCCATCATGATCGGAGGAAGCGGGGAGCGAAAGACCTTGCGCACGGTCGCCCGCTACGCGGACATGTGGAACATCGCCGGCATCGCCGACCTCGAGTGGATGCGGCGCAAACATGCGGTCTTCGAGCAGCGCTGTGACGAGGCCGGGAGGAATCCCGGGGACGTCGAACGGTCCGCCTACTGCAGTCCGGTCCTCCGTGACACCACGGCCGAAGCCGTTCGCTTCTTCCGGACGCAGATGCAGGCGAACCGCCTCTCCGAATCCGTGCTCGACGACGCCGACATCCACCTGACAACACCGGATCGACTCGTGGACCTGATGGCTGCCTGGAAAGCCATGGGAACCACCAACTTCATCTTCGAGGTGGCCGCCCCGTTCGACGACGAGACCGCCGAGCGACTCGCAACCCAGGTCAGGCCGATGATCGAGGCGGCGTAGCGAACCACGTTGCCGACACCGCCCTTCAACGAAACGTCGTGAGCCACTCCAGCGCTTCGCCCTCGTCCTCGAAGACCTGGGTGGGGAACGGAGGGGACCCGTAGCGATTGACGTTGTTCACGATGAGGCGGGCCACCGGTGAACCGGCCACGACCATCGCCGCAGCTCGAAGGCACGCCGCCGACTCCGGGCTGCGAGTGAAGTGGTCACGGGCCTCCCGGGAAAGGAACCGAAGGCTGTTGGCCCTGATCAGGATCGGGCGGGTGATGTCGCCGGCCAGTCGTCGATAGGCCGCCACGCCGGAGCGGGCATCGTCCAGGTTGATCCTGGCGCCTGGCAGGATCCGTGTCCGCAGGATGCCGTCGGACCCCATCCACACCTCCTCGGTTCGCGTCATGAGGACGTCCCCGACCCGCGCCTCCGCCGGGGCGTGGACCACACCGAGCGGGAGCGTGAGCTCGAACACCGACCATCCGCCATCATGGTGGTAGGTGAGGTCACCGTTCATGAGCCGGGCCAGTCGGCGTGAGACGTCCAATCCCAAGCCGACCGACTCCCGGTGTCGGCGTGACCCGGTCCGGAACGGCTCGAACACTCTTTCCACCTCGTCCTGTGGGATGCCCGGTCCGTCGTCGGCCACCTGCAGCCTGGCGACACCGTCGCCTGCCGAGACCGACACCTTCACCCGTTCGCCTCCATGGCGCTCGGCGTTGGACAGGAGATTGCGGGTGATCTGCCGCACTCGCCGTCCGTCGCCCACGCCCACGACCGGACCGT
>JBFKVA010000092.1:0-8509 GCA_041635475.1 Acidimicrobiia bacterium | reverse complement strand
GTGGCCAGGGTCCACACGACGCCAATGAGGAGGACGCCGACGAGGGCCGTGACGAAGACGGCGAACCCGGGGCGATGGGGGGCGTCGGCTGGTCGGTGGGTCACAGCGGACGAGTGTAGGGGGCCGCGCGGTCCAGATCGGCTACTCGTCCCTCAGGCGCCGCAGCTGTTCCGCGAGGTCCTCGAGTCGGGTCTCGTCCGGGTCATCCCGGGCCAGTTCGGCACGCAGCGCGTCGCGCTCCCGGGCGAGTCGCCCGATCGTCGCGAAGTCCTCCTCGGCGACGGCATCGGCCAGCGCCGCCTCGATCTCGGCCAGCAGCCGGCGCGGATCGTCCTCCATCCCTGTGTCCCTTTCCCTGGGATGCCGAGAGAATAGAGGCCGGTTCGATTGCGCGCGTGGCACCGGGAGGAGTCCTCGTCCTACCGCCTCGGCGCGGGACAGGTCCCTCTCGGCGTGATGCCCGGGACTATCGTCCCGGCGTGAAGCGAGCTGGGCTTCTTGCCGTGGCGATGGCACTGGGGTTGGCCAGTTGTGCCCCACCGGCGCTGCAGGAGGTGGCTGTCGCCGGTGCAGCCGAGCGCGCCGACGGTGGCGTACTGATCGTCATCACCGACCCCAAGGGTGGTCGAACGGTGGCAACGGCAGGCCTCGACGCATCCGGCCTTCCCCTCGACCCGGACGCCACGTGGCGCATCGGGAGCATCACGAAGACGTTCACGGCCATAGTCGTGCTGCAACTGGTCGACGAGGGTCGCATCGACCTGGATGACGACATCGGGCAGTACCTCGACAACCCCCTCGTGCCGACGGGGGCCACGGTTCGCCACCTCCTCCAGCACACCTCCGGGGTCCCGGACTACACCCCCCGCTACAACGAGGTCGCTCGATCGTGCCCGGAGAACGCCATCGACCCCTTCGCCCTGGTCGCCGGGGAGCGGCCGGCGTTCGCCCCGGGCGCGGAGTGGCAGTACTCAAACACCAACTACCTCGTTCTCGGCCAGCTGATCGAGGCCCTCACCGGCCTGCCCCCGGCGAGTGCCATCCGAGAGAGAGTCATCGGCCCCCTCGGCCTCGGCGCCACGTACCTCGAGGGATCCGAGGACGGACCACCACCCGTTCCGGCCGTGGCCGACTTCTACGACAGCGGACCGGGACCGATCACCTGTGGCACCCCGGTGTGGGCGAACGCCACCGATGGCGGGATGATCTCGAACGCCCAGGATCTCGACACGTTCTTCCGCGCCGTGTTCGGCGGGCAGCTGGTCTCGGCTTCGAGTCTGGCTGCCATGCTGGAGACGAACGAGTTCGGCTACGGCCTCGGGATGTCCCGCCTCCTGGAGCCTCCTGTGGAGGGCGTCGAGATCTACGGCAACGGCGGTGGGGTGGTCGGGTACAAGTCCATCGTCCTTTACGAGTCGACGACCGGGACCACGATCGTCGTGATGTCCCCCACTGGCCACGAGATCGGACGCCTGCAGACCCGAGTCATCGAGTGGGCGTTCGGCTCGTAGCCGCTTCCGGCGTCAGGTTCGCGTCTTCGACTTCTGAAGAATGGCCGGTCCCTGCCGACTGACTCTGGATAGGGTCCGCTGGGCCACACCAGAGGAGTTGCGTTGGATCCCTCCGATCCCGCCTACAAGGGGCAGAAGGACTACGGACCGCTCATGCTCGCGGTCTACGACTGGTGGGTCCTGGGCTTCATGGCCCGGACGGTGTGGAGGTCCCCCACCCCGTTGATCCTCGAGCGGTATCGCCCCCTCTTCGGGAGACGCCACCTCGACATCGGGCCGGGGTCGGGTTACTGCATAGATGAGGCGGCTCCCGAGGGAACGCATGTCACCTTGCTCGATCCCAATCGTGACGTCCTGGCCCACTGTGAGAAGCGGCTGTCCCGGTTCAATCCCGTCGTTGTCGAGGCGGACGTCCTCAAGCCGCTCCCGGTGGAGGGCAGGTTCGACTCGGCTGCCCTGAGCTTCGTGCTGCACTGTCTCCCCGGGCCGATGGAGCACAAGTCCCCCGCCATCGAGAACATCGCGACAGTGCTCGAGCCCGATGGGGTGCTCTTCGGTGGTACCGTGCTGGGCCTCGGGGAGCACCACACGGCACCTGCACGGGCGTTCCTGAAGGCGGTGAACCGGCGCGGCGCGTTCGACAACCTCACCGACACCCCGGCTGGGCTGGAGGCCATCCTCTCGGCATCCTTTCGATCGGTCGAGGTCGACGTCGTCGGGTCGCTCGCCATGTTCACCGCACGGGAGCCGCGACAGGGTTAGGGGCACGTGCCTCGTCGGCCGACACCCAGCGGAGCGAACGTTCGCCCGGTGCCCGGGCTTCGGGTACGGCAGCCGGGTCGCCAGGCACGGGACGATCCGAAGTGTGGATGCCCGCCACACCGAGCACGGTGCCCGCCGCCACCTTGAAGTCGCATCAGGTTCACGCTCTGGGTCGGCTTGGCTGACACCGTCGGGTCTGGGGCACTGATCCTCCTGGCCCCGGCTCGCTCCCAGCGGGCCGGGGTCACGGGCAATGTCGTACTCCCATCGCAACCGCTGACCCGGAGACGCAGCCCCAACCGCTCGCCTGTCGCGGTCAATGCGCCGCGATGCGCTCGGCGATCCGTCGTGCATCGGAGGCAAGGTGGGCGACACCGACGCCTCGATAGTCCCATCCGGCCAGGTGCAGTCCCTCTTCGGCTTCCCGGGCCCGGTCCACCTCACCGAGCCACCGAGCATGACCCACGTCGTACTGGGGAATGCCGGTGGGGTGGCGGGCGAAGATCTCCACCTCCGGCTCGATCGTGCATCCCAGGATCCGGGTGGCCTCGTCCTTCATGGCCTCCACGACCCCAGCGTCGTCGTCTCCCAACCGGGCCACGCCTGCACCCCCGGCGATCACCTTGACGAAGGCCTTCCCCGCTGGTGCTCGACCGGGGGCGTAAGAAGACTCGAACAGGACGCCCCGGGTGACCATCCCCTCGTCGGGCCCGACGAGGGCACCGAAACCATTCGGGAGGGCAGCACGAGCGCCGTCCCACCCCAGTCCGAGCACGGCCACCGGTGCACGGGGTCCGGGCTTGTCCAGGGCCTGGGCAAGGGCACCGCCCAGCAACTCCGCCGAGACTGCTCGGGGGGTCGCCATCACCACATGGGTGGCCCGGAGCGGACTGTCGGCCTCGATGGTCCAGGCGCCCGAGTGGCGACGCACCGACCTGACGTGTGTCCCGGTGCGGAGCCGGTCGCCGAGGAGCACCGCGGTCTGATCGCCGATCGCCGACATCCCCCCCACCGGGAGGTGGGACGCAGGGCGAGGCTTCCGTTCGGCACCTCCCCTTCGCCTCCGAAGCGCTCCCCGGACGATCGATCCGCCTTCCTCCTCCAGTGCGGGAAAGACCGGGAACGAGGACCTGGCCGACAGCGAGGAGGGGTCCCCGGCGAAGACCCCCGAAGCTGCCAGCCACGAGAGCACTCGCCCCGCACCCGATCCCAGGCGACGCCGAAGGAAGACCTGCAGTGACTCGTCTTCGGACGTCGGCCGGGCAGGGCGAAAAGGCTCCAGGGCAGCCGCCAGCTTGGCGCCGGGGGACATCAGCGGGGCAAGCAGTGCCTTGGGGGAGGTCGGCACCTCCACCAACACGCCCCCGAGGTACACGTACCTGGAGCTGGCGGACGCGGGACTCGGCGTCGTCTCCACCTTCAGCAGGTCCAGGAGCGCTGTCAGGTCCTCGTTCGGGAGGAGCAACGTGCCCGCGGCGGGTTCGAGGGAGAACCCCGAGTGGGTGATGGTCCTGGCAAGACCCCCGACCCGGGCCGCCCTCTCCACGACGACGACGTCCTCGATGCCCCTCTCCAGGAGTGCGGCTGCCACGAAGACCCCAGCCAGGCCACCACCGACGACCGCGACCCGTGCATCGACGGTCGCCACGCTCACACGGTCCTCGAGAACACCGGGCGATCGGTCGGTCGATGGCCGGTGTGTGCATCGAACACGGCTGCCAGGCTCCTCACGAAGAAGGAACCGAGTTCAGAGGTGCCGAGCACGTTGCCCTCGATCCGGCACATCCCGTCCTCGACGAGGCCACCCGCCCCGGCCAGGATCTCGAGTTCAAGATCGAAGTAGGCGAGGGCATCAATGGAGAACCTCCTCCCCACCGCGTCGAAGTCGATCCGCTGGTTGCACATCAACTCCGTGATCACATGCCTCCTGACCATGTCGTCCTCATCGAGGAGGTAGCCACGCTCGGTGGGGAGTTGGCCTGCATCAACCGCCTCGTAGTAGGACGCCAGGCGGCGATGGTTCTGTGCATAGGCGCCGCTGACATCGGAGATCCCCGACGTGCCCAGGGCGACCACATCCGTGTCACGCTTCGTCGTATAGCCCATGAAGTTCCGGGTGAGCGTCCCCGCCTCCGCGGCCATGGCGAGCTCATCGGAGGCGACCGCGAAGTGGTCCATCCCGATGTGGCGGTAGCCGGCGTCCGTGAGGGTGGAGACGACCTGGGCGAGCATCGCGAACTTCGCCTCGGTACCGGGGAGCAGCGTCGCGTCCAGGCGCTTCTGCGACGGCCTCATCCACGGAACATAGGCAAAGGAGTAGACGGCGAGACGATCGGGCTCCAGGCGGATCACCTCCTCCAGGGTCTCTCCCAGCGTGTCGGCGCTCTGTCCGGGGAGGCCGTAGATGAGGTCGAAGTTCACCGATCGATAGCCGAGTCGTCGCGCTGCCTCGTGGAGGTCTACGGTCTGCTCGAGGGTCTGGTCGCGTCCGATGAGCCGCTGCACGTCCGGGTCGAGGTCCTGGACCCCGAGGGAGATCCGATTGAAACCGACTTGGCGAAGGCCTGCCAGATGGTCCTTCGTGGTCACTCGCGGGTCGACTTCGAGGGCGACTTCCGCGTCGTCGGCCAGCTCGAAGTCCCCCAGGATCGTCGCATGGAGTTCGAGGAGGGCGTCGAGGTCATAGTGGGTGGGGGTTCCACCTCCCCAGTGGTACTGCACCAGCCGACGCCGTCCTCCCAGGCGTTCGGCGACGAGCGCAGCCTCTCGGCCTATTCGGCCGAGGTAGGCCTCGGCAACGCTCTTGCTCTTGGTGACGACAACGTGACAGGCGCAGAAGGAGCACCGTGCCTCGCAGAACGGGAGGTGCACGTAGAGAGAGAGGGGGCCGTCAACGTTCGCCGCGGCGCTGTCGAGCGAGGCGCCGTACCGATCCTGGTCGAACTCCTCGGTGAAATCGACGGCGGTGGGGTAGGACGTGTACCGGGGTCCCGGTCGGTCGTGGCGGAGAAGGAGCTCCGTTGTGAGCTTCATCGCCGCTGGACCGCCTCGATGAACACCCCCAGGTGTTCGGGTGGGGTGAATCGGCTGATGCCGTGGCCCAGGTTCACGATGTGACCGGGCCGGTCTCCGACCGCGGTGAGGAGGTCGTCCACGGCCGACCGGATCCGATCAGGGGGGGCGAAGAGGATCGCCGGGTCGAGGTTCCCCTGGACGGCGTGCTCGAATCCGATGCGTTCCCATGCATCGATGAGCGGCATGCGCCAGTCGAGGCCGTAGGCCGTTGCACCCACCGCCGGGATGAGGTCGAGTCCGTGCGCGGCATGGGGGGCGAAGTAGATGGTCGGGACCTCCAGTCCCGCCAAGGACGCCCGGGCGGCCGGAATGGCGTGGGAGGCCATGCGGCCCCTGGAGAGGACCCCGACCCAGGAGTCGAAGAGCTGTACTGCATCCACGCCGGCGGCCTGCTGGAACCCGAGGTAGGTGTGCTGGGCACGCGCGAGCACCGAGAGCGCCCCGGTCACCGCGGCGGGGTCTTCCTCGACGGCTCGCCGCAGTGCCATCCACTCCTTGCTGCCGCCGCCCTCCAGCAGGTAGGCGAGGAGGGTGAGCGGCGCACCGGCGAATCCGATCAGCGCGGTCTCGTCGGGTAGTTCGGCACGCACGAGCCGGAGCGTCTCGGCCATGAATGCGAGACGATCCGTGTCGAGTTCGCCGAGGGCAGCCACCTCCGACACGCTCATCGGCTCCAGCGTGGGTCCCGGGTTGAACGTCATCGCCACCCCCAGCGCCTCGAGAGGGGTCATGATGTCGGCGAACATGATCGCCGCGTCCATGCCGAACCTGCGGATCGGTTGGAGGGTGATCTCAGCGGCGATGCCGGGCGTGGCAACCGCCTCGTTGAACGACCTTCCGGCCCGCAGCTCGCGGTATTCGGGCAGGTACCGACCGGCTTGGCGCATCACCCACACCGGCGGCCTCTCCACCTTCTCCCGGCGGAGGGCACGGACGAGGAGCCGGGCGGTCACGCGATCTCCTCGAGGGATGCGACGACCCCTTCGATCGCACGTTCAAGTGGGTCACCCAGGTGCGCCTCCATCAGGAACCACGCCTCGAACGGTGACGGCGGGAGCAGGACGCCCCTGCGAAGTGCGGCGGCGTGGAAGCGGGAGAACATCTCCCTGTCCAGGCGGGACGCGTCATCCCAATTCCGCACCTTCTCCACGCCGAAGAACAACGTGAGCATCGCACCGACCCGCTGCACCGTCCCCCGGATTCGGTTCTGTTCGAGCGCCACCGTCACGGCTGCCTCGAGGCGGGCGCCGGCCTCCTCGAGGCGTTCGTGGAGTCCGGGATCCCGCTCGAGGCGTCGGAGTGTGGCCAGCCCGGCTGCCACCGCCAGGGGATTGCCCGCCAGCGTGCCGGCCTGGTAGATGGCACCGTCGGGCGCCACGTGGCGCATGAGGTCGGCGCGGCCTCCGTACACGGCGGCCGCAGTACCGCCGGCGACGATCTTGCCGAGGCACGTGAGGTCGGGGGTGATGCTCCAGCGCTCCTGCACGCCACCCGGGGCGACCCGGAAGCCGGTCATCACCTCGTCGAGGATGAGCAACGACCCGTGGCGGTCGCACAGTGCCCGGATTCCCTCGAGGAACCCCGCATCGGGGGGGACGACGCCCATGTTCCCGACCACACCTTCGATGATGACCGCGGCGACGTCACCGGGGGCGAGGGCCACTTCGACGGCGTCGAGGTCATTGAACGCGACGACGCGGGTGTCACCCGCCGTCCCCGTGGGAACCCCCGGGCTGTCGGGCTCTCCAAACGTGGCGAGTCCCGATCCCGCCTTGACGAGGAAGGCATCGGCGTGCCCGTGGTAGCACCCCTCGAACTTGACGACCACATCACGCCCGGTCACTCCGCGGGCGACCCGGATCGCCGCGGCGGTCGCCTCGGTGCCCGAGTTCACCATGCGAACGACTTCCATCGACGGCACGAGGCGGGTGACGATCTCTGCGTACTCGACTTCCCCCGGGGTCGGAACCCCGAACGACGTCCCGGCTTCAACGGCCGCGACGAGGGCATCCACCACCTCCGGTTCGGCGTGACCGAAGATCAGCGCCCCCCACGACGCGATGAAGTCGATGAGACGGTGACCGCCCACCGTCTCGAGGAAGGCACCTTCACCCCTCGTGACGAAAACGGGCTCGGCCCCGACCCCCTTGAAGGCGCGCGCAGGTGAGTTCACACCCCCGGGCATGACGAGCCTGGCGCGCTCGAACCACTCGTGCGAGGTCGTCATTTCGTCTCCGCCAGACGTCGGGCTGCTTCGATGGCGAAGTAGGTGAGGATGATGTCCGCCCCCGCCCGGGCGATGCCGGTGAGTGACTCGATCATGACCCGAGCACCGTCGATCCAACCACGTTCGGCAGCGGCGGTGACCATGCTGAACTCGCCCGACACCTGGTAGGCGGCCAGCGGAACGTCGAGACGTTCGCGCAGGTCTGCGATCACGTCCTGGTAGGGACCCGCCGGTTTGACCATGATGAGGTCGGCGCCCTCTTCGAGGTCGGCGGCGGCTTCCCGGCGAGCCTCTCGCCGGTTGGCGGGGTCCATCTGGTGGGAACGTCGGTCGCCGAACGCCGGCGTCGACCCGGCGGCGTCGCGGAACGGTCCGTAGTAGGCGCTGGCGTACTTCACGGCATACGAGCAGATCGCCAGGTCTGCGTGGCCGGCCTCGTCCAGGACAGCGCGAATGGCTCCAACCCTCCCGTCCATCATGTCGGAAGGCGCGATGACATCGGCCCCGGCGTCGGCGTAGGTGAGGGCTGCCCTCGCCAGGAGCGGCAGCGTCCGGTCGTTGTCAACGGTGTCACCCTTCAGCACGCCGCAGTGCCCGTGGTCCGTGTACTCGCAGAGACACACGTCGGCCCACAGCACCAACCCGGGTGCGGCCCGGCATATGGCCCGGATTGCCGAAGGGACCGGCCCGGCCGGATCCCATCCCGACGAGCCCTCGGCGTCCTTGGAATCGGGAATCCCGAAGACCATCAGTCCACCGACCCCGAGTTCCTGGGCTTCCTGCGCGACCGGAAGCAGTCGGTCGACCGATCGCTGGTGGTGCCCCGGCATCGAGGGGATCGGCCGTTCAATGCCCTCTCCCCCGACCACGAACACGGGGAGCACGAACATCGACGGATGGAGCCGGGTCTCTGCGACCATTCGTCGGATCGGCG
>JBFKVA010000091.1:0-8663 GCA_041635475.1 Acidimicrobiia bacterium | reverse complement strand
GGGGGCCATCCGCGCCACGTCATCGCGGGTGATGATTCCGGGCCGAGACACGCCGATGAACACATCCCTGCCGGCCATGACGTCGGCCAGCGTCCCGTCGACCTTGTCCGGGTTCGTGTTGTCGGCGATCCAGCCCTTGCCGCCGTCGAGGCCGGAACGCCCCTGGTAGATCGGGCCCTTCGAGTCGGTGACGACGAGTTCTCGCACCCCGGCGTGGAAGAGGATCTTGGCGCACGCGACCCCGGCCGCGCCCGAACCGGCGATGACGACCCTCAGGTCGCGCATGCGGCGGCCGGTCACCTTGCAAGCGTTCTGCAGGGCGGCAAGGGTGACGATGGCAGTCCCGTGCTGGTCGTCGTGGAACACGGGGATGTCCAGCTCGGCCCGCAGGCGCGCCTCGACCTCGAAGCAGGCGGGGGCGGCGATGTCCTCGAGGTTGATCCCGCCGAACGTCGGCGCGATGCGCTTGACCGTGGCGATGATCTCCTCGGGGTCGGTGGTGTCGAGGACGATCGGGAACGCGTCGACCCCACCGAACTCCTTGAAGAGCATCGCCTTGCCTTCCATGACCGGAAGTGCCCCGAGGGGTCCGATGTCGCCCAACCCGAGGACCGCGGTCCCGTCGGACACGACGGCCACCGTCCCGCCCCGGATGGTGTAGTCCCAAGCCTTGCGGGGATCGGCGGCGATGGCCGAGCAGACCCGGGCCACCCCGGGCGTGTAGGCGACGGACAGGTCGTCGCGGTCGTGGAGGGGAAACCGCCCGACCACCTCCAGCTTGCCTCCCACGTGCATGTGAAAGACGACGTCCTCGGCTTCGAGGAGGTCGACGCCTTCCACGTCGCGCACGGCCTCGATGATGCGGGTGCCGTGCTCCTCGGAGTGGGCGTCGACGACGAACTCCCGGGTGATGGACGGCCCGGTCACCTCAAACCCCGCGAACTTGGTGATGTTGCCTCCGGCAGTTCCGATGGCCGTCGCCAGCCGGCCAAGCGTTCCCGGGGCGTGGGAGAGCCGGGCGAGGATCCGGACCGAGTAGGCCGGGGTGGTGTGACCTTGAGCAGACATCGGGTTCCTGTGGTGGGGAAGCCCGAAAGCTACCAACTCGGCGGGCGCCCGCCGCCCGGGGGCCGGGCCCACCGACGCCGTCCGATAGATTCCGGGACATGAAGTTCGTGTACATGTTCAGCGAAGGCGACCGGACCATGACCGGGCTCCTCGGGGGCAAGGGAGCAAACTTGGCCGAGATGACGAACGCCGGCCTCCCCGTGCCGCCTGGATTCATCGTCACCACCGAGGCCTGCAACACCTTCTACGCCCTCGACCGCCAGGCGCCGGACGGCCTGTGGGACGAGGTTCGGGCCGCCATGGGGCGCCTCGAGGGGGCAACCGACAAGACGTTCGGGGCCGGTCCCAGCCCACTGCTCGTCTCCGTTCGCTCCGGTGCCCCGGTCTCGATGCCGGGCATGATGGACACGATCCTCAACCTGGGCCTCACCGAGGCGACCACGGAAGCGCTCGCCGACCTCACCGGCAATCCCGCTTTCGCGTGGGAGACCTATCGACGGTTCATCCGGATGTTCGCCGAGATCGTGTTCGGCGTCCCCGGACATCCAATGGACGAGGCGTTCGAGAGGGCCAAGCTCCAGAACGGGGCCGCGCTCGGTGAGGACGAGCTACGGGAGCTCGTCGCCCGGCTCAAGCGGATCATCAGCGGGTTCGGCTCGCAGGAGATCCCCGACGACCCCCACGAACAGCTTCGCCTCTCGATCCAGGCCGTGTTCAACTCGTGGGGGAACAAGCGGGCAGTCGACTACCGCAACCATGCCGGTATCGCCCATGACCTGGGAACGGCCGTCAACGTGCAGCTCATGGTGTTCGGCAATCTCGGGGAGAACTCCGCCACCGGGGTCGCCTTCACCCGCAATCCGGCCACCGGCGAGCCGGGCCTGTACGGCGAGTACCTCCTCGACGCCCAGGGTGAGGACATCGTGGCCGGCGTGCGAACGCCCCAGCCGATCTCGCACATGGCCGGCGAACTCCCGGGGCCGCACGCCGATCTCCTCGGGTACGCCAAGCGCCTCGAGGACCACTACCTCGACATGCAGGACCTGGAGTTCACCGTGGAGGGCAACCGGCTCTACATGCTCCAGACCCGGCGGGGCAAGCGCACCGGGCGGGCCGCGGTGCGGATCGCGGTGGACATGGTCGACGAGGGCATGATCGACGGGTCGGAGGCGGTCCGGCGGGTCGACCCGGCCCAGCTGGAGCAGCTCCTCCACCCGGTTGTCGACCCGACGGCCGAAGTGGATGTCCTCACGATCGGACTCAACGCCTCCCCCGGGGCGGCTTCGGGAATCGTCGTCTTCGAAGCCGACGAGGCCGAGCGCCTGGTCGAGGAGGGCAAGCAGGTCGTGCTCGTCCGCCACGAAACGAGCCCCGACGACTTCCACGGCATGGCGGTGGCATCGGCCATCGTCACCAGTCGGGGCGGGGTCACCTCGCATGCCGCCGTCGTTGCCCGCGGCATGGGCAAGTGCTGCGTCGTGGGATGCGAGGGGCTCGAGGTCGACTACGTCAAGCAGCGCGCTCGGGCCGGGAGGACGACGATTCACGCCGGGGATTGGGTCACCGTCGACGGCAACAAGGGCGAGGTCCTCCTCGGGCAGGTCCCGACGATCGACCCGGAGTTCGACGACCACCTGGCCACGCTCATGAACTGGGCCGACGAGATCCGAACCCTGGGGGTTCGCACCAACGCCGACACCCCCGACGACGCGGTCGTTGCCCGGCGTTTCGGGGCGCAGGGGATCGGCCTTTGCCGGACCGAGCACATGTTCTTCGCCGCCGATCGGATCGGTGCCATGCGGCGGATGATCATGTCCCCGACACCGGGGGCTCGGGTGGAGGCCCTCACCGAACTCGAACCGATGCAGATCGAGGACTTCGAGGGCATCTTCGAGGCGATGGACGGCTACCCGGTGACGATCCGGCTCCTCGATCCGCCCCTCCACGAGTTCCTCCCCCATCACTCCGAGATCCTCGAACAGCTCACCGACCTCAAGCTGCATCTCAAGGAGGCGGACTCCTTGGAGGCCATGGACGCCCTTCTCGATCGGATTTCGGAGGCCGACGCCGTCCTCGAGCAGGTCGAGCGCCTCAGCGAGGCCAACCCCATGCTCGGTCATCGCGGGTGCCGGCTCGGCATCACCTACCCGGAGGTCACCGAGATGCAGGCCCGGGCGATCTTCATCGCCGCCGTTCGGTGTGTCGAACGGGGCGTGTCCGTTCACCCGGAGGTCATGATCCCGCTCGTCGGCTTCGCCACCGAGCTCGATCGACAGGCCGACATCGTTCACAGGGTGGCCACCGAGGTCCTGGGCCGGGCCGGGATCGAGCTCGACTACCTCGTCGGCACGATGATCGAGTTGCCGCGTGCTGCCCTCACGGCCGGTGACATCGCCCGGTCGGCGCAGTTCTTCTCCTTCGGGACGAACGACCTGACCCAGACGACGCTGGGGATGAGCCGCGACGACTCCGCGAAGTTCCTTTCGACGTATGTGAAGAGTGGGCTCATCGACGGCGACCCGTTCCAGTCGCTCGACCAGGACGGGGTCGGGGAGCTCGTCGCCATCGGGGTGGAGCGTGGCCGTCGGGCCCGCCCCGACCTCAAGGTCGGTATCTGCGGCGAGCACGGAGGGGACCCTGCCTCGATCACGTTCTTCCACGGCCTCGGGCTCGACTACGTGAGCTGCTCCCCCTACCGGGTCCCGGTGGCCCGCCTGGCGGCCGCCCATGCGGTGCTCGGCTCGGGCCCGACCCCGGTCGGGGGCGAGTAGCGGGCCTTCACACCAGGCCGACGTCGCTGCAGATCTCCAGGAGGACCGGACCGTCGTGGCCGATGAACTCGGTCATGCTCGCTTCGAGTTGGTCGAGGCGGGTCACGCGGATCCCCCGGGCACCGCACAACTCGGCGTAGGAGGCGAAGTCGGGGTTGTGCAGGCCCGTCTGCCAGACGTCGAACCCGGCGGCCCGCTGTTCCTTCGAGATCTTCCCGAGTTCCGAGTTGTTGAGGAGGAGGTGCTTGATCGGCATGCCGTGCCGAACGGCGGTCGTCAACTCCCCCATGTACTGGCCGAAGCCGCCATCCCCGGTGACGGCGATCACCGGGCGAGTTCGGTCGGCCGCCCACGCCCCCATTGCCGCGGGAAACCCGAAGCCGATCGACCCGAGGTACCCGGACATGAGAACCGGCTGGCCCTTCGACACGAAGTAGCGCCCGAACGAGTAGGTGTTGTTGCCCACGTCGACCGTGATGACGGCGTTGGCGGGGGCGTGCCGTGAGAGTGCGGCGAACACGGCCGCGGCGTTGAGGCCGGCCGCTCGGTCGTCGGCTTCCCGTTGTTCCTTTTCAAGGTTCCAGATCCGCCACCGTTTTGCGACGTCGGCGGCCTGTCCCTCCCCGCTGCGTTCGCCCATCTCGGCGACGAGCAACTCGGCAGTCACACCAACGTGGCCTTGGACGGGGACGTCCACCGGGTGGAACCGACCGAGGGCGGCCGGGTCGACGTCCACCTGGACGGTGCTCTTGTAGGGGGCGATCCCGGTGTGGTTGCTGAACGAGGCACCCCACACGACGAGGAGGTCGGCCTCGTTCATGAGCCAGCTGGCGACCGGGGTCCCCGACCGTCCGAGGACGCCCCCCGCCAGGGGGTGTCCGTCGGGTATGAGGCCCTTGCCCTTGAAGGTCGTGAGGATCGGGGCGCCACAACGTTCGGCCAACTCGATGACGGGTTCCATCTGGCCACGCGAACCGTGGCCGACCACGAACACCGGGCGTTTCGCCCCGGCCAGGGCGGCCCGGGCAGCGTCGATCGAGGGAGGGGACGGCCGGACGCGGTCATCTCCGACTCGGCCTGCAGGGCCACTCCCGGCGGGCTGGTCGGATTCGAGGACCTGAACCTCATCGGGGAGCACAAGGTGGGCAACTCCCCTGCCAACGATCGCCGTCTTGCAGGCGAGAGCCATGAGCTCGGCCGGGTCCGATTCGGCTGCCAGCGTCGTCGTGGTGAGGGCAACGTCGGCGAACGCGGCGCCGAGGTCGAGATCCTGGAAGGCGCCCCGGCCTCTCGTCTTCGACGGCACCTGGCCGCTGATGGCCACCACCGGGGCTCGGTCGAGCTTGGCGTCGTAGAGGCCGGTGAGCAGGTTCGTCGAGCCCGGGCCGGCGATGGCGAAACACGCGGCCGGCCGCCCTGTGAGCTTCCCGTAGGCGGCGGCCGCGAACGCCGCGGCCCCCTCGTGGCGTACGGCCACATACGCGAGTTCCCCCCGGGCTTCGGCTGCCCGCAAGGCGTCGGCGAAACCGAGGTTGGAGTGGCCGACCATCCCGAACACCGTATCCACTCCCCAGGCCACCATGGTCTCGACGAGGACGTCCGAGGTCGTCCGCGCACGGGGTGGGGCTTCATCGACCTCCACGTAGACGCCGTCGTCCCTGACGTCGATGGCAAAACAGGACGGGGCATCCTCGAACGGAGGGGGCGGCGTCCCGGTGATCGGGTCGTAGTCGTACCCATGCCAAGGGCAGCGGAGGAGACCGTTCTCGATCGACCCCTCGCCGAGCGGTCCCCCCTGGTGGGGGCAGGCGTTGTCGAGTGCGCCGTAGGCACCGTTGTGGTGGGACACGGCCAGCGACTTCGTGCCGACGGTGACGGTCGTGACCCGTCCCTCGTCGAGGTCGCCGTGGTCGAGGATCTTGTGCCACCCCATGCGGCCAGCCTATCGGTCGGCCTTCTGGACCTCGGAGGGTTCCGGCCATCGGTCGGCGACCGGCGAGGCGAGCAGTGGGTTGCCGACGGCGAATCGCCTCGTCCCTGGTCAGAATCCGATGAGCCGACTGAGGGCGTTGGTGATCAGCCAGAGGACGACAGGCAACAGAAGCGCCGACACGAACCCGCGCAGGGTCTCCGTTCGCCATGGCCACGTTGAGAGTCTCCCCACGGTCTCCTTCATGGTCACGGTGAGCGACATCGTCTTGTTGAGACGGTCGACATCCTCCTCGGAGATCGATCCCGTACGGCGCTCGAGGTCAAGGACGACCTGCCGTATCTGCCGAGCGACGACCCCCTCATAGCGCCGTTTCTCACGCAGGAGGCGCCGATGCATGCCTCGGAGCGGGAGCACGAACGAGGCGAGGGCCAGGCCCGAGAACAGAATGGTGCCACCGATCCACACCGGGTTCTCCATCGTGGAAGGGTCGGTGAGAATCGAGTAGTAGACGAGCCCGAGAAGGAACAAGCCGACCCTTGCGGTGAACCGCGAGAAGGAGTGAAGGGGTTCCGGCTGGAGGAGATCGATCGACTCGACCGTGGAGTGGTACTCGTTCACGAGCCGCAGCTGCCTCACGACTTGATAGAACGCGACGAGGAAGATCGCCAGGTTCATGTACCCGAACACGAAGAGGACCAGCAGAGTGAACGGGGAGGTGGAGGCGTTGCCCCTGGCCACCGGGTCCACGAGGAGGGCGCTCACGCCGAGCAGGAGGCCTGCCAGACCCAACCACACCGCCGGGCGCCGCGGTGTGTTCGTTATGTCGTGGCGACACCGGTCACGAACCCCGGGGTTGAGCAGGATCGAGAAGATGTCGAATGAGCTCACGGCTGCGGTTCGCAGGTAGTGGTAGAAGACGAGTCCCAGTCCGAGATACGCGGTGTCGAAGGTTCCCTTCGCCGGCCAGTCTCCGAGGGAACCGTCAAGCCAACGGCCGATGTGCAAGAGGCCGACGCCGACCAGGGAAAGAACCAGGTAGAAGAGCCATGCTGGCCCCGGGAGACGCTCGACCCGCATCACGAGACGGTCCAGCCAACTCGGCGACTCATACCCATCCGCCACGGGACACCTCCTGAACCTTGATTGTCTCAGGTCCGGGACCGGGATGCGGTCCCACGAGGCCGTCTCGTTCCCTCGAGCACGCTCGAGATGTGGTGCCTGCGAGCCGGCGCTACCGGTCGGCGACCAGCCTCAGCACCGACCCGCCGAAGGTGGCGACGTAGAGCTCGCCGTCGGCGTCGTTGCCGAACCCGTTGGGTTGCCCCGCCTGGCTCCCGTCGGGCAGCCGGTACTCGGCGGTCCAGTCACGTTCCTCGGTTGGCACGCCGTCGACGAGCAGGAAGCTCCTGATCCACTGGTTGCACCAGTCGCCGTAGAAGTAGTGCCCGTCGAGTTCGGGGATGGCGCTCCCTCGGTACACGACACCGCCGGTGACCGAGCACCCCGTGTCGTGGTCGTACTCGATCGTGGGCAGGTGGTAGTCGGCGGGGTCGCAGCCCTTCTCGAAGAAGCACATGGTCCCTTCCACGTTGGCCCAGCCGAGGTTGGCGCCGGCATCGTCATCGATCGAAAGGACATTGATCTCTTCGCGGGCGCCTTGGCCGACGTCGCCGATGTAGATGAGCCTCGTTTCGTGGTCGATGGTGAACCGCCAGGGGTTGCGCAGTCCGTAGGCCCACACCTCTGGTGTGCCACCACCGTTGACGAAGGGGTTGTCGCCCGGGGTGCCGTACGGATCCCCTGAGTCGACGTCGAGCCGGAGCAGGGCGGCGAAGATCGTGTTCGGGTCCTGGCCCTGGTCGCGGGAGTCGGCGCCGTCGCCCACCGACACCCACAGGTAGCCGTCGGGGCCGAAGTTGAGCCCCCCGGCGTAGTGACGGATGTCGGTCGATCCCTCCGGTTGGGCGCGCGAGAACAGCACCCGTTCCGAGTTGTGGTTGGCCTGGTCCGCGGATGCGGCGCTCACCTGGAACTCCGACAAGGTTCGCTTCGCCTCCTTGTTGGTGTAGTAGACGAAGAACCGGCCGTTGGTGGCGTAGTCGGGATGGAACGCCAGGCCGAGGAGGCCCTGCTCGATCCCGTTGGCGAGGACCCTGTCGGTGATGTTGAGGAATGACTCGGCAAACACGCTCCCGTCGGCGCCGATGATCTTGACCCGGCCGATGCGCTCGGTGACGAAGATGCGCTCATCGCCCGGGGGCGCGGTGATCGCCGTCGGTTGCTGGAGCCCATCGGCCACGACCTCGAACCGGAACCCGACGATCTCGGCCAACTCGGTCGCCGCATCGGTCGCGTCGGTTGCGCCGGTGGTGGGCGGCGTCGAGTCGTCGGGCGCGGGATCCGGGTCGGTCGATGGGGGAACGCCGGTGCCACTGGTGTCGGACGCGGCTGGGGATTCGGTGGTGGGGGGCTCACTGCGGTCGGCCGTGGCCAGGGTCCACACGACGCCAATGAGGAGGACGCCGACGAGGGCCGTGACGAAGACGGCGAACCCGGGGCGATGGGGGGCGTCGGCTGGTCGGTGGGTCACAGCGGACGAGTGTAGAGGGCCGCGCGGTCCAGATCGGCTACTCGTCCTTCAGGCGCCGCAGCTGTTCCGCGAGGTCCTCGAGTCGGGTCTCGTCCGGGTCATCCCGGGCCAGTTCGGCACGCAGCGCGTCGCGCTCCCGGGCCAGTCGCCCGATCGTAGCGAAGTCCTCCTCGGCGACGGCGTCGGCCAGCGCCGCCTCGATCTCGGCCAGCAGCCGGCGCGGATCGTCCTCCATCCCTGTGTCCCTTTCCCTGGGATGCCGAGAGAATAGAGGCCGGTTCGATTGCGCGCGTGGCACCGG
>JBFKVA010000090.1:0-8801 GCA_041635475.1 Acidimicrobiia bacterium | reverse complement strand
GCGGCGGGAACGAATGTGCCGGTCCCGGCTGTGACGAAGCCGCAGGACGTGTACTCGCCGATGGTGCCCGCCCCGGCCCCGGCCAGGGCAGCCATGACCCGGGGGACGTGAGGTTCGGGCAGGAACGTGACGAGCTTGAAGGAGGCCGCCCCGTCGTCCGCGCCGAACGGTTCGACGTCGCCCAGGCGCAGGGCCCCTGCCAGGGCGTCGGCTGCGCCGCCTTCGGTCGTGTCCCATCCGGTGTGCACGACAAAGAGCGAGACGCCCGCGGCGATGAGCCTGTGGGCCCGACCTGGTGCCCCGGCCCCGGCGACGAGGCGCGTGGTCGGGGAGAACAGGAGGGGGTGATACGCGACGAGGAAGTCGGTCCCCTCGGCCAGGGCAGCGTCGATGACGGCGTCCGTGGCCTCATGACACACGGCCACCGACCGAACCGACGCAGCCGGATCACCGACTTGCAGGCCCACCGGGTCCCAGCCGGCGGCCCCGGCGGCAAGACCCGAGAGGCTGTCGATTGCGTCGGAGACCGTGGGCATCAGGGGGAGCTTAGAGAGAGCGCCGGTCGGGAGGATCGGTCGCACCCGCCATCGCTTCTATGCTCGGCCCATGGCGGCTGTCTTCGTCCTCATCACGGTCGCGACTGCTGCCCTCGGCGGCCGGTGGACGTCGCGCGGACTCGAGTGGTATCGCGGGCTCACCCAACCGCCATGGGCTCCACCCGACAAGGCGTTCGGGCCGGCCTGGACGCTCCTCTACGTCCTCATGACCGCAGCCGTGTGGCTCGTGTGGCGCGACCACGGATGGGGGGTCGCCGTGTGGTTGTGGGTGGTGCAGATGGGACTCAACGCATTGTGGCCGTGGTTCTTCTTCGCTCGCCGCCGCCTGCCGGCGGCGTTCACGTGGATCTGCCTCCTGTGGGTGGGGGTCGGCCTGGCCACCGGGGCGTTCTGGGCGTTCACCCCGATCGCGGGCATCCTCATGCTCCCCTACCTGGGGTGGGTGACGTTCGCCGGTGCCCTCAGCTTCTACATCTGGCAGGCCAATGCCCCGACCCGGGGTCCGCGGTAGGTCGGGGCCACAGGCCGTCAGCGCACGCTATCCGGCGAGGGAGCGGGCGCCGCGACGGCGGGGGTTGGACGGATGCCGGAGCTTGGCGAGGGCCTTGGCCTCGATCTGTCGGACTCGCTCCCGCGTGACCTCGAACTTCGTGCCGACCTCGTCGAGGGTGAACGGGATCCCACCGTCAAGCCCAAAGCGCATGGTGAGGACGTCCCGTTCCCGCTCGGTGAGCCGTTCGAGGATCTCGCCGAGGCGGGCCCGGTTGAGGGCCGAGGCCGCGGCCTCGAACGGCGAGATCGCCGATTCGTCCTCGATGAAGTCGCCGAGGACGGCGTTGTCCTCCCCAACCGGCTCGAAGATGGAGACCGGGTCGGGGGCGACCTTGAGGAGCTCCCGCACCTTGCGCTCCTCCACCCCGGAGTGATCCGCGATCTCACCGGCGGTGGGATTCAGGCCGTTGCGCTTGAACAGCTCGGCTTCCGCGCTGCGAACCTGGGAGATCATGTCGACGACGTGGATCGGGATGCGGATCGTGCGGCCCTTGTCGGCGATGGCGCGGGTGATCGCCTGGCGGATCCACCAGGTGGCGTACGTCGAGAACTTGAACCCCTTGCGCCAGTCGAACTTCTCGACGGCTCGGATGAGGCCCAGGTTGCCCTCCTGGATGATGTCGAGGAGGTTCATGCCGGAGTTCGTGTACCGCTTGGCCACCGAGACCACGAGGCGGAGGTTGGCGTTGATGAAGTCCTGGCGGGCCTGGGTCCCGGCGGCCTGCTGTCGCGTGAGGCGGGCCCGCTCAGCGGGCTTGAGCTTGCCACCGGATTCGAGCTTGGCCTTGGCTTCGATTCCCTCGTCCATGGTCCGGGCAAGGCGGATCTCGTCCTCGGCCGTGAGAAGGTCATAGGCGCCGATGGCGTCGAGGTAGTCGTTCAGCGCTTGCCGGCTGGAAAGGTCGAAACGTGGCACGCGACCGTGGTTCCTTGTCGTTGGGGAAGTGGATTCGATAGTAGGTCCGCCGCGCGCGGATATCGCGGCAATTCGCGCGCTGCGCGCGAATTCGCTGACGGAGACAACTCAGGTCATTGCCATGGGTTTCGGCAGCGAGAAGGGCGAGGTTGACGAATTCGGTCCTGTAGTCCCCGCACAGCCGCTACATTGTCCCTGTACACGCTCGAAGCGTGGACACGCCTTGCTTGCTTCTTCGGTCCGTCGGATGTCGCGACAAGGCAAGCCTCTCACGAGGGTTGCCCGGTCATAGCTCGGCGACACATCAGACGGCCATCCGCTCAGAAGGAGCACCACAATGTCCACGAACATCTACGTCGGGAACCTCTCGTTCCAGACAACCTCATCCGAACTCGAGACCCTGTTCTCGGAGTACGGACCCGTGACGAGCGCCCATGTCATCACCGATCGGGAAACCGGTCGGTCCCGTGGCTTCGGCTTCGTCGAAATGGGCAGCGCCGACGCCGCCAACACCGCCATCGATGCCCTCGACGGCAGCGACTTCGGCGGACGCAACCTCAAGGTCAACATCGCCAAACCGCGGCGCTGACGACCACCTCAACCCGATCTTCGATCCCCCCTCCCGAGGGGGGATCGTCGCGTCCGGGGGCAAGGGCAGGGTTCGGGGACCCCTCGGGAAGAGGTCCGGCCCTAGCTACGATCTCAGGCCGTGGACATCGCAAGCAGTGAAATCCTCCAGGTCGTCGTCATCATCGGTGCCGGCATCGGTGCCCAATGGCTGGCCCAGGTGCTGCGCCTCCCGTCGATCGTCTTCATGCTGGCGGCCGGGGCCGTCGTCGGCCCGGCGCTCGGGTGGCTCGATCCCGACGCCCTCCTCGGCGGCCTCCTCACCCCACTCGTCTCCCTGGCGGTGGCGGTCATCCTCTTCGAAGGCGGCCTGACGCTCCGGGCGCGGGAGTTGAAGTCCGAGCGCAGCGTCGTCCTCCGGCTCATCTCGATCGGCGCTGGCGTCACCTGGCTCGTCGGGGCGCTGGCCGCGTTCGTGTTCCTCGACCTCTCCCCCGGCATGGCGATCCTCCTTGGCGCGATCCTCGTGGTGTCCGGTCCAACCGTGGTGGGGCCACTTCTCCGCCAGATCCGGCCCCATGGCGCCGCCGGGCAGATCCTCCGCTGGGAGTCGATCCTCATCGACCCGATCGGCGCCATGATCGCCACCATCGTCCTCGAGGTCATCATCACCGGGGCCGAAGCCGGGACGGTGGGCGGGCCCTCGCTCGCCACGGTCGTCTCGCAGGTGGCCGCGTTCATCGGCATCGGGGCGGGCATCGGCCTGGTGGCGGCCCTCGCCATGGTCCCACTGCTGCGCTGGCACGTGGTCCCCGACCGCATGCAGAATTCGATGGTCCTCGCCGTCGCCCTCGTCGTGTTCGTGGTGTCGAACGAACTGGCGGCCGAGTCCGGCCTGCTGACCGTGACGGTGATGGGCCTCGTGCTGGCAAACCAGAAGTGGGCACCGGTCGGTCACGTGCTGGCGTTCAAGGAGAACCTCGTCGTCCTCCTTCTGCCCGTCGTGTTCGTGGTGCTGGCCGCCCGTCTCGATCCTGCCGAGATCGCCGCCGTGGGCTGGCCTCTTGTTGGCCTCGTCGTGGCGCTCATCGCGATCGGCCGACCGCTGTCCGTGTGGGCGTCCACGAACCCGTCGCCGCTGGAGTCCCGGGAGCGGGTCCTCCTGGCCTCCATGGCGCCGCGGGGCGTGGTGGCCGCGCTCGTCGCCTCGCTGTTCGCCGAGGATCTCATCGACCATGGGATCGCGGGCGCCGAGCTCCTCGTCCCGGCGACCTTCGTGGTGATCGGCGCCTGTGCCATTCTCTACGGGCTGGCCTCCCCGGTGGTGGCCCGCCGCGTCGGCCTGGCCGAGGTCAACCCCCAAGGCATGCTCATCCTCGGGGCGGGTCCGGTGGAGCGCCACATCGCGACGGCACTGGTCGAGGCGGGCGTCGACGTCCTCCTCGCCGCCACGAGCCGGGCCCACGAGTACGAGGCCCGTATCTCGGGTCTCCGCACCCACTACGGGGACCTGCTCAGCGACACTGCGCCGCACGACATCGACTTCCGGGGCCTCGGTCGGGTGCTGGCGATCACGCAGAACCACGAGTTCAACTCCCTCGCCGCGCTGCACTTCCAGGAGGACTTCGGGCGCTCCAACGTCTACCAGCTCTACCCCAGCAGTGACCCGCAGTGGACCGCCACCGGGGCCATGCCCGGTCGTCCGCTCTTCGCCGAGGGTGCCTCCTACGAGTACCTCGCCAGCCGCCTCATCGAGGGTGACGAGATCCGCACCACCCCGATCACCGAGACCTACCCCTTCACCCGCCTCACCGAGGACCGGCCTGACCTGCTGGGCATGTTCATCCTGCGCGGCGACAGGGTCCAGGTGGTCGCCTCGGGGTCCTTTCAGGCGTCCCAGGGGGACCGGGTCACCCACTTGGCCGCGACATCGAGCACGCGGGCCGACTCCGCAGACACGGTGCCGACCGTCACCGAGGGGTAGTCGCGGCCGCGCAGGCGGGGCTCGACGGTCGACGCCTCAGACCCGGTACGCCTCGCCCGACGGTCGCACTGGCCGGTTGAGCCAGGTCGGCCGCCGGAGGTTCCCCGGGCCGGGTCCCGGTCGGGTGAGTTGGAGCCACTCCCGGTAGATCGCGAACGAACGGTCCGTGTCCACGACGATGTCGCCGTACTGGTCGCTTGGCTGTGCCGGAACGACCCGGACCCGCTGGTGCCAGGCATGCATTCCCGAGATCGGGTCGGGGTGCGGTGGGAATGCCAGGTTCTGATGGACGCCGGCGTCGCGCCACCAGATCCGGCCGGAGTCGGGATCGTGGGACGCGAACGGCTCAATGCCCTTGCGCTGACGAAGGCGCCAGTGGCCGGCCTCCGTGCGGTCGATCTCCACGAGGGCCGACGCCCACCGCTCGTTGCCGGACTCCTCGTCCAGGCGCCACCGGCCCAGGTGATGGGAGGCGGCCACCACACCGGGGCGGATCCCCTCGGTGGCCCAGGCTCGCATGACGAACCAGCCGATGTCGGTGACAACCCGCACGGGATCCCCGGTCTCCACGCCGAGCGACCGGCAGTCGCCCGGGTTGACCCACAGCGGGTGACCGTGGCTGATCTCGTACAGGTACTTGGCGTTGCCCGACCGGCTGTGAATGAGCGTGGGCAGACGGAAGATCGGTAGGAGGATCCGCTCGTCGTGCTCGAGGTCGAGGTCACGCCACCAGACGTGGCTCCGCAGATAGGTCGGGATGGCCTCGTCCGGCCACCCCCAGTCCGCCATCGTCTCCGACCACCACTCCAACCGCCGTGACGGCGACGCGAACCCCTGGACGACGTCACCGTCGAGCTCTATCCCGACCACGGTTCCCCCGGACCGCGCCAGCCCGTCGGCGCCGACCTCGTCGGAGTCGACGGGTTCCTCGTGCATCCGATACACGTCCCTGGCCACCTCGAAGGCTCCGAAGGTCCGCATGTACTCGAGCGCGGTCATGTCGTGGGCAGCAGCCCGTTCGGGCAGTCCGGGGACTGAGTTCTCGAACATCCACCCGTAGTACTCGTCCACCGTTACCGGCCGGTTCGGATCGCTCGTCGACTCGAACCACCGCCGAATCCCCAGCGACCCGTCGGGGTCGATTCGCCACGAGAGGTCGATCCAGAACTCGCTCTCCTCCCACACCTGACCCGGGTTCGTCTCGTACGTTCGCTCGACTGACCGCCCGTCACGCTCGGCGTTGACCCGGAGCACCGGCTGTCGGAATCCGAGCCATTGGCCGGCGTGGGTCTCGTACGAATGGGTGTCGTGGCGTTCGGAGGCCACCCCCATCGGCAGCACATAGTCGGCGAACCACGCCGTTTCCGACCACGTGGGCGTGAGGGCGACGTGGAGGCCGACCCGATCCTCGTCGGACAGCATCTCGATCCACGAAAAGCCATCGGGGTTCGTCCACACCGGGTTGTAGACCCGCGTGAAGTACACGTCCAGCTTGCCCCGCCCCTCCTTGAGGAAGTACGGCAGGAGGAAGCTCATCTCGTGGTGGGCGAGGGGGTACTCGGCCGGCCACAGCAGTTCGTTCCACCTCGAGTGGGGTGGCGGCATGTTGGGGTGGGCCGGCTTGAACTTGCCCCACGACGCCGGGGAGGTTCCCCCCACGGTCCCAATCGATCCGGTGAGGACGTGGAGGAACCACAGGCACCGGGCAACCTGCCAACCGCCCCGGTTGCCGGACCCGGCCGAACGCCACGTGTGGGACGAGAACCGCGAGCCGGCGTCAGCGATTCCCCGGGCAACCGACTCGATACGGTCGGCGTCGACGCCGCACTCCTCGGCGGCCCACTCGATGGTGTACGCGGCGTAGGTGTCGCGCAGGACGGCCACGAAGGAGTCGTAGGTCAGGGGGAGCTCGGAATGGCGAGCGAGCAGGGTTTCACGCCAGTTGACCCACCGACGGACGAACCCATGATCGACGGCGTCCCACTCGAGGAGGAGCCGGGCGATGGCGAGCAGCATGGCGGCCTCGGTGCCTGGCCACACGGACAACCACACGTCCGCCTTGGAGGCCGTGTTGGAGAGGCGGGGATCGACCACTGCGATCTTGGCACCGGCCTCCTTGGCGTCGATGATCCGCTGGGCGTGCGGGTTGAAGTAGTGACCGGACTCGAGTTGCGCCGACAGCAGGAGGATGAAGCGAGCGTTGGCGAAGTCGGCCGATGGACGGTCGGCTCCCATCCACATGGCAAAGCCGGTCCGGGCACCGGCCGAGCAGATGTTGGTGTGGCTGTTGTGGCCGTCCACCCCCCACGCGTGGAGGACCCGGTCCATGAAGCCGTCTTCGCCCGGCCGGCCCACGTGGTACATGACCTCGTCGTGGCGGTCCTCGATGAGCGCTCGACGAACGCGCCCACCGATGTCGTCGAGCACCTCGTCCCAGGTGACCTCCTCCCATCCACCCGAACCGCGAGGGCCCGTACGGCGGAGCGGATGCAGGATCCGCTCGGGGTCGGTCACCTGGTTGATGGTGGCGGGCCCCTTGGCGCAGTTGCGGCCCCGCGAACCGGGGTGGGCGGGATTGCCCTCGAACTTGCGGACCTCGCCGGTGTTCCGGTCGACGTACGCCAGCAGCCCGCACGCCGACTCGCAGTTGAAGCACGTCGTGGGAATGAGGCGATACCGCCGCGGCACCCGCTCCGGCCACGCGTCGGGGTCGTACTCCGACCAGTCGTCCCACGATTCGGGCGGAGGGAAGTTGGCAAGTCCGGTCTCGACGACCCTGGGGATTCGGTCGGTTGTCATGTCCGGGCTCCGCTCTTGTCTCGAGGCATGTCAGTTCACCCTTCAGCTGAGCGGAACGCTCTGTCCGGCCTTCACGAACGCGTTGTCCATCTGCCAGATCCCCACCCAGGCGGCCACCCCACCCGCCACTCCTCCCCAGGGCCCGAGCATCCCCGTCATCGCCGCCAGGGCCCCGGCCACCGGGGCGGCGAGGACGATGCCCGACCACCACTCCCGCCGGTGGGCACCGCGCGTGAGATGGTGCATGGCGACGGCCACGTTGCGGGTCGGGTGGCGAGCGACCCCCTCGGCCAAGCCGATGAGCCCGAGGGCAAGGGCGCCCCCCGCCAGGGACCAGCGGGCGGTCTCGGCCACCACGTCGGCCACCGGCACCACCGCGGCCACGACGAGGATCCCTCCTCCACCACAGGCAAGGGCCCCGGCCAGCATGTGCCACAGGAGCACGGACGACTGCCACAGGTCACGCCCTTCGGCCTGACCGAACAGGAACGACGTGTAGCCGGCCACCCCCAACCCGACGATGGCGGCGGCCACCGCCACCCCGCGGGTGACCCCGGCGGAGCCGGCGATGCCCACCAAGAACCACACCGCCAGGAGGCCGGCGTAGAGCGAGAGGATCCACGCACCCCTCACGAGCCACGACGTGGGGTTGCCTTTCGTGAGCAGGTACAGGAATCGATCCGGTCGCTTGAGGTCGGCGACGAGGAGCACACCGGTCGCCGCCAGGAGGACGCCGGCCAGAAGCGGAATCAACCAGGTGATGGCGACGCCTTCGACCTCGGCGCCGAGGAGGAGGGCGAGGGCCACCACGATGCTGAGGCCCGCCGAGATCCCCTTCGTGAGGAAGTAGGACGACACCTTCCACCCCCAGGGCATGGGCTGGTCCGCGGTGTACACGACCCGCGGCGGACCGCCCGAGGGGTCCACCGGCGGGGCCGGGCCGCCTGTCAGGTCGACGGCGAGCCAGGGAGGGGCCGGTTCCGGGTCGTCTCGCCAGATGAGCGAGCCGGCCCGCTGTACCGCCGTGAGCGGCTCCAGTCCCGACTGGTCGGCCCCCTTGTAGAACACGGCCGGGCCCGTTCCCTGCTCCGGGGCCCGCACGGTCGTCTCGACGGTGGCCACGAGGCGGGAGATCGCGGTTGCCGGGTTCTCGAGGTCCCCGGCGACGATCGCCTGTTCGGGACAGACGACGACACACGCCGGTTCGATCCCGGCTTCGACGCGGTGGGCGCAGTAGTTGCACTTCTGGGCCGTGTGCTCATCCGGGTCGATGTGGAGGGCGTTGTAGGGGCAGGCCTGCATGCACGACTTGCAGCCGATGCAGCGGGCGGTGTCGAAGTCGACGATCCCGTCGGCCCGCCGGAACAGGGCCTTCGTCGGGCAAATGGTGACGCACGGCGGGTTGGAACAGTGATTGCAGCGCAGG
>JBFKVA010000089.1:0-9010 GCA_041635475.1 Acidimicrobiia bacterium | reverse complement strand
CCCTGACCCGAGGCGAGTTCGATGATGCGTGCAGTCATGTCCGCAGCCTGCATGACGGGTGTGACACGAACCCGGTGCCACTCGAACCGTGGGCCAGATCGCGCGGAATACGCGCGCCTGAACCCTGGGTTCCAGCGCGCGGGGAGGGGTGGTTAGCGTGAGGCGATGCAGGATCGGACGCCCTCACCATGGCGCTACGTCGCGCTGGCGGCGCTGGCGTCGATGGTGGCCCAGTCGTTCGGACGGTTCACCTACCCCCTTCTGCTCACTGCGATCCAAGGCGACCTCGGCCTGACGTACACGATCGCCGGCTCGCTCGCCTCCGCCAACCTCGTCGCCTACATGGTGGGGACCCTCCTCGTCACCTGGATGGCGACCCGGTGGCGCCCCACTCGGATGATCCACCTCGGGATGGCCGTGTCGGCGCTCGGCTTGGGATTGGCGGCAGTGGCCAGATCGGCCTGGGTCCTGGCAATCGCGCTGTCGATCACAGGTCTGGCAGGGGCGATCATCTGGGTCCCGGCCCCCGTCGTCGGAAGCGCCCTCCTCCCCGTCCACCAGAAGGGTCTCGGGTTCGGTTTCGTGGGATCGGGCATCGGCGTTGGCGTGGTCATCTCTGGCTTCGCCGCCGCCGAGCTCCGCTCATCCCTCGGGGACCCGGCGTGGCGGGTCCTCTACCGGTGGGAGTTCTTCGCCGCCCTTTTGTTCCTCGCCCTCGTCCTCATGTGGATGCGACCAACCGGGGCTTCGGTTGCCGGCGGGGTGAAGCTCTCGGCCATCCGGGAGGTGCCGGGGTGGCGTTGGCTGCTCTGGGCCTACGCGATCTTCGCGGTGTGCTACTCCCTGTTCAACACGTACCTCGTCGCGATGCTCGAGGACGATCGGGGCTTCGACCCGGTACTGGCCTCCCGGATGTTCCTCATCCTGGGGGCGGCGACTGTCATTGGCGGACCCCTCTCGGGGAAGGTGAGCGATGCGATCGGGCGGCCGCGGACCATGCTCTACGGGTTCCTCCTCATGGCGGCGGCAGCCCTCCTCGTCCGGTGGGGTCCGTTCGGAGTCGTCGTGCCGGCGACGATCGCCTTTGGATTCGGCTTCTCGGGAGTCCCGGCGTCGATCGGAGCCCACATCGGCGACCACACCCGACTCGACTCGTTCGCCGCGGCCTTCGGGTTCGCCACGTTGGCCTTTGGCGTCGCCCAGATGATCGCCCCCCAGGTCGGGGGAATCCTCGCCGACGAACTCGGCTCGTTCGACATGGTGTTCCTGCTTTCGGCGGTGACGGGCCTGATCGGAGCTTGGATGGCGATCATGCTCCTGCGCCGGGCCCCTTGAACGTCGACCGCTCGTCGGTCGAACCGTGGGCCAGATCGCGCGGAATACGCGCGCCTGAACCCTGGGTTCCAGCGCGCGTCCGAACCGTGGGCCAGATCGCGCGGAATCCGCGCGCCTGAACCCTGGGTTCCAGCGCGCGGGGGCATCGGCCCTTGACCGCCTGACGTTCCATTAGGTACAATCGCTCCACAAGCAAAGACGCCAGCACACGTCCCGGAACGGGGTACGTGCGCTGGCTTGTGCTGTATGGGGAAGAACTGCTACGCTTGTCGATTCACGTGTCCCGACTCCCTCTTTGACGTCCAGGAGGATTCCTTTGGCTTCGCGCGCCGCCGATCGTTTTTCGTTCGCCAAGATCCCTGAAGTACTTCCGCTACCTGACCTCCTCGCCGTCCAACACGAATCATTCGATTGGTTCATGGAGTTCGGCCTCCAGGAGATCTTCGACGAGATCTCCCCGATCGAAAGCTTCAACGGATCGCTCGCCCTCGAGCTGGTGGACCACCGCTTCGGCGACCCCCTCCTCGACATCGACCAGTGCCGCGAACGCGACGCCAACTACTCCAAGCCCCTCTTCGTCACCGCCCGGTTCGTGAACCGCGACACCGGCGAGATCAAGGAGCAGCAGGTCTTCCTCGGCGACTTCCCGATCATGACCGAGAAGGGCGCCTTCATCATCAACGGCACCGAGCGCGTCATCGTGTCCCAACTCGTCAGGTCACCGGGCGTGTACTTCGACCAGAACCGCGACAAGGGCTCCGACCGCTGGCTCTACAGCGCCAAGATGATCCCCGGTCGAGGCGCCTGGCTCGAGTTCGACACCGACAAGCGTGACACCCTCGGGGTGCGCGTCGATCGCAAGCGTCGCCAGTACGTCTCGGCCTTCCTGCGGGCATTGGGCCTCGTCGAATCCGAGGAGGAGATCCTCGATATGTTCGGCCACTCCGAGGCGATCAAGAACACGCTGGCCAAGGACCCCGTCCAGGACAACGACGAAGCGCTCCTCGACCTCTACCGCAAGCTGCGGCCCGGCGAGCCGACCACCGTCGAGTCCGCGAGGGGGATGATCAACACCCTCTTTCGCAACCCGAAGCGCTACGACCTCACCCGCGTGGGCCGGTACAAGATCGACACCAAGTTCGGTGGCGGCATGTTCGACAGCTACGACCGGGAGACCCATGGCCTCCTCGCCGACTCGGACATCGTCGACGCCCTCCGCTACCTCCACGCACTGTGGGAGGAGAAGTCTGAGATCGACCTGGCCAAGGGCGTCGTGGCGGTCCGGACCGACGACATCGACCACTTCGGGAACCGCCGCATCCGCACGGTTGGCGAGCTCATCCAGAACCAGGTGCGAGTGGGCCTCACCCGCCTCGAGCGGGTCGTGCGGGAACGCATGTCCACCCAGGACGCCGAGGCCATCACGCCCCAGAGCCTCATCAACATCCGGCCGGTCGTGGCCTCCATCAAGGAGTTCTTCGGGACCTCCCAGTTGAGCCAGTTCATGGACCAGCCCAACCCGCTGGCCGCCCTCACCCACCGCCGCCGGCTCTCGGCACTCGGTCCGGGGGGCTTGTCACGCGAACGGGCCGGGTTCGAGGTCCGGGACGTCCACCCCTCGCACTACGGCCGCATGTGCCCGATCGAGACGCCGGAAGGCCCGAACATCGGCCTCATCGGCTCGCTGTCGACGTACGCCCGGGTCAACCGGTTCGGGTTCATCGAGACGCCCTACCGCAAGGTGGTCAAGGGGATCGTGACCGACCAGGTCGACTTCCTCACCGCCACCGAGGAGGAGCGGCACGTCATCGCCCAGGCCAACGCCCCGCTCGACGAGAAGGGGAAGTTCCGCAACGAGCGTGTCCTCGTACGACGGGCGGGAGGCGAGGTCGACTACGTGCTGGCCGCCGACGTGGACTACATGGACGTGTCGCCCAAGCAGATCGTCTCGGTCTCGACGGCGCTCATCCCGTTCCTGGAGCACGACGACGCCAACCGGGCCCTCATGGGCTCGAACATGCAGCGCCAGGCGGTGCCGCTCCTCAAGACCGAGGCCCCGCTCGTCGGGACCGGGGTCGAGGACCGAGCGGCCCGCGACTCCGGGTTCATGGTGCTGTCGCGCCATGACGGCGAGATCCTGTCCGTGTCCGGACGAGAGATCGTCCTCAAGGAGAAGGGCGCCAACAAGAAGCACGTCTACCCCGTGCAGAAGTTCGAGCGCTCCAACCAGGGAACGTCGATCAACCAGAAGGTCCTCGTCCGCGAGGGCGATTGGGTGAGCGTGGGCGACGTCCTCGCCGACGGCCCCTCCACCCAGGACGGTGAACTCGCCCTCGGTCGCAACCTCCGGGTGGCGTTCATGCCGTGGCGAGGCCTCAACTACGAGGACGCCATCATCCTGAGCGAGCGCCTCGTGAAGGAGGACATCCTCACCTCGATTCACATCGAGGAGCACGAGATCGACGCCCGGGACACCAAGCTGGGCGCCGAGGAGATCACCCGGGACATCCCCCAGGTGGCCGAGGAGATCCTCATGGACCTCGACGAGGAGGGAATCATCCGGGTCGGCGCCGAGGTCGGCCCCGGCGACTACCTCGTCGGCAAGGTCACCCCCAAGGGTGAGACGGAACTCACCCCCGAGGAGCGTCTCCTGCGGGCCATCTTCGGCGAGAAGTCGCGGGAGGTCCGTGACACGTCGCTCAAGGTGCCCCATGGCGAACAGGGCAAGGTCATCGACGTCAAGGTGTTCCGCCGCGACGACGGCTACGATCTGCCCCCGGGCGTGAACGAACTCGTCCGGGTCTACGTGGCCTCGATGCGCAAGATCCAGGCCGGCGACAAGCTGGCCGGCCGCCACGGCAACAAGGGCGTCATCTCCAAGATCCTCCCCGAGGAGGACATGCCGTTCACCGCCGACGGCGAGCCGGTCGACATCATCCTGTCGCCGCTGGGTGTGCCGTCCCGCATGAACATCGGCCAGATCCTCGAAACTCACCTCGGGTGGGCAGCCGCCCAGGGATGGGAGCCGTTCGAGAGCGAGACGTTCAGCCCGGCCTCGGTCGGCGTCGAACCATGGACGAGGACCGCAACCCCGGTGTTCGACGGTGCCCGGGAGTGGGAGATCTCCAAGATCCTGGCCCACGCCCGCCCCAATCGGGACGGCCTGAAGCTCGTGAACGAAGAGGGCAAGGCGGTGCTCTACGACGGCCGCACCGGTGAGCCGTACGACTTCCCGATCACGGTCGGGTACATGTACATCCTCAAACTCATCCACCTCGTCGACGAGAAGATCCATGCTCGCTCGACCGGCCCGTACTCCATGATCACCCAGCAGCCGCTCGGCGGGAAGGCCCAGTTCGGCGGCCAGCGCTTCGGTGAGATGGAGGTGTGGGCGCTCGAGGCGTACGGCGCCGCCTACGCCCTCCAGGAAGTCCTGACGATCAAGTCGGACGACGTCCAGGGGCGCGTCAAGGTCTACGAGGCGATCGTGAAGGGTGAGAACATCCCCGAACCCGGCATCCCGGAGTCCTTCAAGGTGCTCGTCAAGGAGATGCAGAGCCTCTGCCTCAACGTGGAGATGCTCTCGGCCGGTGAAGAGGTCGAACTCCGCGAACTCGAGGATGACACCCCCTTCCGTGCAAGTGAATCACTGGGAATCGACCTTTCCCGGCCCGAACGTCCGACCGACTGACGTCGGTGCCGAAAACGAGAGTGTGAGGAGAACATCGAGTGGCCCGCGACCTCTTTGATGAACTGAGAATCGGCCTCGCGTCGTCCGACCAGGTGAGGGCCTGGTCGTTCGGCGAGGTCAAGAAGCCCGAGACGATCAACTACCGGACCCTCAAGCCGGAGAAGGATGGGCTCTTCGACGAGCGCATCTTCGGCCCCCAGAAGGACTGGGAGTGCTACTGCGGCAAGTACAAGCGCATTCGGTACAAGGGCATCGTCTGTGAACGATGCGGTGTCGAGGTGACCCGGTCGAAGGTCCGGCGCGAGCGCATGGGCCACATCGAGCTCGCTGCCCCGGTGACGCACATCTGGTTCTTCAAGGGTGTTCCGTCGCGCCTCGGGTACCTGCTCGACATGTCGCCCAAGGAGCTCGAGAAGGCGATCTACTTCGCCGCCTACCTCATCACCCACGTGGACGACGAGAAGCGCCAGAAGGACCTCCCCGAACTCGAGGAGCAGATGCGCGCCGAGCAGGCGATCGTCGCCGAGGAGTTCGAGGAGTGGCACGAAGCCCGACTCGAGCGGCTCGAGGTCGAGCTCTCGCAGATGGAAGAAGGCGGCGCCAAGCCCCAGGAGATCACCGGCCGCCGCAAGGACGTGGAGAAGGAGATCGCCAACCGCGAGGAGCGGGCCGAGCGCGAGTCCGAGGTGATCGAGGAGGCCTTCGAGGTCTTCAGGACGATGAAGCCCAAGGACCTCATCGAGTCCGAGCTGCTCTGGCGCGAAATCGTCGATCGGTACGACGGGTACTACGCCGGCGGCATGGGCGCCGAGTGGGTCAAGGACCTCCTTGGACGCCTCGACCTGGCGGCCGAGATGGACTTCCTCGTCGCGCAGCTCGACGCTCGGAGCCAGCAGGCCCGCCAGCGTGCCACCCAGCGCATGAAGGTGGTCAAGCCGTTCGCCGAGGGCAAGAACGATCCCCGCTCGATGATCCTCGAGACCGTCCCGGTGATCCCCCCGGATCTGCGCCCGATGGTGCAGCTCGACGGTGGCCGGTTCGCCACCTCCGACCTCAACGACCTCTACCGCCGGGTCATCAACCGCAATAACCGGCTCAAGCGGCTCCTCGACCTCGGGGCCCCGGAGATCATCGTCAACAACGAGAAGCGCATGCTCCAGGAGGCGGTGGACGCGTTGTTCGACAACGGCCGTCGCGGCCGGGCGGTGACCGGGCCGGGCAACCGCCCCCTCAAGTCGATCTCCGACATGCTCAAGGGCAAGCAGGGCCGGTTCCGCCAGAACCTCCTCGGCAAGCGCGTCGACTACTCGGGCCGTTCGGTCATCGTCGTCGGCCCGGAGCTCAGGCTCAACCAGTGCGGACTCCCCAAGCTCATGGCTCTCGAGCTGTTCAAGCCGTTCGTGATGAAGCGCCTCGTCGACCTCGACCTGGCCCAGAACATCAAGTCGGCCAAGCGAATGGTCGAGCGGCGGCGGGCCGTGGTGTGGGACGTCCTGGCCGAGGTCATCCAGGAGCACCCGGTGCTCCTCAACCGGGCACCGACGCTCCACCGTCTCGGCATCCAGGCCTTCGAGCCCGTGCTCGTCGAGGGCAAGGCGATCCAGATCCACCCGCTCGTGTGCACGGCCTTCAACGCGGACTTCGACGGCGACCAGATGGCCGTCCACCTTCCGTTGAGCGCGGAGGCCCAGGCCGAGGCCCGGATCCTCATGATCTCGACCAACAACGTGCTCTCGCCGGCGTCGGGCAAGCCGATCGTGACCCCGTCCCAGGACATGGTCATCGGCGTCTACTACCTCTCGGAACTCAACCCCGACGCCCCCGGCGCGGGCAAGGTCTTCTCGTCGATCGAGGAGGCCGAGCTGGCCTACGAGGCAGGAGAGGTGGGCCTCCACGCCCCGGTTCGCATCCGGTTGGGCGTCGACGTGGTGGGGACCCCCGAGGCCCACAACGACCTCAAGGATGTGCTCTCGGGCCTCATCACCGACGAGCCGGTGGACGGGACCAAGCCGTTCGAGACGACGGTCGGCAGGGCGTTCCTCAACCGGGCGTTCCCCGCCGAGTTCCCCTACATCAACGCCAAGATCCTCAAGAGGGACGTCGGCACGCTCATCGAGGAAGCGATCGAACGCTACGACCGCAACGCGACGCAGGTGATGCTCGACGCGATCAAGTCGCTCGGCTTCGAGTTCGCAACGAAGTCGGGTCTCACCATCGGCATCGAGGACGTCAAGACACCCGACGCCAAGCAGGAGATCCTGTTGGAGTACGAGGGCCGTGCCGAGAAGATCGACAAGCTCTTCGCCAAGGGCATCATGACCCAGGACGAGAAGAACCAGGAGCTCATCGAGATCTGGCAGGAGGCCACCGAGGTCGTCAAGGACGCCATGGAGGAGACCCTCAAGGCGCAACGGTTCAACCCGCTCGAGATGATGGTCACCTCCGGGGCCCGCGGCAACATCATGCAGGTCCGCCAGTTGGCGGGGATGCGTGGGCTCGTCGCCAACCCGCGTGGTGACATCATTCCGCGGCCGATCAAGTCGAACTTCCGGGAGGGCCTCGACGTGCTGGAGTACTTCATCTCCACGCACGGAGCCCGCAAGGGGCTGGCCGACACCGCCCTGCGGACGGCGGACTCCGGGTACCTCACTCGCCGCCTCGTGGACGTGTCCCAGGAGACGATCATCCGCACGGATGATTGCGGTACCGACCGCGGGCTCCTGCTGGCGATCCGGGACGATCGCAATGCCTCGATCCGCAACCTGCGCAACCGGGTGTACGGCCGGTACCTCGCCCAGGACATCAAGGTCGACAACAAGCTTCTGCGCAACGCCGACGGCGACACGATGAAAGCCGGGTCGCTCATCGGTCGCAAGGAGCTCCTCGCCCTGGCAGACGCCGAGGGCGTCGCCCAGGTGAGGGTTCGTTCACCGCTCACGTGCGACACGGCACGCGGTGTGTGCCAGACGTGCTACGGCATTTCGCTCGCCACCGGCCGCGGGGTCGAGTTGGGCGAGGCGGTGGGGATCATGGCAGCCCAGTCGATCGGGGAGCCCGGTACCCAGCTGACCATGCGGACGTTCCACACCGGTGGCGTCGCCGGCGAGGACATCACGCACGGCCTGCCGCGCGTCGTCGAGCTGTTCGAGGCCCGGACCCCCAAGGGCAAAGCCATCATGGCCTCGGTCGGGGGTGCGGTGACCATCGTCGACGATGAGGAAGGCAAGCGTGTCGTCGTGAACAGCGACGAGGGCGAAGTCGAGTTCACCGTCAGCCGCCGGGCCCGTCTCCGGGTCCACAACGGCGACGTCGTCGAACCGGGTGAGCCGCTCACCGAGGGACCCCTCGATCCCAAGGAGGTCCTCGAACTCCAGGGGGTGCGTGCCGCCCAGCAGTACCTCGTCGACCAGGTGCAGGAGGTCTACCGAAGCCAGGGTGTGGACATCCACGACAAGCACATCGAGATGATCGTGCGTCAGATGCTCCGCCGGGTGCGGGTGGTACGTCCGAACGACTCGGACTTCCTCCCCAACGCCCTCATCGACGACCAGACGTTCCGGGCCGAGAACAAGACCCTGGTCGCCGACGGCAAGACCCCGGCCGAGGGACGTCCCGAGCTCATGGGCATCACGAAGGCATCGCTGGCCACCGAGTCGTGGTTGTCGGCGGCGTCGTTCCAGGAGACCACCCGGGTGCTGACCGAGGCGGCCATCTCCGGCCGGTCCGACTCGATGGTCGGGCTCAAGGAGAACGTCATCATCGGCAAACTCATCCCGGCGGGCACCGGTCATCCCGAGTACCAGCAGGTCGTCCCCGACTTCCCGGTCCGGGCCGCCCTCACGGCCCTGGGCATCTTCGGCGAGGACGTACAGACCAGCGACGAGGCCCTCCCGGTCGACCCGGCCGCCTGGCTTGCCTCGTTGGGCGCCGACACCGAGGACGACGAAGAGGAGTAGCGCGGGCTCCAGCCTGACGTGGGGGGTT
>JBFKVA010000088.1:0-9180 GCA_041635475.1 Acidimicrobiia bacterium | reverse complement strand
TGCCGTTCCTGTGGCACATGTCCACCTTCTGAGGGGCCGCCACGGCGAAGGCCGGCAGGCCGAGCACGAGCAGGCACGTGACGGTGGTGACGAGTAGTCGTCGCATTCTCTGTGTCCTTCCGTGGCCGTCGCTCCGCCCCCCGAGCCCCGTACCGGTCGGCCACTACTAGTGACTATACACCACTGAAAGTGGGCAGTACAGCCTCGTGGGGGCGGAGTCGTCTGGAGTCGATGTGGTTGCGGCAGGGTTCCAGGAGGCGTGGTGGCCGTAGGATGCGGCGGTGCCCACCTTCCTCACCTTCGTGGAGCATCTTGAGACCTTGCGCCTCTCGGCGGATCGCCTGGGACGCTTGGCCGCGTCCGTGGAGGAGGCGACCGCGGTCCCGACGTGTCCGGGCTGGGATGTGCGGGCACTCGTGGCTCATCAGGCCATGGTTCACCGCTGGGCGACCGCGCGGGTGACAGGTGCCGATCCCGACACGGTTCCGACGCAGACGGAGGTCAGTGAGACGGTCGCGGATCTGGCGGCGTTCTACGACGACGGGGTCCGGGCGTTGCTGGCGGCGCTGGAAGCGGCACCCGATGACCTCGAGGTGATGACCTTCCTCAAGGACGCGCCGGCCCCCCGTCACTTCTGGGCCCGGCGGCAGGCCCACGAGACCACCATCCACATGGTCGACGCGCTCGCGGCGACGCTCGGCCGGTTCCCCACGACAGCCGAGGCCGACATCGAGACAGACGTGGCGATCGACGGGATCGACGAACTGCTGCGCGGCTTCTTCACCCGCGGCACGTCGAAACTGTTCGACGGGGACACGTACACCGTTGCCGTCGCTCCAACCGACACTGACCGACGCTGGACCTTGAGGGTCGATGAGCGGCTCACCGTCGACCCCGGCGACGAGTCGGTCGACGGTGACGCCACCATCACCGGCGGGGCTGCGGCGATCTACCTCGCGCTCTGGAACCGCGGTGACGAGGCGACCGTCGAGGGTCGTCCCGGCCTGCTTGAGCGCTGGCGACAGACCCAACGTGTCCGCTGGAGCTGATTCGGGTTTTCCCCCGGTGCTTGTCCGCCTGGGACGGACAGCGGCCGTGGGAAAAGCCAAAGGGACGTGCGAGCCGGCACGGAGGCGTGCTGCCGGAGGTCCCGTCAGCTGCATCCCGAGGAGAAGGCATCCATCGCGCTGGCGTCCTCGGCGGCCTCGTCCAGGCCGCGCCTGACGCTCGTGAAGGTGGCGCCGAGCGGCCGTGTCGACGACACGGTCTCCCACCGGGCCTCGACGGTGCGCCGAGTTCGGCTCGTCTCTTCAACCCGGTGGCCGACGGTCACCCACGCATTGTTCCGGCACACCTCTTGGCGGATGCACACGAGCGTGACGTCGTCGACGTCGTAGGCGATGACGACCTCGATCTCGGTGCGGGCCGTCCCCGCCATCTTCTCCAGCGCCGACTGCCACGATCTCGCCGCACCGGCGTTGAGCGAATCGGCTCCGACACCAAGGCTGTCCGGCGTGAGGAAGTCGGTGATCATGTCCGCGATCGGTGTTCCCGACACCAGGTCCTCCACGTCATCGAGGGGGCCGTCCTCCCCACCCAGGGAGATTCGGACCGTTTCGTCGGCAGCGACCGTGAACGAGCCCGTTCGCTCTTCGACGTTACGGGTCGCGCCGTCCTCGCACACCTTCTTCTCCGGTCGTGGCGGCGGGGGTGGCGGTGCTGTGGTTGATCCCCCCGGGCCGGGGTCGGCCACACCCGGTTGGCCCGGGCCGGGGTCGGCAGGCGCCGGGGGAGTGGGCGGGCTGACCGGCGGTGGTGGTGGCGGTTCGGGCGCGGGTGCCGGGTCGGGTTCCGGGGCCGGCGTGACGAAGCCCATGCACACGTCGTAGGCGTACTGCGCTGCTGCTTCTTCGGCTCGAGCATCCTCGAGCTCGCCTTCGGCCAGGCTCAGGTCGCTCTGCCTGGCGCTCACCACTTGCCGCGCCTCGACAATCCGCAGCTCACGCTGTTCCCTGGCGTTGGCCTCGGTCTGGGCCAGGTGTTCGGTCGCCCTGTCGCGCGCGGCCCTGGCCTTGTCGACGTCGGCTTGGCGGCTCGCGACCTTGGCCTTGGCGGCGGCGAGGGCGTCAGCCTCGGGCTTGCACTTCACCTGCTCCCTGTTCTTGAGGTAGTACAGCAAGCCTCCGCCGAGGAGGACCACGGCGGTGATGATGATGCCCGGGCTCACCCCTCCGGCCTCGGGGACCGGCGCCGGCTCGGGAGCGCCGCTCTCGTCGGTCGGTGGCGGCTGGCCTTCTTGGGCGGTCCCCGTAACCTCCGTCGCCGGCTCGCCGGCGGGTGGATCCTCGGTCGCCGGCACCTCAGCGTCGGCGGACTCCAGGGGGTCGTAGACGCCGTTGCCGTTGGCGTCCATGTCGCCCAGCATGTACACGCTGATGATCCCGAAGTCCTCGAGGTCGCCGAGGGCAACGCCGTCGAATTCGGGCCAGAGGACGGTGTTGAAGACGAAGCCGCTCGCACCGTCGAGCTCGGTCCACGGGCCACCGAACGACATGCGGGAGCCGGAAGTGAACCCGAAGAAGGCGGTCGGCTGTTGCTCGAACACGCCGGCCGGGAAGTAGTACGAGTCCATTCCGAACAGACCATCGGACGGGTACGCGTCGATCGAGGCGTTGAAACCGTCATTGGCGTCTCCGGTCTCGGCTATCGGAACGCCGAGTCGGACGAAGCCGAGGCTGCTTTGCCAGGACCCCAGGTCGGCCCTGATCTCGAACGAGTCGTCCTCGGTGATCGGCTCCGTGAGTTCGACGCCGAACAGCACGCTGTCGGATGGGAACGCCGGCTGATCGCCGCGGTGGGAGGCAAAGAACCCCGCCCCGGCAGAGAAGTTCACGAAGTTCGGTTCCATGTACTGGCGCACGGGGTCCGAGAGGTGCACGATGTTGGCCCATCCCTGGGCGATGTCGATGATGGGGTCGGCGTCGCCGAGCGCGTCCGGCACGAAACCTCGCGCTTCCGAGAAGTCCAGGATGAGGGTGTCCGCGGGTTGTGGGTCGTGGCCTTCGATGAGGATGACCACTCCGTTCACGGTGATCGCAACCACGTCCTGCGCTTCGGCGTGATCGGGATCGAAGAGCTCGGTGAACACGTCGACGAAGTGCTCGGAGGGGCCTTCCTGGGCCACCGCTGTGAGCGGCAGGGCGACAACGGCCAGGGCAGCGATGATGGCCGACGGGAGTAAACGCTTCATGGTCCCCTTCAGAGCGATGGAAGCGACCTTAAGGACCGATCTGGGAGTTGGCCAGCGATTCTTCCAACGAGGTCAGCCTCCTGGGGTTGGTGCCACCTGTCCCCCTAGGTTTTCCCACGGGCGTTGTCCGTCCCAGGCGGACAAACTCCGGGGGAAAAAGGCAGTCGGAGTGATGCGGCGAATCGGCATCATTTGAGGGGCCCGCCACACGGCGGGCCCCTCGGTTGCTGGGTCGGGTGCTGCTACTTGACAGGAAGGAGCGGGCACTCGAAGTAGTCCGGTGGTGCTCCTTCTCCTCCTGGCGAACCCTGGGTGATGGTCAGGTGGCCAAGGCCGTAGTGGATCATCACGTCGTCGTAGGACGTGAGGATGGGGACGACACCGTGGTGGGCGAGCCCGTCTGCGGTCCACTCGACGGTCTGCGTTGCCCACCGACCGCCGTTGAACCCGGGTCCGGGCGCGGCTTCCGCCACCGGGTACTGGGTATCGGCGTTGTTGCTGTTGACGATCACGAACAGCTTGTCGAACGAATGGGCGTTCTTGTCCGTTGGTGCGGGCAGGGCAGCTGCCCCTTTGGTTCCGAAGAGCTCTCCGTCGGCGAAGAGCTGTGGCGTGAACGCCGGCTTGCCGGGATTGGCGAACGCCGGAGCGGCGATCACCAGGACGAGGGCTGACAGCACGGCGACGAGCGTGAATCTGCGCATGTCGTGGGTTCCTTTCCGGGCCGGTGGATCCGGCCCCAGGCACAACCTCCCACCCGGATCTCACAGGCCGACAACACCACCGCGAACAAACCAGAAACAGGCCTTGGCGCGGTTCTGGCACGGGGGCGTCGAGCGCGTCGAGACGGGTAGTACCGACTCCTTGCACCATCTGCACCGAATGGTGCATACTGGGTGTATGCGACGAGCAACCATCACGCTGTCTGACGATCTGGAGCGGAAGCTCGAGGAGTTCATGGCCGGACAGCCCGGGACCCCCAGCTTGGCTTCGCTCGCCCGGCAGGCGCTGCGGCGCTTCCTCGAGGACCCCCGTGGTTCGGGTGTGCCCGTGCCGTTGCTCGTCAGGGTGCTCCAGGGTCGTCCTGCGATCCGACGGTTGCTCGACGAGCACGGGGTCTCCAACGCGAGGCTGTTCGGATCGGTGGCCCGTGGCGACGAGGGACCGGGAAGCGACGTCGACTTGGTTGTGACCGCCGGCGAGGCGACGACGCTGTTCGACCTGGCGCGACTTCGTGCCGCCCTGGAGGAACTGCTCGACGCACCGGTTGACCTCGTTCCCGACGGGAACCTCCAAGATGATGTGCGTGAGGAGATCGAAGCTGAGGCCCTCATCCTGTGAACGCTGCCGACCGTCGCCGGCTCATGCACATCGTCGAACGGATCGACAAGATCGACCGGTACACCGTTGACGGCCGAGCCTTCTTCGAGGAGGACGAGAAGACCCAGGACGCGGTCATCCGCTGCCTCGCCGTGGTCGGTGAGGCAGCCGGTGCACTGAGCGCCGAGACGTACGGTCGGATTGCCTCCCTCCCGCCGCAGCTCCCGAAGGGCCAGCGGAACGTTCTCATTCACGAGTATTGGAGGGTCGATCTCGACGTCGTGTGGGCGACGATCGGACGTGATCTCCCATCGCTGCGCCGGGAGATCGGGGAGTTGCTCCAGGAGGGCTGAGGGCGGGTCCCGCTACGAGAGCGCTGCGGCAGGCTGCGACGTGCGGGAAGACCGGATCAAACGGCCCGCGACGGCAAGGGTCCAGATGATGAACCCGAGGTATCCGACGAGGGTGAGGATGGCCAACGTACCTTCCGGCTCCCCCGAGAAGATCCAGAGTGTGCCAATCATGAACATGGCCACAGCCGCCATTCCCAGCCACCCGAGCCACCGGGGCATGGCACCGGTTTGGAGGATCACGACGGAGGCTCCGAGAAGGAACGCCGCCGTGCCCCACGGCACCAACGTCGAGACCGCGACAGCATCGAAGGCAGCAAGGGTGTGCACCGTCTGGTCGGATGCCGCGTTCCGAACCTCGTCCAGGCTGAGGACGGCCCAGAACATAGCCTTCGACATGCCGAGAGAAGCCATGATGACGGCGCCCGAGAACGACAGCCTCGACCACACGCCCTCACTCGTCGTCTCAACGGAGTCCAAGAAGCTCCTGAGCCCGGACGCAAACAGGAGGAGGAGGATTGCCAGCGAAAAGGCTCCACTCCACGTCGTCCATGCGATTCCTCCAGTGTTCGCCTCCAGCCACGTCCGCACCTCTGCGGCGGGGCTTCCAGGCGCCGGGCCATCGGCCACCGGGGCACTTGCTGCCACGAAGACCACCGCGAACAACACTCCTGACCAACCCGTAACCTGTCGCCAACTCATGTGGGTCTCCTCCTTCCCATCTCGTGTGCGCTTCGTAGTGGACACAAACCTGGGATTGGCTTCCGCCCTGATACGAATCTACGTTGAGCGCAGTAGTACTGTATTGAGTACAGCACTACTGCACCCTACATGGTGACGGAATGCCTCGTCAATACAAATCAGCCATCCGAGCATCACAGGCGAGGCAAACGAAGATCGCCATCCTGGAGGCCGCGCTGGCGCTCTTCCTGGAGCGTGGCTATGCACAGACGTCGATCCGTGAGATCGCCGCTCGAGCCGGTGTCGCGGAACGCACGATCTACGCCTCCTTCGGAGAGAAGACGGGGCTCCTGCTCGGTATCGCGGACTACGCCTTCTACGGCGGGACCGACGAAGAGGACGGCGAGGCCAGGTTCGTGGAGGAGATGAAGACCATCCCCACCTCGCACGAGCGTCTCAGGAGGGCGATTCACCAGACCGTTCGTGGCTGGGATCAGGGCTTGGCAGCGATCGGACGAATGGTGAACGCGGCAGCCACCAGCGATGCCCAGCTCGCGGAGTTCGCCGCCGAGATGGTCGAACGGCGGCATCGGGCCACCAAGGCCTACGCCGAACTGATCATTGGGCGAAGCCTTCCCGAGGATGCCAAACACGAGCAGCTCATCGACGAGTTGGAGGCGATCACCAGCGAAGAGGTGTATTGGATCCTCAGCGTCGAGAGGAACTGGGGCGCCGACCGCTACGAGGAGTTCGTCTTCGACGCGTTCATCCACGTCCTGGCCCGCTTCGGCATAGAACTCGACGGCTCCGACACGCCGAATGACAGCGGCTAGGTGTCAAGAAGAGCTGACGCTTCGAGTGGTCACCCTCTTGGGCGGAACTCATGAAGGATTCGGCGCACGCCGATCTGCGAGCCGTTGTCCAGTCCACCGCCTTCACGCCCATTTGGAGTCCGTCCGCTCCGTGTGCCGACGGAGACGCGGATCGACCTGCACTGAGGAGGGTTGGCGACGACTCGCGGCACCACTCAGGTGAGCGCGCCTCGACCGGATCGGGTGGGTTGCCATCAGCTTCTCCTCCCCTTTCGGGTTCGGGTGCGATGGAATCGACGGCTGCCCACCTTCTGAGAGGCCGAGGCCCGCCACCCACAGGGCGCGAACCCGCGCCGGCGTGGAGCCTTCGGCGAGATCGCGATTGGGTGCAGGGGCCCCAAGAATCGTCAGACCCGTCCGGTAGAAGGGGAGCTGTTTCACCGAATTGGTCGCTGGGGGACCGACTGCAGGTATTAGTAGCACCTTCTAGAAAGAAAGACTTATACTCACGATGTGGGAAGTCGAATACACCGACGAGTTCGGGCAGTGGTGGGATGGTCTCACCTCGGACCAGCAAGAAGCGCTCGACGACCGTGTGATGCTCTTGGCCGAGCACGGCCCTGGGCTCAAGCGTCCGGTGGTGGCGGAGATTCGGGCTTCTCGCCACTCCAACATGAAGGAACTGCGTGTCTCGGCCGGCGGAGCGCTCAGGGTGCTGTTTGTGTTCGATCCTCGGCGGGTTGCCATTCTGCTTCTCGCAGGGGACAAGTCGGGGAAGTGGGACGAGTGGTACCGATGGGCGGTCCCTCGAGCTGATGAGCTCTACGACCGGCACTTGCAGGAGTTGGGTCTCAAGGACCACCTTGATGATGCACGAGCGCGGTCCGACGACCTGAGAGAGATTCCCAAGGAGAGAGATGTCGTCCACCAAGAGCTATCGCGAACTTCATGACCGTGTGGTCGCCCGACCAGGAGCCACTGAGAGGCTCAAGGCCCTCCGTGAAGGGACTTTGGTCGAGATCGGCCTCTATGAGTTGAGGAGGGCGCTCGAACTGTCGCAGACCGACCTGGCCGGTGAACTCGGGATCAGTCAGTCGGCCGTTTCGCAACTTGAGCGGAGTCAGGACATGAGGCTCTCAACCTTGCGGCAGTACCTCGAGCAACTCGGAGCTCGTCTGCAGTTGGTTGCCGTGTTCGAAGATGACGGTGAGGAGCGACGCGTCCCTCTCAGGATTGGCGGCTCATCGTTGGGTTGAGCCACCCTGCAATTGACCAAGCACCACATCCCGGTTGGGAAGGGGGGCATGGAGTTCGGTTCGCGGCCCCGTGTGACACGGCGAGGGCAGCCCGTCTCGGGCCGACGGTCCACCGCGATGGAGGTTGGGGCGGGGGAGTGGCCCGACCTATTGGTCGAACCACAGATCGAGCAGCTCTTCGTACGCCTGCTTGGCCTTCCGCGACTCCACCGACGGCTCCTGCAGTGTTACCCGGGGAGCCGGATAGGCGTAGAAGTCACCGGACCCGTAGGCCGCCAAGCCGTCGCCGACGTCGACGTAGCAGAAGCCCTCGCCGTGGTAGACACCCGGCTTGGGCTCACCGTTGATGTCAGCTGCGATCGCCGCAGCCACCACCTGTGCCTCTCCTTCGGCGAAGACGCCGGCTTTGGGAAGGAGCATCGAGTTGAGGAGCCTGATGGCGGCCAAGTCACCGATCCCATGGACGCCCGGGTAATGCACCTCGAGGGTCTCGACGTCGGACAGGAGCTCCAGGGTCTGGGGATGAACCGGTAGGTAGCCGCTGCCGTCGATGAGCCCTGCCTCTGACAGGGGGCGAGGAGCGCGGTGTGGAGGGATACCGACGAGCAGATCGTAGGGCACTTCTTCTTCCCCAAACCGCAAGATATGGGTCGCCCCGTCGATGCCGGTCACCTGCTGGTGGAAGTGGTGGCGGATTTCCCGGTCATCCATGAAGGCGCACAGTGCCTCACCGACCGCAGGGCCGGCCACCGCCATCGGGATCCCCTCGGGGGTGTAGAGATCGATCTCGACACGGTCACGGATGCCGTGGTCCCTCGTCCATGCCTCGAGGAGCATCGCCGCCTCGTAGGGTGCGGCCGGACAGCGAAACGGTGCCCCTGCGATCAGCACGACGATCCTTCCGCCTTCGAATCGCTCAAGCTCGCCGTGGATCGCCAGGGCCCCGTCGGCCTCGTAGAGGTTGTGGGCGCCCTCCTCGAAGCCCGGGATCGATCCCGGTGCGAGTTCGGCGCCGAGGGCAAGGATCAGGTAGTCACCCACGAACGTCCCCAGGCTCGTCGTGGCCGTGCGGGTCGCGGGATCCAAGGCTTGTACCTCGGCATTGATCCACTCGACTCCGGGTCGCTTGAGCTTGGCCATCTCCCGTCGGACCTGACCGACGCTGTGCCGCTCCCCGGTCATGAGTCCGAGGTTGGACACACCCAGCGAGAAGGTCGTGCTGCGTTCGATCACCAGGATGCGGTGTTCTCTCGAGATGAGGCCGCGCAGGTGATGAGCTGCAGTCAGTCCTCCCCAACCTCCACCAAGTATGAGAACGGTCTTCGCAGCCATCCGACGTCCCGATGCTTCGCCTTCCTCCGAGTCTATGTCGTGCCCACGGGCCTGAACCAGCCGATTTCGACATGGTGCACTCCTTGAGTCGCACGGCCATGCGGCCGCTGCGCCGTCCAGCTGAAGGCGTGGTCGGAGCCTCACCACTCTCTCGCCCGGATCTCTTCGATCACCTGGAT
>JBFKVA010000087.1:0-9181 GCA_041635475.1 Acidimicrobiia bacterium | reverse complement strand
GACGGCGGCCGGTGGAGGGGCACCCAGGTGATCTCGGAGGACTGGATCGGGACATCCACGACCGCCGACCTCCTCACGCAGGATCAGCTGCCCGATTGGTTCCGCGAGTCTCCTCTCCATAGCTACGGGTACCAGTGGTGGGTGGTCTCGGCGGACAGGAGGGACGTGGCCGCCATCGGCAAGGACGGCCAGTACCTCTATGTGGACCCGACCCGCCGGGCGGTGGTCGTGCGCCTCGGCTGGAGCGACGGTGGCCTGACGACGCTCCAATGGATCGAGGTGGCGTCGCAGGCGATCGGACTGCTCGATGGGTGACAGCGACGCTGCGTCCTGGCAAGGCCGCCGGTGGCCCGACCGGCGAGGATGTCAGCCCTCTTCGCCGTCCCTGCGGATCGGGGAGGCCAGGGGCACCACCACCCCGCAGCGTGGACGACCGCCTCGGGGGGGTCGGTGCGTGGGGGATCCCGGTGATGCTCGTGCTCCTCGCCCACCCCATCGGGCTGGTCCTCCTCACCGTGGCATCGGCCAGGGCCCGGCTGACATCATGGGGACCCCTGGCGGTCGTGGTCACCTACACGGTGGTCCATGCGATGGTCACCTCCCTGGAAGTGGCGTCCCACTTCATCCTGGCGGCCGGCATCGCCTGGGTGGGGGTCTCGGTGTGGAAGTCCGCGGGCGACAACACCTGACCCGCCGTCCGCAGGACAGCAGCGATGGTGACCGAGTTCACCGTCACTGGCTGAAGCACCCACCACCGGACGCGGAGGGCCCCTCCGGCGCGTTCGCCCACATGGGCGGGCCGAGCACGCGACGTCCCCTCGGCCTACGTCCCGTTGAGTTCGGCGAAGAACCTCCGCTGGCCGCGGTGCAGGCGGGGGAAGTGCTCGAACAGGCGGTCGTACACCTCGCGGTTGCCCGAGTTGGGCGAAAAGACCCGGTCGGTGGGTACGAGCCCGTCCAGCTCCCGGGGATCCACTGCACCGGTGGCCATCCCCAGGAACAGGGCCGCTCCCCGCAAGCCCCCGAACAAGGGGTCACCCATCCGGGTGAACGTACGGTGGCAGACGTCGGCGAGGACCTGGCACCACAGGTCGAGCTGGGCTCCACCCCCGATGAGGCGGATCGGGTCGAGGCGTCGTCCCGTGAACGTGTCTGCGGCCTCCAGCAGCCACCGCAGGTTGAGGGCCACCCCTTCGAGCGTGGCCCGGGCGAGGTGGGGGCGCCCCGTGGCCAGGGAGAGGTTGTGGAACCCGCCCCGGGCCAGGCGATCGTCGACCGGGCTGCGCTCGCCCGTCAGCCACGGCGTGAAGACCACTCCTCCCGCCCCGGGGGCCACGCCCGCGGCCATGTCCTCCAGCTCCCGGTAGGACAGCTCGGGGGCGTAGGCGGCCCGGAACCACTCCAAGGCCCGGCCGGCGTTGTCCTGGTTGTTGGCGAGCACGTAGTTGCCGTCCCCGATGCCTGGTACCGCAGCCATCTGGCGCACGACATCGGTCTTCTTGGCCGGGAGGGGACAGCTCACCCACGCCGAGGTCCCCAACGAGACGTGGGCCTGATAGAGGCCCACCGCCCCGCAGGCCACCACCGCGCTGTGCAGGTCGGGCGCCCCCGTCACCACCTGGGCGGCCGCTGATATGCCCAATTCGGCGGCGACCTCCGGCAGGACCGTACCGACCACGGAACCGCTCGCCACCAGCGGCGGGAGCCGGGTTGGGTCGACCCCGGCCAGGCGCACGAGCCGCTGGTCGTACTCGAGGACCGCCAGGTTGCGGTTGTCGGTCAGCCAGGCGGCCGTCATCGACATCGCGGTCGCGGCCGCCACGCCCGTGAAGCGCATCGTGAGGTAGTCGACCGGCTCCAGGTACCAACGGGCGTTCACCTCCGGACGGTCGTGGCGGAGATGGAGCATGTGGGAGACCGGGTCGGCCCCCGACGGGTTGGGAACCCCACCCGAGCGACGCAGCCACGTGGCCAGCACCGTGGGCCGGTACCCGGCGATCGGCCCGCCGAACCGGCGCTGTGAATGGTGTCCGCCCTGGGTGTCGCTCCACATGAGGCACTCGGCGACGGGGTGGCCCGTCTCGTCGACAGGCACCGTGCTCGCCCACTGGCCGGTGATCGCCACGCCCACCACGTCCGCGCCGGGCAGGCCGCTCTCGGCCAGGCCCCGCTTGGCGACCTCCTTGATCGTCGCCCACCACGCCTCGGCGTCCTGGGTCGCAGACCCGCCCAGGGCGTCGGCCCGCTCGTACCAGCACCAGGCGAGCTCACCGGCCAGCGAGACGTACCCCACCTTGGGCCCCCCCGACCCGAGGTCGACAGCAAGCACCCACGAGCCATCGCGGGGCCGCTCGGGGACGCTCACCCCATCCCCACCGGGGGCAGGCCCTGCTGGGCGTCGAGCAGGGCGTCCATGACCTCTACGATCACGCCGTCCATCTCGGCGGTCAACCCGCCCTCCACTCCCCCGTAGAGGGCGCCCAACTCGGCGGGGGCACCGCCGGCATGACGGTCCCGGGCGTGGGCGACCGCCTCGGCGAGGTCGGCGGCGAAGGCCTCGACGACGCCGGGCCTGGTCTGGGGGCGGGTGACGGCCATGTGGATGGCGTTGGGGTACTGCTGGCCGTTGAAACGCCAGCCCCGCGGCCGCATGAAGTCGGCGACGTGGTAGATGTCGAACGCGTCGGAGGTGAACGAGAAGCAGAACGTGGGGGCGCCCATCACCCGCAGTTCGGGGTGGGCGGTGACGGCGGCCATCATCGCCTCGGCGGTGGAGAAGATGTCGGCTGCATACGATCGAAAGCCCTCCCTGCCCAGGCGCACCATCGACGCCCACGTGGCGGCCAGCAGCCCCCCGGAGCGGGACCCGTCCATGCCCGGGGACATGTACTTGCCGCCGGACCAGTCGGTGACATGGAAGTACTGGCGGTTGCGCAGCGGCTTGTCGCGGAACACGAGCGTGGAGGAGCCCTTGAACGCGTAGCCGTACTTGTGGGTGTCGGCCGAGATGGTGGTGACCCCGGGTACCCGGAAGTCGAACGGCGGGATGGCGTAGCCCAGCTCCTCGCCAAAGGGCAGGATGAAACCGCCCAGGCAGGCGTCGACGTGGAGGCCCGCCCCGTGGGCGAGGGCGAGGGCACCGAGTTCCTCGATCGGGTCGATCGTGCCGTACGGGTAGTTGCCCGCCGACCCCACGAGGGCGATCGTGTCCTCATCGATCGCCGCGGCCATCTCGCTGGGCTCGACGGTGGTGGTGGCCGGGTTCACGGCCACGGTGCGGTCCTCGATGCCGAACAGGTGGCAGGCCTTGGCAAACGCGGGGTGGGCGGTTTCGGGCTTGACGATGTTAGGACTGGTGACACCCCGCCGGGAGCGGGCGTCGTCTCGGTAGGCCAGCATGGCGTGGAGAATGCTGCCGGTGCCGCCGCTCGTCACCATGCCCGCCGGTTCGCCGTCGTCGACCGAGCCGGCGTGCATGAGATCGAGCACCATGGCGATGATCTCACCCTCGAAGCGGGTGGCCGATGGGCACATGTCGCGTTGGAGGGCGTTGACGTGGGCGAACAGGCCGAACGCCTCGGTGAGGAACCCGTAGTGCTCGTGGTCGCCGCTGTACATGGTGCCCGACACCTTCCCGGTCTCCCAGAAGGCGTCCTCTTCGGCGGCCATCGTGGTCAGTTCGGCAAGCACCTCGTCGGCGGGACGGCCTTGTTCGGGGAACGTCCGGTTGACCGGCCAGCGCCCGGCGTAGGGGTACTCGAACACGCCGACACCATAGTTGTGGGAGTCCCCGAGCGAGTCCCCTCCATCCGTCGGCATCCTGATGGCATGAGCAGCAGCACCCCGACGGCTGCCGTTGGTCGGCGGAGCCGTAGAATGATTGCAGCGCCCCGGGACGCCATTCCCGCATCTGCGAGGAGTCCTCATGTCAAGCCCGGACGAGGCCCAACCCACACCGCTCCCCCAGGACCCAACGTCGTTCGGCACGACACCGGTGGCCGCCCTGGAAGCACCCGCTCCCCATGGGCGGTTCCGGCGGATCCTGCGTCGAGCGTTTCGCACGCTGATCTGGCTCGTGGTGATCGCCGCCATCGGTGCGGGCATCTACTACGCATGGCCCATCGTCTACGACCGCTACATCCGTCCGGTTGAGACCAACACGACGATGAGCGCGGCCCTCGAAGAGCGGATCGCTCTCGCCGAGGCGAGCATCACCCAGCTCGACGCGCGCGCCGGCGAGCTCGAATCGATCGCCGACGGCCTCGCTTCAACCCAGGCCGCAACCTCCGAGCAGCTCACGGCCCTCGACGACCTGATCGCCCTCCACACCACCCGGCTCGATCAACTGGCTGCCGCCACCGCCGACCTCGCCGCCGCGGACATCGAGAGCGGAGCGACCGCGACTGTTGAACTCGGCATTCTGCGCTCGATGGAGCTGATGTCACGAGCCCGTCTCTTCCTCTACCAGGCCAACTACGGACTGGCTGCCCAGGACCTGCAGTCCGCTCGCAACCTGCTCGCTGAACTCGACACGACCCCCGCGGACGCCGTCACCGTCACCGAGGCGTTGTTCCGCCTCGACCTGGCGCTTGGCGCGTTGCCCGGCCGGCCGGTGGCTGCCAGCGACGACCTCGACCTCGCCTGGCAGGCCCTCCTGGGAGAACTGCCTCCACCCACCCCAACGGTCCCAGACACCGAGCCGCCAGCGACCACCGTCCCCTCCCCTTCCACCACCGCGCCATAGCTCGGACCGTCCTCATCGCGGAGGGCTTGGAGCGGATCGCCAGTCACCCGGGCCGCAAGGCGTCGCTGCATGCCAACTCGGGTGGACGTCGAAACCAAGGACCGGCTGGGTCGGCGGCGGCTGACATGGTGATGCCATTCCGCGTATCGCTACGGTTGGCGGATGAGCTTCGATCGGCTGTCGCCTGTGTTCCCGGTCCGGGACATCGACGTCGCAATCGACCACTACCGCAAGCTCGGGTTCTCGGTCCGCCGCCACGCGGGCCCGGACGCTTACGCCTTTGCGGAACGAGACGGCATTGAGATCCACCTCGCCGAGGTGAGGGACTTGCGACCGCGGCGGAACATGAGCGCGGTGTACCTCTACGTGGATGACGCCGACGCCCTCTACCGGGAGTGGCACAAGGCCGGTGTCGAGGGGCGTCTGGTTGAACCAACCGACACCAGCTATGGATTGCGTGAAGGAGCGTGCCTTGATCGGGATGCCAATCTCATCCGATTCGGTTCGGGGGTCCAGCGGGTGACTGCGGCGGACTGAGGGACGTCGCTGCGCCGAGCCGGGCTCCTGGCCGAGGCGTAGGCTGGAGGGGAGACACGCGATGCGGCACATCCTTACCTGGACGGTGGTGGCGTTGATGCTGATCGCGTCGGCCTGTACCACCCAACCACTCGGGACCGAGCCGCCGGTGTCGCCCGTTTCCGCCTCGACCACCGATCCGGGACCGGCACCCTCGTCGACGACGGGCGATCGCGGTCGTACCGCGACCATCCCGTTCACGATTCCGGTGGGCGAGGGCGGGGTGACGTACGACCTGGGAGGCGAGCCGCCGAGTGGACCCAGTTCGTTCGTCGTCTTGGAGGACGGGACGGTGGTGATCGCCGACACGATGGCGCTGCGCTTCGACGAGCCGCGCCTGCTGCGGTTCGATGCCAGCGGCGCGCCCCTCGAACCGATCACTCTGGCCGACGCGCAGGTCGCATCCATCGTCGATGTGGCAAGCGATGGTGAGCGGATCGCGGTGCTCGACGTCTACCCGGCCACGAATCGGTACCGGGTGCTCGTGCTGGCCACCTCCGGGCGCGTCGAGTCGGTCGTTGCCATCCCGGAGGGCTTCTTCTTGGAGGACGGGCTGACCGGGCTGGCATGGGACGACATCGGTCTCCTCCTCGAAATGGAGTGGGGCGCCCACTACGGGCGAGTCACGACCGAGGGCCCGTTCACCACGACGAGGAACATCGTGTACGACGGCTCCGCGATCACAGTTGCCCCGGGAGCGGGATTCACCACGGTGATAGCCATCGGTTCGGTCACGTTTGCGGTGGAGCGCACCACCGAGTTGGGCGGTGCTTCGCTCATAGGCCTGGCACCGGATGGGTCGGTTCTGCTCGTGGTCGACGAGGTGGGCCAGGACGGGCAGGGAGCGATCGAGGTGACCCGCCGAGTGCAGCGGCGCACGACCGATGGCCGCCTTCTGGGCGAGGACACCTTCCTGGCCGGGCAGTTCGTGTCGATCGGCCGGGAGTTGGAGATGACCGCCGATGGGCGGGTGGCACGGCTCGTGACCTTCCCCGACCGGGTTGAGTTCGTCATCCTCGACGTGTGACGGCCTCCGTGCCGGGCGGTGGACGCGGATCGGAGAAAGGTCTCGGCTTGCGGCCGGAACCGTCGATCGACTGCCCCACGTCCAATCGTTGAATGTGGGTCGAAAGGAACAGGAGATGCACGGCGCTCGCGGATGGTGGAGGGTCCTGGTCGGGGTGGCAGTGGTGGCGGCCGCGTGTGGCGGTGGGGATGTCCTCGATGACAACCCCCCAACCACCGCGAGTCCGGCCGCCGGTACGCCCCCGGCGGTGACGTTCGACGAAACGTCGTGGGCGGTCGAGGGCGGCTCGTTTGGTGGTGTGGTGTTCGTCCCACCGCTGGGCCGGGTACCGACGCTCACCGTGACAGGTGACCAGGTGACGGGGTCGACAGGGTGCAACACCTACACCGCCACCCTGGAGATCGCCCCCGACGGTGTCCTGTCGCTGACCGGGTTTGCCGTGACCGAGGTCGGCTGTGCGACGGAGTTGATGGAGTTCGAACGGGCGATGCTGGACGTCCTGGCCGCGGTGGACAGGTTCGAGTGGGATGCCGACCGTCTTGTGCTGTTCGATCAGGCCGGCACGGTCCGACTCGAGTTGGTGGCCGCCCCACCGATGGCCGACGCCGGCCTTGCCGGTCGCTGGCAGCTGACCGGAGTCACCTTGGCCGACACGGCCTCGTCGGTGGTGGCCGGCACCGATCCGTGGCTGGTGGTCGACGTCGAGGCCGGAGCGATCCGTGGCAACGGCGGCTGCAACGACTTCGGGGCCCGGGCGTCGTTCCAGGGCGGTCAGGTGATGGTTGTCGACTTGATCCACACCGAGGTCGCCTGTGGGGAAGCGATCATGCGCCAGGAAGCGGACGTCTTTCGGCTCCTGGTCGGCGCGTCGTCGTGGCACGTCGAGGGCAGCGCGCTGACCTTCACCGGCGAGGGCGGATCCCTCACGTTCACGGTGGCAGCCGGTGGTTCGCCCGAGGCCGCGGCGCAGGCCTGGATCGAGGCGATCGCCACTGGCGACTTCGACACGGCCGCCACGCTCATGGCGCCCGCTTCCCTCGCGTACGTGGAGGAACGCGGGGGGATGGCCGCCTTCTCCACCGACCTGGTCGAGGGATGGGGAGCGTGGGCCCGGGTCGACGACCGGCACGTCTGGTCGGTGAGCGGCCGGTTCGCAGATGGCACGGTGGGCACCGCGGTGGTCATGGTTGGCACCGTCTCGCAGGAGGGAATGACCGAGCACCGCGCCGCCACGCTCGCCGTGGTGGAGGCCGACGGCAGCTATCTGGTACATCCCTTCACCGCCGCCGGACAGGTCGGATTCGTGGTTCCCCGGACAGACGTCCTCGACCGGGTCTCACCCGACGTCGCCTTCGAGCTGAGCGTCCCGGACGGATTCGACGTCCTCGTCTTCCTCGATGACGTGGGACCCCTCGCAAGCCAGGCGACGTCAGCCGGGGACCGGGTCACGGTGACCGTCACCAGCGATCCCGCCCCCCAACCGGGCGACCACGTCCTCACCGTCCTCCATCAGACCAGCGACGGGCTCATCGGCGCGCAGTCGACCCTGTTCACGACCCAGCCGTGAAGCCTCCACTGACATGAGCCCGGGCGCCTGACGCGTCGGCGTTCGGTCTGGGCCAACCGGCTTGCCCGGACATCCTTGCCGCGTGCCCGCCGCCACCGCTCCCGTTCCAGGGCATCACGGACAAACCTCCTTGACCTTCGAGCGACTGGAGGGTTTATCGTCGGACGCATGAGGATTGGACAGGCCGCGACGCGGGCACGGTTGGAAGCCTCCACGATTCGTTTCTACGAGTCAGCCGGGGTACTGCCCGCCCCGGCGCGCAACAGTGCGGGATACCGGGAGTACGACGATGTCGACGTCGAGTTGATGCGGTTCGTGCGGCGGCTGCGCGCACTCCAGTTGCCGCTCGACGACATCCGAGAGGTGGTCCGGCTGCGGGTCTCGGGTGACGCTCCGTGCCAACCGGTCCGCGATGCGATCACCCGGGAGGCCCACGCCGTCGACCAGAGGATCGCCGACCTGACCCGGCTCCGCGCCGAGTTGCGTTCCCTCCAGGAGCGAATGGACGCGACTGTCGATGAGTGGCCCACGTCCTGTGTGTGTCACGTCATCGACCAGACGACGTGAGGCAGGGACCATGAGAGTCACATTGCAGTACTTCGACGACTGCCCCAATTGGAGGGAAACCGAAGCTCAGCTCGACACGCTTCGATCGGAAGGCTTCGGCCTTACCGTCGACCGCCAGCTGATCGACTCACCTGAGGCAGCCGAAGAGCACGGGTTTCGGGGATCACCAACGGTCCTCGTCGACGGAGTCGATCCGTTTGCCAACCCTGATGCCCCGGTCGGCCTGGCATGCCGGGTGTATGTCACCGAGACCGGCTATGCCGGGACCCCGAGCCTCGACCAGCTTCGAACGGTGCTGAAACAGGCAGGCTGACGTGATGCAGGCAATCGAGCGGGTCAACGCGGCCGACCGAGACGCTCTCGATCCCCCAGAACCCGGTGTGTTCATCCGGCCGGACGGGAGCACCCGAGCAGTCGTCGACGTCACTTGACATGTCGAAGTGCCCGACGGCGGGTCCAAGAGCCCTCAAACCCTGCCCGCGTCGTGGGCGCTACTGGGATCGAACCAGTGACCTCTGCCGTGTGAAGATACGGCAGGGCAGTTCGCTGACCTGCGGGGTTGGCCGGAAAGGTGCTCTGAGCAGGGCTTTCCGCGCTTCAGCCGGCTTCACGGTTTCGCACTGTTTCGCGCGGGCTTGTGTCCGAACTGTGTCACATCGCTACCGCGATCTGACACAGTGACGACCCATGTCGGCCACTG
>JBFKVA010000086.1:0-9215 GCA_041635475.1 Acidimicrobiia bacterium | reverse complement strand
CGCCATCGTGCTGGGCGCCAGCCTGGCCCGGCCCGCCTCCACCCGACTCCAGGCAGCCATACGCCGCAGCGACCTCCACGAAGCCCGAACGCAGGGCCAACGGCTGTCCCGCCTGCTGGTCTCCGAGGCCCTCCTGTGGGCGGGGGCCCTGGTGACGATGCTCCTCTGACCGGCGTCGGGTCGGAAGAGGTGATCGCTCAGTACGCCCGCAGGTCGAGCCGGGCAAGGGACTCGGCCTGCCGGCGGGTCCAGAAGGCCAGGAGGAGCAGGACCACGCCTGCTGCAGTCACCACCGGGGCCGGTCCGAGGTGATCGGCCGCATACCCTTGGATGAGGCCGCCGAGGGCGTATGAGCCGGTGAAGGCCATGACCCGGATCGCCAACACCCTCCCCCGCATGTGCTCGTCGACGAGGGTCTGGGTGGCGGTGTTCGTCGTGGCGACGAGCGCCAGGAACCCGCCCCCGGCCACGATGACCGCGAACAGGCCGAACACGAACCCGGTCGACAGCCCGAAGGCGATGATCGACAGCGCGTACGTCGGCAGGCTGAGGCGGATGATCGCCGACGGCCGCACGTCCCCGAACGCGCCCGCCACCCACGGGGCGATGAGGATGGCTCCCAGGCCCAGGGCACCGAGGAGGTAGCCGAGGGACTCGGGACCGACCCCGTAGATGTCCTCTGCGTAGACCACCGTGAACTGCACGATGGGGTAGCCGAGGAACGCCACCGTCATCGCGATCCGGATCGACAGTGTGATCCCCGGTTTCGTGCCGATGTAGCGGATCGCCTCCCCGAACCCGGCCACCACGTTGCGGGTGCCACCCTGGGCACCCACCCGCCGGCCCCGGATGGCGAGGAGGGCCCCGAACACGGCGAGGTAGCTGATGGCGTTGACCAAGAACGCGGGGCCGGCCCCCCATCGGGCCAGCACGATGCCCCCGACCATCGGGCCGACCGCCCTCGCCGCGTTGAACTGGACCGAGTTGAGGGTGATCGCCGAGGCCAGGTCGTCGGGTTCGACGAGCGTCGGCACGAAGGCCTGCCAGGCGGGGACACTCAGCCCCGAGGCGACGCCCCCCAACGCGGTGACCACGAGGATGAGGGTCGGCGTGGCCGCACCCGACACCCACACGAGCCACAGCGTGAACGCGAAGACCGCAGCCAGGCTCTGGCCGACGAGCAGGACCCGCTTGCGGGAGTAGCGGTCGGCCAGCACTCCACCCAGCGGGGCGAGGGCCATGAGGGGGATGAACGTGGCGAACGTGGCGAGGCCCACCCAGGTGGCGCTGCTCGTGAGCTGGTAGAGGACGAATGGCACCGCCACCGCGTGGAGCCACGTCCCCGAGTTGGAGACCAGGGCCCCCATCCAGAAGATCGCGTAGTCCCGCTCACGCAGGGCCCGCAACGCGTGGCCGAGTCCCGAGTTGGTGTCCGCTGGAGTCGCCATCAGCCCCCGGCGCTCACGCGTCGATCCGATCGAGGAGATGGCGGAGGTGCTCGAAGCGAGCCCGGTCGAGGGTGTAGTGGCTCCACGTTCCGCGACGCTCGCGGCGGATGAGCCCGGCGTCGAGAAGCTTGCGCAGGTGGTGGCTGACCGTTGCCTGAGAGAGGTCGAGGGGCTCCTCGAAGTCGCACACGCACAGGTCCTCGCCCTCGTCGAGCCCGGCCAGCATCTCGATGATCGTCACCCGGGTCGGGTCGGCCAGGGCCTTGAAGAGGCCGGCCGCCTCGGAGTCGGACGGGATCGTCGTCACCGCCCCCGAACAGCATTGCGTCGCCACCACGGTCCTTTCGTCGGGCCCATCGTAGATTGACGACCGTCGATACACGACCACACGTCTGCCGACGGTGATGACCGCCACCCCGCGGACGATGCCTTATCCTGCTGGATACATCGACCCCTTCCTGGAGCACGACCCGTGAGCGAGCTCACCGTTGCCATCACCGGAGGCACTGGCGGCCTGGGCACCGCCTTGGCCCGGCGCCTCAAGGCCCGGGGGGCCCGCCTGGCCGTGACCTACCTCATCCCCGAGGAGGCCGAGGCATTCGAGTCCGAACTCGGCCTGGACGAGGATCGGTTGCTTCTCCGTCGGGTCGACGCCACGAAACCCGATCAGCTCGTCGGGTTCATGGCCGAGACCCAGGAGGCGTTCGGCGGGTTCAACGGCCTGTGTTCACTCGTCGGGGGCTGGGCCGGCGGGCGTGACATCGACGAGACGGACGACGTTCGACTCGACCGGATGATCGACCTCAACCTGCGGTCCGCCTTCTACGCGATGCGGGCGGCCATCCCCCACCTCAAGACCCAGTCGTGGGGCCGGATCGTCCTCGTGGGAAGCCGGGCAGCGTCCGACAACCCGCCCGGCCAGGCAGCCTTCAACATGACGAAGGCGGCGGTCGCCTCGTTGGCGGCCTCGGCCGCCAACGAACTGGCGGAGTACAACATCACCGCCAACGCGGTGCTCCCGTCCGTCATCGACACCCCGGCCACCCGGGCGACCCTCCCCTACGCCGACTACGTCGCCTGGCCTTCACCCGACGACATCGCCGCGGTCATCGAGTACCTCTGCCTGGAGGAATCGGCCGTCATCAGCGGAGCCGGCATCCCCGCCTTCGGCAAGGCGTAGGAAGCGCCGCCACCGCCGGCCAGAAATACCGCGGACGGACCTTCGCGGACACCCGCGATCGGCAATACTCCCCGCTACATGGCCGAACCCAGGGGAATCCTCCGACCCGCACGGCGGGTCATCGCGACCGCCACGGCGCTCGTCCTCGTGCTCGTCGCGTGCACGAAGCCCGAGCAGGTTGCTCCCACGACGGTGCCGGGCTCGGCGCCGTCCACCGTCACCGTCGACGGGGTGGAGCTGCCCACACCGCCACCCCCGGCCCGCATCGCCCCGGTCCTGCGCAAGCCCGGTCCTCCCGGTGACGCGCTCGCCGGGGTTCCGACGCTGCTCGGCGGCCTCGTGCTGGCCGAGCACCCCATCGTCCGGATCGAGCTGTGGAACGGGAACGAACTGGTGGAGGCCACCGACTTCGAGGATCCCAAGGCCGAAGCCCGACCCGCCTGGCAGTGGGTACCGCCCGAGCCCGGGCTCTTCGGCCTCGTGCTGCGGGCCATCGACGACCAAGGCGGCGTGGCGACGTCGTTCCCGCTGTGGGTGCGGGTCCGCGAACTGGTGACGCCCGATGGCGTCGGCCTCTCCGCGCCAACCGCCCCCGCGTCCGGCGCACTCCTCGGGCTGGCCGCCCGCGCCCTCCCCAACCCCGGCCCCCCGGAGATCGCCGTCGACGCCGAGTCGTGCCTGGCGACCCTCACGATCCCGGGGGTCGCCGAGGCCAGCACCGACGGGGCGATCGCGGTGTACGCCGCGTCCTTCGGCGGGGCCGGGTTCGTCCCCGCCGGGCTCGTTCCGTCCAGCGGGGGGGAGGTCACCCTCCTCATGGGGGCGGCCCCCCTCATGGTGTACACGGAGGCGTTCGACACGTCGTCGGCCATCCCCGGTCCACCGATGGTGGCGTACCCGCCGAACCCGTGCCTGGGCAAGGGCCTGACCGGGGACATCGTGTTCGAGAACGGCGTCATGGGCAACCCGAAAGGCGCCGACCGGGCCTACCTCTACGTGAGCAGCGACGGCGGCGAGACGTGGGACCGCGCCCCCGAGACCGACCAGACGTTCGTGTACCCGGACCCCGACGGCAGGTTCGACTTCAACGGGCTCCTCCCGACAGGCGGTTCGAGTTTCCACTTCGAGGCGTGGGGGTGGGTCGGCGGCACCCTCACCCCGCTCGGGCGCGGGAGCTGGACGGCGCCGGAACCCCCCGCCGGGACGAGCGTTGGACAGGGCGAAGCGGTGGCGGCCGCACCGTTCACGGGGAGCCTGGTTCCCCTCGGCGACCTCGACTGGGTCCTTGGCAAAGACACCGGGCCGGGAGGCGGCCCGGTGCTCGTCCGCTCCGGGCTCATCTGCACCTACAAGCCCCTGCCCGCGGTCCAGGCCACCACCACCACCATCGGGGTGACGATCGTCGGCGGAGGATCGACGGTTCCCCCCACCACGTCCCCTGCCGGCCCGACCCTCGGCGTCCTGCCCGAGAGCTGCACGAACTACCCGTTCGGGGCCTACTCGGAGACGTTCCGCTGGAAACCGAACCCGGGCACGTACTCGCACGGCTTGCTCCAGGTCTCGACCCTGCCCCCGCCGGCCGACCCCGTCTTCTCCTTCCCGGGTCTCGTCCACACCCAGACCGTCCCCGCCCCCCAGGGAGGCGGACACACCGACGTCGTCGTGCCGCTCAAGGACCTCATCACGCCACCGGCCCAGACGGTCTCGATCGGGGACCAGGAGGCACTCGGCGCGTACGACGCGATGACGTTCCAGATGATCGCCGGCCTGGGCGCGGCAGCCGCCGAGCCGGCCGGGGGCCAGGGGCAGTGGATCCAACTGGCGATCCCCCAGCTGGTCCAGGCCGAGGTCAACAAGACCTTCTACGTCCGCGTCCTTCCGATGAAGGACACCACCACCCCGCTGTTCGGGATCTCGAACGACGTCGTCATCGAGATCGAGGACACGGCGCCGCTCCCCGAACCGCCGGCCCCGGCCCAGCCCCCGGCGATGGCGCTCGCCGTCCAGATGACGCCGCCGCACCTGCCCAACAGCGCGTATCAGCGGTGCGTCCGGGTGATCGAGAACCCGTGGAGCCCCAAGAACCCCGACCCGGCCACGACATGGTTGTGGAACGCGACACACCCGGGGGTTCCACTGCAGTTCGTCCTGCCCAACTCGTACAAGTGGGCCGAGAACTCGGCGTTCATCTACGAGAACGGCGTCAAGGTCCAAAAGGGCCTCGTCCCCGGGGCGACCGTGTGCGCCGTCCAACTCGACCCGCCGGACAAGGACCTGTGGGACTACATCGTCGACGCGGTCAACTTCATCGGCTGGGTGTGGGACATGTACGTGTACGTGTGGGACATGATGAAGGGCTGGGCGGCGGACGTCCTGGCGTACGCATCGGGGTGCGTCTCGATCGCCAGGGCCACCGGGATGAGCACACAGGACGCCGAGAAGAAGTGCAGCGGCTTCGCCTCGACCGCCATCACCGCCGTCATGGTCGCCTACGGGATCCCACCCACGATGCCCAAGTTCAAGGACCTCGTGGAGCTGGGCAAGGGCGAACTGAAGGAAGTGATCCTCAAGGTGGTCAAGGACCAGGGGCTGCTCGACTGCTCGGTGCTCCAGTCGGAGTGCGACAAGCTGGCCGGGGATCTGCTCGACGAACTCCTCGACCAGGTCCAGATCGCCGCCACCCAGGCCGCCACCCAGGCGGCCACGAGTGGGTCGCAGTGGGTGCTCTCGATCCACCCCGGCATCTACGTCATCCCCGAGCCGGCAGGCACGCTGTCGCCGGCGGTGTTCAAGATCACGGTGATCCGGAGCACGAATCCGTCAGCGCCCGCCCCCCCGGCGTCGTGCACGTACACCGCCCGCGTGTTCGGCGACAAGGAGTCCTACTCCTGGCAGAACTACGCGAAGGGCGTCTGGGTGGAGAACCAACCGATCTCGACCTCCGCGGTGATGGCCTCCAAGTCGGTCACGATGACCCTCGGTGACCTCAAGCCCGGTGAGAGCAGGTCCGCCTCGCTCGTCCTCGACACGCTCGTTCCCTGGTACCCCGAAGGCCAGAACCCCCAACTCCCCAAGGTCCCGTGGTCGGTGAAGCCCCAAACCCACATCTTTTTGAGCACGGCCAGCGTCGGGGGCTTTTCGCCCACGACCCTCACCACCTCACTGTCCGGCGGTCCCAACTGCGGGACGGTCTCCCAGGTGTTCCCACAGGACACGAAGTCGACAGAACCGTGGGAGATCCCCTCATGACGCGAAGGTGGATGCGGACTCCGGCACTCCTGGCCATGATCATGCTCCTGGTCACCATGGCCGCATGGGCTCGAGCAGCCGATCATGGCGGGACAGCGTGGATCGACCAACCCCTGGGATGGGTCCCGATCACCTCGGTACCGGTGACGGTCACCGCCCACGCCACGCACCCCTCGGGGGTCGACGAGGTCCGCCTCGACGTCGACGGGGAGACCGTGGCCAACCACGGGGCCGGGGGCGAGACACTGGAAACCGTCGAGTTCTCCTGGAATCCGCCCGGGGCCGGCACCTACCTCCTGGAGGTGTTCGGGGCGACCCAGGGCGAGTGGGGCGAGCCGGGATCGGTGATTGTGACCGTGGTGGGCGACGAGACCGCCCCGACCACGACCTCGACCACCTCGACGACGACGCCCCGGTCCACGACGTCCACGACGACCTCCACCACCTCGACCACGACCACGACCACGACGACAACGACATCCACGACCACGACCACGACAACGGTGTGCGGCCTGGGGGTCCCGTCGCCGGCCGGTGTCTCGGGCACCGACACCTACTTCCCCACGGTCTCCTGGTCGTACAACGGGTGCCGGGAGCCCGAGGAGTTCGAGATCCAGGTGTCGCGCACGCCTGAGATCCTCCGTCCGGAGAGTACGTGGGCGTCCGGCGACTCCCGATCCAGTTCCGTCTCGGTGAGCGCCAACTGCACCTGGTACTACTGGAGGATCCGGACCTACGACCTCGGTTCCTACGGCCCGTGGTCAGGGACCTCCAGCTTCTACGTCCAGGTGGGCCGCACCTGCCCGTAGCGTTCGACCGCCTACATGCGGCCGGCCTGCACCTCGAGGAGGTAGGCGGAGCGGGCCCGGCCGGCGACCGCTTGGATCTCATCGGCAACCGACCGGCCGGCCAGCCGGGTGATCGCTTCGATCGTCTTGTCCTGGAGGAGACGACGCCCCGCCAACTGGGCCGACACCGAGGGCTGGGCGATCCCTGCTTCGGCGGCCACCGCCGTGACCGTGACCCCGGCACCGTTCAGGATGAGCGTTGCCCGTGAGGGAAGTGCCATGGTGCTATGAGTATAGCTTGACCGGGCAGCTCGACCGACGCCGGGCGGCGGCCGGAAGGTAGATTCGGTGTGTGACTGCAGTCCACGACTCGCTTCGGGAACGGCTCGGCCCTGTGGGCGCGTGGACGTTCGCCTTCGATTCGCTGCACGCCACCGAGATCGCCGCGGTCGCCCGCGGCGTCGAGGCCCTCGGCGTTCCGTCACTCTGGGTACCGGAAGGCGGAGGTTCACGCGACATCATCGGCCTGCTGTCGTACCTCCTGGCGTCCACGGACCGGCTCACGGTGGCATCGGGGATCGCCAACCTCACCGCCCGCCCACCCGAGGTCCTCCAGTCAGGAGCCACCCTCCTCGCCGATGCCTACGGCGGGCGCCTTGTGCTCGGTGTCGGCGTCGGCCACGAGCACACGACGGAGCGGCGCGGTATCGACTGGGACCGGCCGCTGGCCCGAACCCGCTCCTACCTCGGGGCCATGGATGCGGCGGCGCCCCGCCATCCCCAACCGGCGGAACCGGTCCAACGCATGCTGGCCGCCCTCGGCGATCGGATGCTCGGACTCTCGGCCGAGATGTCCCTGGGTGCCCACACCTACTTCGTCCCACCCGAACACACCGAGCGGGCCCGGCGGGTGCTGGGTCCCGAGCCCGTGCTCGCTGTCGAACAGTCGATCGTGCTCGACACCGACCCGGCCTCGGCCCGGGCCACCGCGCGGGAATGGGCCGTCCACTACCTGGCGCTCCCCAACTACGCCAACAACTGGAGGCGACTGGGGTTCACCGACGACGACGTCGAGGGGTCCGGTTCGGATCGCCTCATCGACGCCGCCATCGCCTGGGGTTCGGTCGATGACGTCGCCGCCCGGGTGCGTTCCCACCTCGACGCCGGGGCCGACCACGTCTGCGTGCAGGCCATCGGCAACGAGGACCCTGCGTTCTTCATGAGCACACTGGCCGACCTGGCGCCGGCCCTGCTCGCCCTGTGAGCCGACAGCGGCCTGACTACGGCGACACCACCCCAACGTCGCTGTGCGTGAAGTCGTCGCCGACACACAGCACCGGCAGTTGCGTGGCGACTGCGAGCGCGTACGTGAAGCAGTCCCCGTAGTTGAGGCCAGCCCGGTGGTGACCCTTCCCGAAGCGACGCCACGCATCGATCGCCAGCCGGGCCTGTTCGGTGTCCACCGGCACGATCTCGATTCCGCCCTCCAGGGTGAAGCGCTCGGCAACCGCTCCCCCGACGGGACCGAAGCGGGCCTCCAGGACGATTCCCAGCTCCGCGAACGACGCGGCCGACATGATCGCTCTTCCTGATCGGTCAAGGCAGTCGATCACGGTCGCCCCGGCCGGTTCCCAGGTGAGCAGTGCGACAGCCGCCGAAGTGTCGACCACGACGCCGCTCACCGCGGCAGCCCACGTTCGTCGAAACCGAGGATCTCGTCGGCGGGCCGATGGTCGAGCACCGGGTAGGTGGCGAGCTCTTCGGCCATGCGCGTCAAGCGGCGCCCCACGCCCCGCTGCCGTTTCTCGCGTTCGAGGCGCTCGCGGAGTGCCACGAGGACGGCCTCCGTGATCGACTCGCCGGTGGTCTCGGCCAGCTGACGTGCCAGTCGGTCCGCCTCCTCGTTCTTCACGCTGAGTGCCATTCCACCAGTCTACCTACTACGGTGGATAGGTGGACAACGTCGATCGCACCGCACAGATTGCAGCGGGGGACACGACCACCCCGAGATAGCCTTGTGGGACGAGACGTGGGGGCCGGGATGGACTTCGACGAATCCGTGCGAATCGCCCGTCCCGCGGCCGACGTCTTTGCGTTCCTGGCCGACATCCAGGCCGCCCTCGAACCCGGGACCCCGGTCCTCGAAATGGAGAAGATCCCTCCGGGACCCACCCGCGTCGGGACCCGTTGGCGCGAGGTCGTGCGACTGAGTCCGTTGCACACGATGACCATCTGGAGCGAGGTCACCGCCGTCGAACCCGACCGGTTCCTGGCCGTTCGGTACCAGGGCGGCAGCATGGAAGGCACGCTCACCTACGAGATCATGCCCGGCGACGACGTGACGATCCTCCGCCAACAGGAGAGCCTCGTCGCCGTGGGTTGGCTCCGGCCGCTGGGGTGGCTCGTGCGCCGCATGCTCTGGCCCCGCGTCCGCGACCGCCTCATCGGGATACGAGACGACCTCGAGCGAAGGTCCTGACCGCCAGTCGCACCTCTCGATCAACCCCGGGTGCCGGGTTACGACCCGGGTGAGTCGATCGATCACTTCCT
>JBFKVA010000085.1:0-9243 GCA_041635475.1 Acidimicrobiia bacterium | reverse complement strand
GTGATGCCGCTGTTCGAGCGGTCGCTGCAGGCACACCTCACCGAACGGGGCGCGTTGTCGTGGCGGGAGGCCATCGACCTCTTCCTCCCCATCGCGGACGCTGTCTCCCACGCCCACCGAGAGGACGTCCTCCACCTCGACCTCAAACCGTCGAATGTCCTTCTCGATGCGGACAATCGGCCATTCGTTGCAGACTTTGGACTCGCCTCACTGCTTGAGGAGGGCCAGCCGAGCGTCCTCTCGGCATTGAGCCCGGCATACGCAAGCCCGGAAGCAATCGACTCAGGGACACGGAGTCGCTCCTCCGACGTGTACGGGCTCGGGGCGACCCTCCACGCCATGCTGACCGGGACCGCTCCCTACTCCGCCGCCCCCGGGGACGCGCGGTCGGTCTTCGAGCGGATCGCCGCCGACCCTGTGCCAACGATTGGTGGGGTGCCGAGCGAACTGGCCGACGCGGTACGGCGGGCGATGGCGAAGGCTCCCGAGGACCGCTGGCGCACGGTCGAGGAGTTCTCATCGGCAGTCCGGGCAGCCGCCGGCATCCCCGTCCCCAGGGGAGCCAGCCCTCGGCGCGAGCGGTGGATCGCGGGAGCCTGGGTGGCAGCAGCCATCGCGGTGACAGCGACGGGTCTGGCCATCGCCAAGGGCGGAGGGGATCCTGGGTCCAGCCCGACCACCGCTGTGGCACCCGCCACCACCCCGACGACGCCGTCCACGTCCGCCGGGTCGACGGCGCCCGCACCGGTCGCTGCACCGACCACGACCCCGACCACCACCACCTACCCCCTCCCGGAGGTCCTCGCCATTCCCCTCGGAGGACTTCTCCAGCCGCCTGCGCTCGACGCCGACGTGGTGTGGGCCGTTCGCGACACCTTGGACGGCGAGGGATCACTCATCCGGCTCAGCCGAGCTTCCGGCGCCGTGACGGACGTGGTCAAGGTGGGCAACCGTCCGCGAGGACCGGCGGTGACGGACGACGCCGTCTGGGTCTTCAACGTGGTCGACGGCACCGTGTCGCGCGTCGATCGGGAGACGCGTGCCGTGACCGACACGGTGGACCTCGAACTCGGCGAGCTCGAGGTCGAGTCCCCGATCGACGGCTTCTCGGCGCAGGCCATCGTCGCCGGCCACGGAGCGGTATGGGTCTCCACAGGACGTACCGGCGTCGTCGTGAAGCTCGACGCGACCCGCCTCACCACCGAGTACTTCTGGCTCCACGAAGGTGTCAGCATCCCCGGATTCCGTGGCACGATCGCTCCCCCGCTGGTCACCGAGACAGACGTCTGGATCGTCGGCCAGTCCGATCGCTGCTCGGCGTGCACCGACCTCGCCCGTCTTCCCTTCGGCAATGAACCCGAGGAGGCCGAGCTTGAGTTGCCGATCGGGACCGCGACCCTTCCTCCGGTCGCCCTGCCCGACGGGCGGTTTCTCATCGTGAGCCTTGGCGAGAACGCCTGGGCCTACCTCGCGGATCCCGGCACGGGCGCCGTCGACCAAGTCGGTGGCGTCATCGAGGGGTGGCCGTCCTCGGTCGTCATGCTGGGGGACGCCGCCTTCATCGGGACCGCGCAGGGCACGCTCCACCGGCTAGCAAGAGGGTCGGATGGCTCCTGGTCTCTCGTAGCCTGGGCGTCCGGGCTCGGCGACATCGGACCCCTTGGATCCGACGGCGAGCTCGTGTGGCTCATCGACGAGGCGAGCGGAAGCCTCCTCGCGGTGGATTCTGCCGGTGTCCCGGTCACGGTCCTCACCTGGCCCGGCCTCACCGGCCTGCCGGTACTCGGGGAGGGCGAGGTCTGGATCGGATCTGGCGGTGAACTCGTACGCGTCAAGCCTCACGGCTGATCGGCGACCCGGACCAGGTACCCGAACCACGGGATCCAGAGGCCGTGATCCGAGCCCAACGGGCGGTGCTCCCATAGCTGCGCCTCGGGTGAGGGCGGGCAGGCAGCCTGACCGCACACGATCCGCACGCGAACAGGCTCTCCATCCAGCCTGACCACCGCCCCACCCTCCGTGTCGGCCGCCCACTGGAACCCGGCCCACGCGACGGGTGTCCCCGGGTCACCGCCGATCGGCACGACGAACCCGACCCGACCAGTCGCAGTGTCGAGGCCGTGAACGGCGTTGTCACCGGCGTTGGGAATGAGCAGAGTGTCGCCTGCCATGAGCGCCGTCGCGCCCCGATCGGCCCGGACGCACTCCGTGAAGCCGCGGCCCGTCGGACAGGGACCGACCCGAATCGCGGCTTCCGGATCGGCCAGCAGATCGGAGAGGTCGATGCGGAAGGCCTCGGAGCGATGAGAAAGCGCCCAGACCGCACCGTCCGCAGCGACGTGGAGGTGACGCGAGAGCTGGTCCATCGGTCCCAGGTCGGCGACCCGGCCCACGATGATGAACGAGACATCCCGGCCACCGAAGTAGTCGACAAACCCGTTCCCGATTCCCTGACCCGACGTCTGGGGTCCCTCACCTTGGTACGGATCGGTCAACCGAACGGTGCCCAGCGAGCTGGCCCCGAGCCCGGTCCTGAGGAGGAGACGATCGGCGGGAAGGCTCGTCACGTCACCGCGCACACATGACGGCGAGATCGTGACCGGACCCTCCCCGGTTGCGCCGTCGAGACACGCGTGAAGATCCGGTCTCGTGACGAGGACGTCGCTTCCCCCCACGACGGGGTCTGAGTACCAGTCCTCATAGAGGTGGGCGATCACACCCGGAGTCTGGCCCGTCGCGACGAACGCCAACGCATCGCCCACCCTGATCCAGAGCAGAAACGCACCGAGGTCCACCGAACAATCCACCCCGTTGTCCAACGTGTTGCGCCGCGACACCACCTCACACCATGGATCGGTCGGTATCGGGACAGGGGTCTCCGGACGTCCTTGGACAGAAAGCCGGAGATCCGTCATCACCCCGGATCCGCCATCGAGCACGTCAAGGTACGCCTGGTCGAAGCATCCATTGGCATAGCACTCGGTGCGCGTGACCGGCTGGTAGATCCGCCCTCCGAGAGCCATGGGCGGATGCGTGGCCTCCCCGCTCAGTTCCCACGTCATGACAGGACCCGCTGATGCCGCGTCGAGTGCGACAAGGACCGAATCCACGGCCACGTAGACGACCTCATCGAGGATGACCGGCGACCACGGCACGGCGTCTCCCACCGACATGGAGGTGACTTCGAACCCATCGACGACCTTCGTTGTGACCGCGAACAGGGGGAGCGTCGTGGACGTCGACGACGCTGTCGACGGGACCGCGAGGGGTGCTGCCGGAGCGTCGTCAGACGGGCGGGTCGTTGTCGGGGCGACCTCAGGGCCACTGCGATCCGCCGGTGTGGGGGATGACGCGACGGTTGCGGCAAAGAACACGGCCGCCGCGGCCAGTGCACCCCCGACGGCAACGGATGCCAGCCAACGCTGCCGGGTCGGTGTGTGGCCCAGAGGGAACTCGGAAACCGTCTCCTCGGCCAACAACGCGTCGAGACCCATCGCGAGATCTGCTGCAGTTGGCCGGACGGAAGGGTCCGACGCCGTCGCCGCCTTGACCAGGTCGACCAGTCCGTCGGGAACGGTGTCGGCTGGCGGCTCGCCGGGGCGTCTCGAGACTCCCCATGCCATGGCGGCGATCGTGCGGCCGAGGGAGAAGACATCCGAAGACCGAGTCGGCGGATTCCCCGTCTGCACCTCCGGGGCTGCGAACGCGGCAGTGAACCCTTCGAGACGATCGACTTCGCCGAGCCGGGCCAAGCCGAAGTCAGCGAGCTTGGGGGCGTCGTCGGCACCAAAGAGCACGTTCGCCGGCTTGACGTCCCCGTGGACCACTCCGGCCTCGTGGGAGGCGGCAAGCGCATGTGCCAGTCTCACCCCGATCGCGGCCGCCGCCTCCCACCCGAGCGGGCCCCTGGCGATGCGTTCCCGGAGCGAACCGCCGGCCATCCACTCCATCACCAGGTAGCCATCGCCGGCCGGGGTCACGCCGCTCGAGTAGACGGTCACGATCCCGGCGTGGTTCGAGAGGCGTCCCATGGCGGCCTGTTCGTCCGAGAACCGCCCCCGGGCCGCTTCATCGGGGAGGCCGACGACCTTCACCGCCACCGTCCGGTCGAGGGCCGCCTCCTTCGACCGATACACGACGCCGTGGCTGCCGCGGCCGACGAACGGACCGGGCTCAATGCCTTCGATGTCGATCTCCACGCGCTCCTCCCGGGCTCCGGGCAGCGTACGCGAGAAGCGCTCCCCAGGAGACCCCGGGGAGCGCTTCTCGGGTCGACGGATGGACGTTCATCCGATGTAGCAGTAGGTCCCGTCTGCCGATCCCACCGTCCCCACGGTGGCACCCGTGTGAACGAGGGAGGAGGTCCACTCCGACCAGCCCGAACCGGGGTTCTTGATCCAGACACGGAGGGCGTAGTACGAGCCCCGTGGGAGTGTGAACCCGGAAACAGCTTGCATGGTGTTTGCCTTGCGAACCCCCAGCATCATCGAGAAGACCCGGTACGACTGCCACATCGGGTCGCCATATCCGGGCACGGCTTCCCAGGTCGAGCCGTTGAAGTACGTGTACTTGAAGGCCTGGAACCCGCTCACGTCTGCCACTGCGTCGTGGAGTTGCCACCCGGCGGCCGGATTGGCGGGGTCCCAGCGCAGCACGGAAGCCGCCATGAGGGCTCCCGGCTTGGCGCCCGGGAGGAAGTTCGTGTCAAGGGCACCGGCTCCCGAGTAGGAGTTGCAGCGCACTTCGTGGCGGTAGGCGCCCCCGGAGACCTGTGCCTGGGCGGCGGCAGGGAGTCCGGTGACCAGGACGGCGACGGCCATGAAGGTGACCAGGGCCTTCTTGGTGGTGGTGAGGGTGGTGGACATGGTGGTTCTCCTTTTGCTTTCCACCGGTGTCTCCGGTGGTCATACGAACTTTCGGTGACGGGGCTTTCAGACGGGTTTCGACTCGCCAAAGCCTCTCCGGTCCCGGGACCCGGCCTAGGGAACGAAGCAGTTCGACGTCGGGCCAAACCCACTCGTGCGGTAGTGGACGCTCGGCACCCCGACCACCCCGGACGTCGCGGTGTAGTACCAGACGTGTACCCGGTAGCTCCCCGGAGGAACGAAGAACGACGCCTTGGGCAAGGTGCGGCCCGCGGCAACGGTCGAGGTGATCCACCCGGAGTCCAGTACCTCCCTTGTGCGGACGTTCTCGAACCGGTACCAGGCGCTGATGGACTCGGACTGCTGGCCGGCCCAGACGTAGTTGAGGACCTGGACAGGGCTGACTCGGTCGATGGGGCACACCACGGAGACCGCGTCTCCGCCGACCGCTGCTTCGGCTTCGAGGGCTGGGCCGATGACGGCGACCGTCATGAGGGCGGCCGCAACGAGGATTCTGGACAACATGAGCACTCCTTTCGCTTCTGATGCTCGACCCCACGATCAGCCACACCCCCTTCAACGCGCCTGCAACCCGCCAAACGATCCGCGTTGGCGATCTGAAGCCGCCCTGAAGGGAGTCCGTCCGAGAGTGGGCACCTGAGAGAAAGGAGGTGAATGGCATGGCTCGTCTTCGCACCCTGCTCGTGAAGGGATGCGTGGCGGCCGGCGGTGCGGTCTTCTTGATCGTCGAAGCAGCCGGCCGCGGACGCCCGTAGTCGATCGGTCGGGGGTGCCGCCCGGGCACCCCCGACCCGGGAGAGACAGCATGACAAGACCAGCCCAATCCGTCTCGTGGACCGCCGCCACGGTCACCGTCGATCAGGCGTCCAAGGCCGTGGCGCGCAGCCTGTCACCCACCTGCCGCCCGTCATGGATCCATCCCGTGGCCAACCCTGACGCCCTTCTCGGAATCATGGCGGGCGGTGATGGCCGGTTGGAGGTCCTGGCGACGGCGCTCCTCATCTGTGCGCTGATCTACTTCTCGTCAAGAGCCGGGCGGCGCCACCCTCCCTGGACGGCCGCGCTCGTCGTTGGGGGGGCGATCGGGAACCTCCTGGACCGCTTCTTCCACGGGGAGGTCCTCGACTTCCTCGAGACCCCTGTGGCCATCGTCAACCTGGCGGACGTCGCCCTCACCGTCGGAATCGGCGTCCTCATCGGGGAGCGGCTCTGGGAGCGGGCGGGTCAAGACCGATCTCGGGTCATCTGACCAGCACGTCCGCTCACGCGACCCCAACGAGCGACGTTCAGGAAAGGCCTTCGTGGAGCCGGCCCATGAGGTCGGCTGTCGCCCCTCGATCGGGGGGCGACGGGTGCGGCAACCGATCGAAGAGACGAAGGGCGAACCGGTCGGTCATCCCGGCCACGAAGTCGATGACGTTCATGAGTAGGTCGTCCCCGTCACGCAGAAAGCCTTCCGGCAGCTCATCGGGGTGTTCGAGGTAGTACTCGACCAACTCCCGCACGACCCGCATCGCGAACTCCTTCTCGGGCGTGACCTCCGGGCGCAGGTACACGTGCTCGAACATGTATTCCCGAAGTTCGTGCATGGCCTCCAGCACGTCAGGGGCCATGGAAACCGTCCCCTTGGCCGCCGATTCCTCCACCACGCCGCGAATCATCGTGCCGATCCACTCGGTTCCCGGCTCACCGAACACCGCCACGGCCCCCATGGGGATCTGTGCCCGCGTGATCACCCCGCCCCTCAGGGCGTCGTCGACATCGTGGGTCAGGTAGGCGATCCGATCGGCGAATCGACACAGGGAACCTTCCGGGGTGGCCGGCGGCGGCTCGACCTTCCAGGTGTGCGATCGCACCCCGTCGAGGACCTCCCAGCTCAGGTTGAGCGGCTCCAGCACCGAAAGCAACCGGACTCCGTGGGCGGAGTGGAGCCACTCGCCTTCCACGAACTCGCTCAGGGCGTCCTCGCCGGTGTGCCCGAACGGTGAGTGACCGACGTCGTGGGCGAGGCAGATCGCCTCGGTCAGGTCCTCGTTGAGCCCCAGGCCGGCTGCCATCGCCCTTCCGATCTGGGTGACCTGCATCGTGTGCGTAAGCCGGGTGACGTAGTGGTCGCCATCGGGGTTCATGAACACCTGGGTCTTGTGCTTGAGGCGTCGAAAGGCCTTCGTGTGGAGGATGCGGTCGCGGTCCCGCTGGAACGACGTCCGGAACTCGTCGGGATCTTCGGCCACCGCTCGACCTCGGGACTCAGCGGCCCGGGTCGCCAACGGAGAGAGGTGATCCCGTTCGAGGAGCTCCCTCTCACGCCGCCGCACGATCCGCAACTCAGACAATCCGCTCCCTGATGCGGGCCGAGAGGTAATCCATGGTCGCCACGACGATGGCGATGGCGAGCATGTTGACCGATGCGGCCCGGTAGTTGAGGAGCCGAATGTTCTGCTGGAGGACCAGGCCGATGCCACCGCCGCCGGCGAACCCGATGATCGTGGACATGCGCACGTTGATGTCCCAGCGGTAGAGCGTGAAGGAGATGTACGGCGGGATGACCTGGGGAAGCACGGCGTAGACGACGGTCTGCATGCGGGTCGCCCCCGATGCCTTGACCGCCTCGACCGGGCCGGGGAGGATGCTCTCGACCTGCTCCGAGTACAGCTTGGCCAGCGCGGCCACGGTGTGGGTGGCCAGTGCCAGCGATCCGGCGAACGGGCCCAGGCCCACCCAGACCGCGAACACGATCACCATGATGAGGGGCTCGACCGACCGCATGGCGTTGAAGATCGTCCGGGCCACGTAGTAGAGCCCCAGTCCGACGCCGATCTTGTCCTTGCGGAGGGAGCGGATAGCGAAGAAGAGCCCGATCACCGCCCCTGTGATCGCCGGTCCCCACGTGGTCTTGATCGGATCGTTCAGCTGGTAGAGCCACCCAACCCCTTGACCGAGGATGGCCATGAGCACGGCCCCTGCCAACCCTGCCACCGGGACGGACAGGGCCCGTCGCCCGGCATCGGGCACCACCCGGCGAAGGAACCGGACGAACCTGCCCGCCAACTGAACCGCGACACCGGCGGTGATGAACGCCGTGAGAAGCGTGATGATGGCGGCAAGGATGTCACCGAGGGCCGCCACGAACCCGGCGATGAAGTCGAACCGGTCCAGCCTGGGGATCGCCCACCTCCCGAAGTCAGTGAGGAGATCAGCCAGCAGGAACAGCACGAAGATCGCCCCAGCGGCGCTGACCACCATGAGGCCGATGCGGGTGGCCCGCTCAGCTGGAGACACCGGACCGTCGTCGATGGCCGGGAACGCTCGACGAAGGATGAACGCGATGAGGATCGGCACCACCACCAAGCCGGCCACGACGGCCAGGGCGTCGTCGGTGAGCAGCGTGGAGGCGTCCTGCATCCAGCGGGCGACGACAACACCGGCAACCGCCCCCACCGGCAGCGCCAGGATCTGGAGGCCGAGCCGGAGCGAGGTCGTCGTGATGTCCTTCATGATGTTGCGGGCAGCGGTGAAGCTGAGGGGCACCGCCAGCAGGACGCCGAGGGTGGTGGCGAGGAACGCCATGAGGACCGTCTCGACGATCTTGTCCCACGTGTCGTAGCTGGCATCCGAGATTCGGGGGGATCGAACCGTCCCCTCCTCGGTTTCCACCTGCACCGGGTTGAAGACCGACCCGATCGGCTCCTTGGTGACGGCCCTGATCAACTGGGCTTCGTCGGCCGGGCGCTCCCGCGTGTTGAGTGTGAACTCGAACTCGCCGACATCGTCCGCTATGAAGTCCTCGAGCCGGAGCTGGATGTCACCCGATGGCGGTACCTGGTAGATGGTGCCCCGGGCGTTCGGGCTGAAGTTGATGCCCCGGACGTGGATGACCACGCCGGGATCCCCGCACGAAGGCTCGATGATGAGCTGGCGATCATCGGGGCCGTACTCGGGCAACTCGAGTTCAGGTCCGCATGGCATGGCGAACGGGAGCTCGGTTGGCGTGTCGATGCGCTCATACGTCAGCAGCCGGGGGCGGGCCAGCTCCCGGATGACGCGGGTCAGCTGCTCCTGGCGGGTCTCGGATCGGATCTCGTCGAGGTTGACCTTCGTGACCTCGAAGGTGTAGCCGTAGACCACGACGGCGAGGATCATGATGATCGGGAAGCGGAGGATCCGCCACACCGAGCGCTTCTCAACCGACACGCTCGGCCTCCTGACCGTAGATCTCCTCGAACTTGGCGTCATCGATCTCCTCGGGCGAGCCCTCGAACACGAGAAGGCCGTCGTTGAGCGCTATGGCCCGATCGGCGTAGCGGTGGACGAGGTCGAGGAAGTGGAGGGAGCACAGCACCGTCACGCCGTCCTC
>JBFKVA010000084.1:0-9253 GCA_041635475.1 Acidimicrobiia bacterium | reverse complement strand
TCGACCGAGACACTCACCTCCGAGGGAAGGCCCTGGCGGGCTCGCTGCTTGCGCGGGATCGCCCGGTCGAACCGCCCCTTGGAGGCGACGATGACCCGCTCGGTGAGATCTCGCAGGACCGGGTTGGCGGGGCTCTGGAAGGATCCCCAAGCGCAGGATCCGCCGGCCCCGCGGGCCTTCTGCCAGATGATCTCGCCCCGCAGGAGCAGGCCGAGGTCGTCCTGGAGGATGGCAATCACGTCGGCCGCCAGGCTGCGGTACGGCTTGCGGCCGAGGTTGGCGACGTTGACGGCGATTCGTCCCCCGGGCTCCAGTTTGCGGACACACGCATCGAAGACGTCGCGCATCCCTTCCAGGTACTCCAGGTACGTGGACGGGACGTGCCCCTTGCCGAGGTCGGCCTCGTAATCCTTGCCCACGAAGTACGGCGGGGACGTCACGACGAGGGCCACGGAGTTGTCGGCCACCTGGGCGTCGGTCATCGTGGCGGCGTGGGCGTGGAAGATGCGGTCGCGGACGGCGGGAGGCGCCACCTCGGCGTCGTCGGAGATCGCCGGACGGGTGAATCGGGCGTAGAACCCCGAAGCGTCGTGGTTCTCACGCCGACCCGCGCCGAACGCCTGTGTGACCGTGCCCATGGGTTGGACAGCGTACGGAACGGGCGCGAGAGGTCAATGGCACGATGCCGCGGGCGCCGTAGGAATAGGATCTGATATGAGTCGACTCAGGTTATAGTTGAGTCGTCAACTCACCGGTTCAAACGAGGAGCTCCACCCATGGCCAAAGCAGTCGGAATCGATCTCGGCACGACCAACTCGGTTGTCGCCATCCTCGAGGGTGGCGAACCCACGATCATCCCGAACTCCGAGGGTGGGCGCACGACGCCCTCGATCGTTGCGTTCAAGGGCGACGAGGTACTCGTCGGTGAGGTCGCCAAACGGCAGGCGATCACCAATCCCGACGCCACGATCCGGTCGGTGAAGCGGCACATGGGTTCCAACTGGACGCAGGAGATCTCGGGCAAGGCCTACACCGCCCAGGAGGTGTCAGCCCGCATCCTCATGAAGCTCAAGCGGGACGCCGAGGCCTACCTCGGTGACGAGGTCACCCAGGCCGTCATCACGGTCCCCGCCTACTTCAACGACGCGCAGCGGCAGGCGACCAAGGAAGCCGGCCAGATCGCCGGGCTGGAGGTCCTCCGCATCATCAACGAGCCGACCGCCGCCTCCCTCGCCTACGGCCTCGACAAGGTGCACGACCACACCATCCTCGTGTACGACCTCGGGGGCGGTACGTTCGATGTGTCCCTCCTCGAGATCGGTGACGGGGTCTTCGAGGTGAAGGCAACCGCCGGCGACACCCAACTGGGCGGCGACGACTGGGATGAAGCGGTCATCGACTGGCTGGTCGAGGGCTTCAAGAACGAGCATGGCGTCGACCTCTCCTCGGACCGCATGGCCCATCAACGCCTCAAGGAGGCAGCGGAGAAGGCCAAGATCGAGCTGTCCTCCGTCATGGAGACCGAGGTGAACCTCCCGTTCATCACCGCCACGAGTGCCGGGCCCCTCCACCTCCAGCGCAAGCTGACCCGGGCCGAGTTCCTCAAGGTCACGGCCCACCTCCTCGAGCGCACGAAGGCGCCGTTCAAGCAGGTCATCAAGGACGCCGGCGTCGACGTCGCCAACATCGACGACGTCGTCCTCGTCGGTGGCTCCACCCGGATGCCGGCCGTGGCTTCGCTCGTCCGCGAGTTCACCGGCAAGGAAGCCCACAAGGGCGTCAATCCCGACGAGGCGGTTGCCGCCGGTGCCGCCATCCAGGCCGGCGTGCTCAAGGGCGACGTGAAGGACGTCCTCCTCCTCGACGTCACCCCCCTGACGCTGGGCATCGAGACCAAGGGCGGCGTCATGACCCGCATGATCGAGCGCAACACGACGATCCCGACCCGCAAGTCGGAGGTGTTCACGACCGCCGAGAACAACCAGCCCGAGGTCGAGATCCACGTTCTCCAGGGGGAGCGGGCCATGGCCAACGACAACAAGAGCCTCGGCAAGTTCCGCCTCACCGGCATTCCCCCGGCCCCGATGGGCATCCCCCAGATCGAGGTGACGTTCGACATCGACGCCAACGGCATCGTCAACGTGTCTGCCAAGGACCGGGCGACCTCCAAGGAACAGGCCATGACCATCACGGGTGGGACGGCCCTCGCCCAGGACGACATCGACCGGATGGTCCGCGACGCCGAGCAGTACGCCGAGGAGGACGCCGCTCGCCGCGAGCTCGTCGAGACCCGCAACCAGGCGGATCAGCTCGTGTACCAGACCGAAACGCTCCTCAGGGAACAGGAGGAGCAGCTCATCGACGACGAGCGGGACTCGATCACCGCCGCCATGGACGAACTCAAGGCCGAACTCGAGCTCCCCGACGCGACCGTCGAGGCCATCCGCGCCAAGATGGATGCCACGATCACCGCGTCCCAGGCCCTCGCCCAGCGTCTCTACGCCCAAGCCGCCCAGGAGCAGTCCGAGGCAGGCGAAGCGAGCGGGCAGGACGGTGACGAGGACGAAGACATCGTCGAGGCCGAAATCGTCGACGACGAGGCCTAGAGCATGGCCATGAACGGTGACAGCGTGCCCGACGGCACGGACGAGCCCGAGGTCATGGAGGCTCCGGCCCCCACGGCCGCGGAGCTCGGCCTCGACCTGCCCGACGATCCCGAAGCGGCGATCGAGGCGCTCCTGCGTGAGCTCGACGGCTCGTTGCGGGAGAGCGCCGAGCAGCGGGACGGACACCTCCGAGCCCTGGCCGAGATGGACAACGTACGCAAGCGGTCGGTGCGAGACCGGGTGACGTTCATCCAGCAGGCGACCGAGGGGCTCATGCGCAAGCTCCTCCCCGTCCTCGACTCCTTCGACGCCGCCCTGGTGTCGACGGCGGAAACCGAGGCCGAGCGTCAGCTCCTGGCGGGTCTCCGGCAGACCTACGACCAGCTGTGGGACGTCCTGGGGTCTGAGGGCCTCACGCCCATCGACGCCGAGGGTGCCACCTTTGACCCCTCGCTCCATGAGGCGATCTCGGCCACCGGCGAGGGTGACGCCCTCGTCGTCGTCCACCAGGTGCGACGCGGCTTTCGGCTCAGGGACCGGGTGCTGCGCCCCGCCACCGTGGTCGTCGGGCCGTCGTCCCAGGAGGTGGCGGAGGACGCATGAACCGGGCCTGGGTCGAGACCGACTACTACGAGGCGCTCGGCGTCCCCCACGGGGCCGCCAAGGATGAGATCCGGCGCGCCTACCGCAAGCTCGCCCAGAAGTTCCACCCCGACACCAACCCCGGGGACACCGCGGCCGAGGACCGCTTCAAGGAGATCTCCGAGGCGTACTCCGTGCTCTCGGACGACGACCGACGCAAGGAGTACGACGAAGTCCGCCGCCTCGTGGGGTCCGGGGCGTTCTCGGACGGGTTCGGGGGCTTCGGCGGGGCAAGCGGCGGACAGCGGGTCCGCATGGAGGACCTCGGCGATCTGTTCGGTGGCATGGGCGGGTTCGGCGACCTCTTCCGGGGCGGCGGTCGCCAGCGAGGGCCGCGCAAGGGCCGTGACCTGACGACGTCCATCACGATCGGGTTCGAGGAGGCCGTCCGCGGCACCGAAACGTCGATCCGCCTCACCGGCGACGCCGCCTGCTCGCGGTGTGGGGGCGCCGGTGCCGAGCCGGGGACCTCCAAAACCGTCTGCCCGACCTGCAGTGGGGCGGGACAGGTCACCTCCAACCAGGGGTTCTTCTCGTTCGCCCAGCCGTGTCCCCAATGCGGTGGAACCGGCCAGTCGATACCTCATCCTTGTGCGACGTGTCGGGGATCGGGGTCCGAGCGGCGGCAGCGGACGATCACCGTCAAGGTGCCGGCTGGTGTCCACGATGGTGCCACGATCCGCGCCCGCGGCAAAGGTGGACCCGGCACAGACGGAGGGCCCTCCGGGGACCTGCACATCTCGGTCAAGGTGCGTCCCCATCCAGTCTTCTCACGCAAGGGCGACCACATCACACTCCGGATCCCGCTGGCATTCCCCGATGCCGCGCTGGGCACCGAGGTCGAGGTCCCCACGCTCGACGAGCCGGTCCGGCTCCGCATCCCAGCTGGGACCCAGCCGGGACAGACCTTCCGGGTGAAGGGGCGAGGCGTGGAGCGATCCAAGGGACGCAACGGCGACCTACTCGTCACGGTGGATCTCGTCGTTCCGCACAAACTGACCCGCAAGGCCAGGAAGGCCTTGGAGGACTACGCCGCCCTCACCGGAGTCGGCAATCCCGAGACCATGGAGGACGAAGATGAGTGACGCCAACACCCAAGCCCTGTTCGTCATCTCGGTGGCCGCCGAGCTGGCCGGCATGCACCCCCAGACGCTCCGTATCTACGAACGACGGGGGCTCCTCGAACCGTTCCGCACGCCGGGCGGCACACGTCGGTACAGCCAGGAGGACATCGAGCGCCTGGCGGTCATCCAGGAGCTGTCCGAGCAAGGGCTGAACCTGGAGGGAATCCGGCTCGTGCTCGAGCTTCGGGAGGAGGTCGAGGAACTGCGCAGGGAGAACGAACGCCTCTCCGGCCGCCTCGACAAGATCCGTCAGCGGGTCCAGTACCTCGCCCAGGCCCAAGAGGAACCCTCGTACGAGATCGTCCTCCGCAGCACGACGATGCGCGGCTTCTGACACATTCCCGGTGGCGATTCTGCGACTGCGGCCTATCCTCTTGCTGTTCACTCTGGAGGAGAACACCACATGACACGCACGATGCGCTTCATCGCCCTCGTCGGCGCGCTCCTGCTGGCCCTCACGGCCTGCGCGGGCGACACGACGACCACCGAGGCCGCCGGCACCGGTGACTCGGGCCTTCCCGACCTCGGGGGTCGCGAGGTCACGATCGGCGTCGAGAACGCCTATCTGCCGTTCAACTACATCCCGGTCGGCGAGACCGAGGGACAGGGCTGGGACTACGACACGTGGCGGGCGATCTGCGATCTCCTCAACTGCGTTCCCGTCTTCGTCCAGGCAGGATGGCCCGCCGTGATCGACCAGGTGGCCAACGGGGAGCTCGACACCGCAGCCGACGGCATCTCCATCACCGCCGAAAGGGACGAGATCGCCGACTTCTCGGACCCGTACATGACCGTTCAGCAGAAGCTCATCATCGGCATCGATGACGCCCGGTATACGACCGCCGACGACGTCCTCAATGATCCCGACGCCCTCATCGGGACACAGGTCGGGACGACGAACTACGAGTTGGCGATCTCACTCGTAGACGAGTCGCGGGTCAAGGCGTTCGACCAGTTCGGGTTGGCCATCCAGGCACTCATCACGGGCGATGTCGATGCGGTGATCATCGACGACGCAGCCGGGCTCGGCTACGTGGGCGAGAACGCCGACTCGGTGAAGACCGCTGACGGCGCTCTCCAGTCCGATCCCCTCGGGTTCATATTCCCGACTGGTTCGGAACTGGTCGACCCGGTCAACCAGGCCCTGGCAGAACTCAAAGCCAACGGGACCCTCGAGGACCTCGGCTTCAAGTACTTCACCGATTCGTTCACGATCACGTACGACGACATCGAGGGCTGACCACACATCAGTTCGTCCGAGAGGGGGTCGGCTTGAGCCGGCCCCCTCTCTCGTGGCTACGCTGTCCGGATGGCGGGTGGCGGACATGTCAGTCTCACGGTCGATCATCTCATCGCTCCCCCCAAGCGGTCCAAGACCGGCCGTCTCCGCCTCGAACCGTGGCAGTGGGCGATGGTGGCCACCGTCCTCGGCATGGCCGTGCTCGTGGTCATCAGCCCCAACTTCCGCGAGGCCTACGACGAGATCGTCCCCCAAGGCATCCTCCGCACGCTGCGCATCACCGGGATCGCGTTCGTCGCCGCCAACGGCCTCGGCCTCTTCATCGGCCTTGGTCGGGTCTCCAAGAACAAGTGGATCTCGAACATCTCTGCTTACTACGTGGAGTTCGTCCGTGGCGTACCCGTCATCGTGTTCATCTTCTTCATCGCACTCTCGATCATCCCCGACACGGCACGCGCCCTGGGGATCCCCACCCGCTCGGTCGGGATGGAGGCCCGGGCCACCATCTCCCTCAGCCTCTTCTACGCGGCATTCATCGCCGAGGTCGTCCGCGCCGGGATCCAGTCCGTCGACCGAGGCCAGGTGGAAGCCGGGCTTTCGGTCGGGCTCCACCGCCGTCAGGTCACGCGCCGAGTCGTCCTACCTCAAGCCCTCCGCAACGTGTTTCCTGCCTTTGCCAACGACCTCATCGCCCTCTTCAAGGACACCTCCCTCGTGAGCGTCCTGGCCGTCAACGAGATGACCCAGGAGGCCCGGCTCTACTCGGGGAGCAGTTTCCGGTTCTTCGAGTCGTTCGTCATCCTCATGGTGGCGTACGTCGCCATCACCGCCGTTCTCAGTTTTGTGCTGAGTGGGATCGAGCGGAAGATCGCCATCCCCGGACGGCTATAGCGATTTCGCTATTCTTGTATAGTGATACTGCTATGCTGTTGTCCATGACATCCGTGGAACGAACCGACCTCGGTCCGACCATCGCCCGGGCCCGAGCGGCGGCCGGTCTCAGCCAGGGCCAGTTGGCCGACCGGATCGGCACCACCCAGTCCGCGGTTTCCCGCTGGGAGCGAGGGCACGACGAACCACGACTGCGCACCCTTTTCGCCATCTTCGCCGCCTGCGGAAAACGACTGACACTGGAGGTGGACGACGACGTCGACCGGGCCCAGATCCGCCAACAACTGGCCATGACACCGCTCGAGCGTTTGGCCTCGGTCGTCAACGTGAGCCGGATCCGAGCCACGGCGAGCGTGGTCGATGCCCAAGCCACTTGACCCCGAGTGCCTGTTCAAGGTCCTGGATGATCATGATGTCGACTATGTGCTGATCGGCGGGCTGGCCGCGGTGCTCCACGGGTCCACCGTCCTCACCAACGATGCGGACATCTGCGCACACCATGAGCCGACCAACCTGGCGAGGCTCCGGTCCGCACTGCTCGACCTCGAGGCCCGCATCCGATCGGAGGACTCACCCGACGGCGTCGCCTTCGACCCCCATCCAGCCTTGCTGGGATCCGTCTCGATGCTCAACATGACAACCCGATGCGGCGACCTCGACCTCACGTTCGCACCGCCAGCACTCGACGACTACGCCTCTCTCGCCAAGTCGGCCGTGGTCATGGATCTTGGAGGCGTAGCAGTACGAGTCGCCGCCCTGAGTGACATCATCCGATCGAAAGCCACTGCTGATCGCCCCAAGGACCGGGCGGTGCTCCCGATTCTTCGTGCCCTCCAGGAGGAGATCGCCCGGCGCAATGGGTAGGTCCCCGCCCGTCCTGACCGGCCGGCCACGAACGGGTACGCTCGCCGGATGCGGGCATTCCTGTGCGAAGAGACCGGCGCTCCTCCCCGCCTCGGCGACCTCCCGGAGCCCGAGTGCGGCCCCGACGACGTCATCATCGAGGTCGCGGCGGCCGGGCTCAACTTCGCAGACCTCCTCGTCGCCGACGGGAGCTACCAGGTCGCTCCCCGACCGCCGTTCGCCCTCGGGTTTGAGGCCGCGGGCACCGTCGTCGAGACCGGATCGGCGGTGGAGAGCCGCGCAGTCGGTGATCGCGTCGTCTCGCTCGACGTGGGGGGTGCATTCGCCGAGCGGCGAGCGGTCAAGGCCGCGTGGACGTTCCTCCTCCCGCCGGCCATGTCGTTCGAGGCGGCCGCCGGATGGTTCGTTCCGTACACGACAGCCCACCATGCCCTCGTGGATCGGGGATACTTGGCCAAGGGTGAGACCCTGCTCGTGCTCGGGGCGTCCGGAGGCGTCGGTCAAGCGGCCGTCGCCCTCGGCCGGGCCCTCGGAGCCCACGTCATCGCGGCCACGTCCACCGACGTGAAGGCCTTCGCCGCCCGGGGCCTGGGGGCCCACGACGTCATCCGCTACGACGTCGAACCCCTCGCCGATCGGGTCCGGGACATCACGGGAGGAGTCGGGGCAGATGTCATCTTCGACCCCGTCGGGGGCGACCACTTCCGCGAGGCGATCCGCAGCGCCGCCTTCCTGGGTCGGCTCCTCATCGTCGGCTTCGCCTCTGGCTCCGTTCCGTCCATCCCCATGAACCTCGCCCTCGTCAAGGGGGTTTCGCTCATCGGGGTCGACATGGGCCGGTACGTCAGGGAACTCCCCGACCTGGCAGCCGAGGCGAACGCCGATCTTGCCGAGCTATGGGCCGACGAGGTCCTCGACGACCTCGTGAGCCGTACGATCGAGTTCGACGATCTCCCCGGCGCCCACGCCGCGTTCGCCGACCGAGAGGTGATCGGCAAGTGGATCGTTCGGGTCAGGTCCGACGCAGCGAATCCCTGATCTCCCTGAGCAGGACGGTCTCTTCGGCCGGCTCAGCTGGCGCCGCATCCTCCTCTGCCTCCGCCCTGGCCGTTGCCCGGTTGTAGGCCTTGACGACGAGGAACATGACGAACGCCACGATGACGAAGTCGAGGGTGGCCTCGACGAACGCGCCCACCGACCCGCTTTCGATTCCGGTCGCCTCGTCGATCTCGCCGAACATCCACAGCCCTGTCAGGTCGGGAACCCCGAAGACCATGGCGATGAGCGGTGAGACGATCCGGCTCGTGAAGGCCGTGACCACCTGGGTGAACGCCGCGCCCATGACAAACGCGACGGCGATCTCCACGAGATTGCCTCGCATGACGAATGACTTGAACTCCTTGAGCATTGGTTGCCTCCTCGTCGCTGACCGGAGCACCCTACGAGGCCAGGGCCCGCTACCTCGTAGACGCCGCCGTTCCGGCGACAGGTACCCTCCCCCCGTGGACAACGCACAGGACTTCGGCGTCCTTCTCGACGCATCGTGTGCCCTCGTGCTCGTGGAGACCAACGAGGAGGACAGGTCGCTGGCCCTCATCCGCCACCAAGCCGAGATGAGGGGCTACCCCGTGTGGACGTGGTCCACGGCCCGGGGCTTGACCCGCGACGGGGGGTCGCCTCAGTACGGGACGGACACCGTGCACCAAGCCCTGTCGGCCATCGGTTCGCTTCCCGGGCCCGGGGTCTTCGTCCTGGCGGACGGGCATCACGCTCTTGCCGACCAGACGGTGGTGCGCCGGGTCAAGGAACTCACGGCTACGTTCGACGCCGAGCGAACGCTCGTCATGACCGCCCCCCGCCACGACGTTCCCCCCGAGCTCGTCTCG
>JBFKVA010000083.1:0-9323 GCA_041635475.1 Acidimicrobiia bacterium | reverse complement strand
GGCGACCCGGTCGGCGAGGATCGAGCTGTTGCCGTGGGCGATGTTGGCGAACGGCCCGGCGTGGACGAACGCCAACTGGCCCTCGAGCGTCTGCATGATGGTGGGATGGAGGGCTTCGCGCATGAGCACCGTGACGGCCCCTGCCACGCCGAGGTCCTCGAGGGTCACCGGCGTGCCGGCCTTCGACCAGGCGGCCACGACCCGTCCCACGCGCTCGCGGAGGTTGCGCAACGCCGTGCGGTGGTCGATCCCGTCGACGAGCGCCAGGATGGCCATGAGTTCCGACGCGACCGAGATGTCGTACCCGGTCTCGCGGGGTCGGCCGTCGAGGGATCCACCGAGCCCGACGATGATCTTGCGCAGGGCCCGGTCGTTGACGTCCACCACCCGGCGCCACTCCACCTTGAACACGTCGATGTCGAGGCGGCGGAGGCCGATGGCCTTGAGCTCCTTGTCGGTGAGGCGCCGTTCGTGGTACCAGCGGGCGTCAATGGCCGCCGCCACCAGGTTGTGGGCGACCGAGATGGCGTGGATGTCACCGGTGAGGTGGAGGTTGAACTCGTCCATCGGCACGACTTGGCTGTAGCCGCCGCCTGCCGCACCGCCCTTGATGCCGAAGGTTGGGCCCATGGACGGCTGCCGGATGCAGGCGATGGCGGACCGGCCGATCCGGGCCAGGCCCTGGACGAGGCCGACGGTCGTGGTGGTCTTGCCTTCACCCAGCGGGGTCGGTGTGATGGCGGTGACGTCGATGTACTTGCCGCGAGGCCGTTCGCCCAGCCGGCGCATGACGTCGAGGTGCACCTTGGCCTTGGTGGCGCCGTGGGGGATGAGGTCGTCGGCGGTGAGGCCGTACGTGGCCGCGACCTCGAGGATCGGGGCGATGGTGGCGGCTCGAGCGATCTGGAGGTCGCCCGGGACGGGGGTGGGGGTCACATGTCTCCCGACGTCGTTGGCGTGAGGCTACAGACTGACACGGTGTCGTTCGGCCCGGAGCTACCCTCTCGGACGTGAGTCGAGTGGGCATTGTCCTGGGTGGTGGCGGCGTCAGCGGTGCCGCCTATCAGTTGGGGTGCCTCATGGCGCTCCGCCTTGCCACCGACTGGGACCCCGATGATGCCGACGTCATCATCGGCACGTCGGCGGGAGCGACGGTGGCCGCCATCGTGCGCTCCGGGGGGGTCACCGTGGACCTGCTCGTGCACGAGCAGGAGGAGCAGGAGGACGTCACCCTGCGGATCTCCGAGTTGCTGTACAAGAAGCAGGTCTTCACCGGGTTCGGCCGGTGGATGCGGCGGGGCATCCTGCCCGGGCTGCGGCGGCCGGGCGTGAGCCTCGTCCTCGGGGCTCCCGGCCGGTTCGATCCCCGTGGCATCGGTGACTGGGTCGAGCATCTCATCGGGAGCAAGGTCTACGACTGGCCGGTGAAGCCGACAGTGTGCGTGGCCTTCGACCTCGACACCCGGTCGCGGGTGGCGTTCGGCACCGAGGAGGCACCCGATGTCGCCCTCTACGACGCGGTGTCGGCCTCGTCGGCCGTACCCATCGTGTTCGATCCGCACCGAATCGACGGCCGGTCGTACGTCGACGGGGGGGTGGCCTCGGGAACCCATGCCGACCTCGTGCTGGCCAGCCCGGAGCCACTCGACCTCGTGCTCGTCATCGCCCCCATGGCCTCGGAGGAGTCGAGCCTCACCGCCCATCCGCTGGAAACGGTCCTCGACCGGGTGGGACGCAAGAGCCTGGAGGAGGAGATCGGGATGATCCAGGCGGCGTGGCCCCACACCGACATCGTGATCCTCCGGCCCCGTCGGTCGGTCCTCAAGGCGATGCGCCCCAACCCCATGGACCCGGCCCGGGCCGTGCCGACGTTCATCGCCACCCTGGCCTCGATGCGGTCGCGGCTGGCGTCGGCGGAGACCTGGGCGGTGCTCCGCAAGCACCTCACGTAGGGCGCCTACCAGCCGGTCGCCCGCTCGAAGCACTCGGCGGCAGAGTCGACGTCCGTCCGCTGGCCGGCCCTGCCCTTGAACACGCCGGGTTGACCCCGGAACGGGCTGTCGGGATAGGTGCGCCAGCGGGTGCTGTACTGCTTGGCGACGACCGCGCAGTACCACGTTCCGGTCCTGGACGGCGTCCACAGGGCGAGAAGTTGCCCGTTGTCGGCCTTGGCGGTGCTCGTCCCGTGGACCTCGCCGTCCACCGCCGTCGAGTCGGACGTGTCGAGTGTCCCGGCGGTGAACGTCACGGAGGGTTCCAGGCCCTGCAGGGCGGTGACGCCCCACGAGCGGATGACACCGCTCCCGGACGCGTCCGTCAAGCCGGAGAAGGTCTGGTCGGTCGAGTAGTACACGTCGGCCGCCTTGATCGCGGTGTCGAGGCGGGCTTGGGCTTCAACGTCCTGGGCCCGATTGCGAGCGCCGACGAACGTCGGAAGGCTGGCGGCCACGAGGATGCCGATGAGGAGCACGACGATGCTCACCTCGATGAGCGTCATGCCCCTGTCCGCACGGTGGAGTCCCACGAATCCGCTGGTCACGGGCGGAAACGTCGTCACGTTCACGAGTGGGCTTGAGGGATTCTGTTCGCCACCCTTTGGGTGTTCAGAGCCCTACCCTCCGTGAGATTCCCCTCAACCACGCCCGGGGGGCGGCCGATACCGGTTGGTGACACAACGGAGGTCGACGATGTCAGACAACGGACTCCACACCCCCACCAACGGGCCGTATGGGTCCCTGGCTGCTCGGCTCCAGGCCGCTGAACTCGTCCGCGAGGTCGAACAGGCTGCCAAGGAGGCCGCTGACAAGGCAGTGACGCCCGAGAAGGCCAACTGGAAGCGCTCGAAGCAGGCTCAGCCGGCCGTGGCCTGAGGATTCGTGCTGCGAGAACCGCCCACCCCGGTGGGCTCTTCTGCGCGTGCGGTCCCGGCGGCAGTTGCCGGCGCGGCACGCCGCCGCCCGCCTACCGGTCCCCTGCCCCGGCCAGGAACTCCACCGTCCGATCGAGGGCGAGGTCTGCCGCCTCCTTGTCGAATGACGGCCCTCCTGCCTCGGCGAACCAGTGGGTGGTCCCCGGGTAGGTGAAGGCCTGGTAGTCCACGCCGGCCCGGTTGATGGCCCGCTCCATGGTCGCTCGGGCCGAGGCCGAGACGAACGTATCGGTTTCGGCGAAGTGGGCCAGCACGGGGCATTCCGCGTCGTTCCAGTCGCCGCCGCGGGCACCGTAGAAGAGGACCGCCGCCCTCGGGGCCGGCTCGGGGTGTTGGGCCAGCCACACCGCCCAGTGGGCGCCCATGGAGAACCCGACCACCGCGGCCTGGGGGCCGAGGGCGCGAGTGTCGGAGGCGATCAAACCGAGGCACCGCCGCAGCACCTTGTACACGGGTTCTGCTCGCTTCCGTCCCCGCAACCTGCGGGCCTCGCCCTCGGTGTCGGCAGTTGCTCCGTCGTAGAGGTCGACGCAGCCGGCCAGGAAGCCGCGGGTTGCCAGCTTGTCGGCGAAGTCGGTGAAGGACCGGGTCAGCCCCCACCAGGAGTGGATGATGAGCACCGGATGTCCTGCACCCACGGGGGGAACCGCGACGTAGGGCATGGCGGCGTCGGCGACGGCACGCACAGACGCAGCCTACCGCCCGACCGCCTTCGGGCTCTCACGTCTGCGCCGGCCACACCCCACCACAGTGGGAGACGGCACCGCCTGAGGGTCCCCCTCGGACAGCAACGACCGGTCGGTATTCTCGGTCGCCCGCAGCAGATGGGAGCCGACGTGAACCCCCAGGTCGACGCGTACATCGAGCGGTCGAAGTCGTGGCCGGCGGAGATTTCCGAGCTGCGGACGATTCTGTTGGACAGTGGGCTGACCGAGGAGGTCAAGTGGGGCAAGCCCTGCTACAGCCACGACGGCCGGAACATCGTCATCGTCCAGGAGATGAAGGGCTTCCTTGGTCTCATGTTCTTCAAGGGAGCTCTACTGGCGGACCCCCACGGCGTGCTCGAAGACCAAGGCCCCAACTCGCGGTCGGCCCGGCGCATCCGGTTCGCGTCGGTCGACGACGTGGCTCGGCTCGCCGGCTCGATCCGCACCTATGTCGAGGAGGCGATCGACGTCGAGGACGCGGGCCTGGAGGTGGGCCCGGCCCCCGGGTTGGCCCTCGTCGCCGAACTGCAGGACCGACTCGATGAGGACCCCGTGCTCAAGGCGGCGTTCGAGGGGCTGACTCCCGGTCGCCGGCGGGAGTACAACCTGTACGTGTCCGGTTCGAAGCAGGCTGCCACCCGCCGGGTCCGCGTCGATCGCATCACCGGCAGGATCCTTGACGGCAAGGGCCTGCGCGACCGCTAGTCCCTGCGGCTGTCCCTACCCCGGACCAAAGAACTCGGCAATGACCGCCGTGTCGGGAGCGAACGCCTGGCGCTTCGTGACGTGACCCTCGGCGTCCACGTGATACACCTCGGCGATGGAGTAGCTGAACGTGTGAGTCCCCTTCGTCGCGGTTGCGTGGATCAACGCGACGATGTGCTCGTCGTTGGCAAGCACATCGTGCACGTCGGCCACGACCCCGTCCCCCACACGCCGTCGTAGGTGGTCGGCAGCCGCGGGCCCACCATGCGGTTCGGCGAGCCCGATGTCCCACCACTCGACATGGTCGGCCAGCAACTCGACGAGGGGCTCGACGCTCCCGGACCACGCGGCCACGATCGCCTGGACCGCTTCGCTGGATCGCTGTGCCATCAGGCCCCCGGGCCCGATTCCGCGGCGACGCGCTCGGGCGACATGACTCCTTCGGTGAAGAGTCCGACAACGAGATCGGCTGTCAGGTCTGTGGTCATTCGCACTCCCGGTCGACGAACAGGCCTCTCAGGTGGCGCTTGGATCTCCGTACCATACGCCCATGGTCACCTCCCCGGTCGTCGAGCTCGTGGAACTGGGTTTCCCGTGGCACGGAATCGACCCATTCATCTTCACCGTGCACCACAAGGACGCCTACCCGGCCGGGAACGCGGCCCAGGGGATAGCCGCCGGGAACCTCGAGGGAAGGAGCATCGGCTCCGACTTCTCCTACAGGGACGGATGGAGCATGTACCACGGGACCGAGGTGCCCGGTTTTCCCCAGCATCCCCACCGCGGTTTCGAGACCGTCACCGTGGTTCGCCGGGGCTACGTCGACCACTCCGACTCGCTCGGTGCCACCGCCCGCTACGGCGGCGGTGACACCCAGTGGCTCACCACCGGCAGCGGGATACAACACGCCGAGATGTTCCCACTCGTCGACCCTGTCGGTGAGAACCCTCTTGAGCTGTTCCAGATCTGGCTCAACCTCCCGCCCTCCTCGAAGATGGTTCCCGCCCACTTCGGGATGCTGTGGTCCGAGGACATCCCCACCGTCACCCCCTCGCCCGGCGTGTCGGTCGATGTCATCGCCGGCCCGATCGGGGACGCCCGACCCCCGTCGCCTCCCCCCGACTCCTGGGCCTCCCAGCCGGGCAGCGACCTGGCGATCTGGCTCATCGAGGTCGACGGCGGGGCCGAGTGGGACCTTCCGCCCGCACCGGCGGGCGTGAACCGGATGCTGCACTGCTTCGAGGGCGACGGGGCTCGGGTGGGAGGGGCGACCGTCGACCGCGGAGTTGGCGTTCGACTCCGTCCGGAGGTGCCAGCCCGGGTCGTCGGTGCTGACGCCTCGTCCCAGTTCCTGCTCCTTCAAGGTCGACCCATCGGGGCACCGGTGTTCCAGATGGGTCCGTTCGTCATGAACACCCCGGAGGAGCTGCAACAGGCCTTCGCCGACTACCGCCGCACCGGGTTCGGTGGCTGGCCGTGGGCCCGACCCGACCCGGTCCACGAGCGCACTTCAGGGCGATTCGCGCTCCACGCCGACGGGCGGGTCGAACACCGCGATATGCAACGGGTCCGACCGAGCTGACGATTGCCGCGGCCTTGGCGCCCGATTCTGCATACTGCGTGCGGGCGAGGAGGAGGCATCACCATGCAAGCCACTGGATGGACACCACCCAAGGCCCCGTTCCGGGCGCTGACCGTCCGCTTGGAGGCGGCCCGGGTCGCCATGGCGGCCCTCGAAACGGCCCGACACCGTGTCGCTCCGCGACCAACGACGTGGAAGGCGCCCGGCGACCTGCGAGCAACCCGCTCCCGGCCCTGAACGCTACGCCAGGAGATTGCGCACTATCTGGCGCATCCGGCGCGGATCGGCACTCGCGAGCACGTCGGGCGGCCGCGAGCAGGTCTTCCATCACCAGTCCGACCTCCTGGCTCTGCGTTATGGGGTCGTTTGGTGGTCATATGTCCGCTCAAACGACCCCAAAACGGGATGGGCGACGCCTACGCCCCATCGCCGCCGCTGTCCGGGTGGCGTAGGGCAAGCCCGACGAACGTCACTCCTCCGACGACCAGGGCCACCTCCCCGACGGTGCCGAACTCCGACGGTCCGCCGATCAGCATCGATCCGAGCCCCAAGAGGGCCGCTGCGGCGCCGGCCATGACGCCCGCGGCTCGTCGTCCGGGAACGGCGGGGGTGGCCACAAGCCCACCGAGGCCCACCGAGAGGACGGCGATCGCCATGTAGGAGTAGTGGCGCATCTCGACGTGCGGGTCCGACATCGAGCCGGCGGCCTGGAGCGAGATCTGGTTCGCCATGAAGGTGGCGAAGCCCACCAACAGCAGGAGCGGCAGCCAGAGCAGGCGTCCCGGCTTGACCCAGGCGCCTCGCCACATCCCGAAGCCTCCAATGGCGTCCACGACTGGCGGGAGAGCCATCAGGGCGATGGTCCAGATGAGAAGGTCCGGCGCGAAGTCGCGGGAAGCGACGAGCCCGACCAGGCCGGCGGTGGCGCCGGCGAAACCGAACCGGAGCGCTCCGACCGCGGTGCTCGCCCGGAGTGCCACCACGAGGAACGGAGCCCCCAGCACCAACCCGTAGATCACGTTGGTGTACTCGTGGGTTGCGTGGGGGCCCGTGGGGTCGGCCAGGAGGGCCGAGAGGTACACCTGGGTCATGGCCAAGATGGCCAGGCCCAGGAGGCCCGATGTGATACGGGCACCGAGGACCCTTCCTGAGCGGCGTTGGGTGGTGGTCATGTTTGGTTCCTATCTCTGTCGTGGAATTCGATGGCGTCGCGAATGCCCCAGCCGGAAGACTCGTCCACGATGTCGATCCGTGTCGGGGTGACACGGACGACGAGGTCGCGGGCTTCTGCGTGGTCGGACGGGCTCGGGGGGCGGCTGCCGCCAGTCGGGAGACTGCACCGTTTCGCTCTTTCTCCGGTACTGCAACCAGGCGCCGGTCAGTGCGCCCTGGTCGGGGAGCACGGATCCCGGCGCGAGCCGATGGCGACCGTCATCGTCGCCGGCAGGGGCCGCCAGCAGGGTCAGGCGGCGGGCGAGGCTGGCACAGACCGCGGCGACCAGATCCGGGCGCTGCAGGTACCTCGTCGGATCGTCGGGAGGAAAGAAGCCGGGAACTGGGGGGTCGGTACCCGTGGATGAGGTCGCTGTCTGGCATGGTCTCCCGCAACGGATGCACACGTCGTCGGGAGCAAGCTAGTGCGCGCCGCCGAGCCGTCCGCCCGTCGAGGACGGACTTCGCCCGCAGGTTGCCGGTGACCGTCGGGCCGACGGCCCTCAGGCTCTGCTCCTGGAGGGTCCTCCCCCTGCGGAGCAGGACCAGGGCCCTGGCACAAGCATCTATCCGATGGGCGAAGCACCTGCTGCGGGGTCAGGTCCGTTCGTCAGCCGCGGGCCGGGGTCGGGGGTTGGGTGAGGGGTGCCGAGTGGGGAGGTCCACCCCTGCGTGTCATGAGGCTCGGGCTTCCCCGAGGATCGCCCTGGTGATGTTCGCCGCGTCCTCATCGATGCCGAACACGACCCCCGACTTGCGCTTGGAGAGCCACGGGAAGCCAATGAAGTAGATGCCCCGTACGTCGCTGGCCCCCTTGAGGTGCCGCGGCACGCCTCGGTCGTCGGTGACGGGTAGGTCGATCCAGGAGAAGTCGGCTGTGAACCCGGTGGCCCAGACGACGGCGCTGACTCCGGCCTTGTCGAGGCTCAGCCTCGTCACGAACTCCACGTCGTCGGACTCGAGCGGGGCGTCGCCCTCGTCGGGTTCCGGATCGGGGGCGGCAACCCCGGACTCGTCGATGCGGGCGTCAATGCCGGCCCGCAGCATCGCAGAACGCTCGTCGGCGTTCCGGAGGTACTCGACCACGCGGTCATCGGTGCGCACGACGCCGCCTTCCACGGCTTCCAGGCGCCCCATGAGTCGCACGCCACGGTGGGCGAGGTGCTGGTAGCTGACGCTGTGGCCCAGTGCCCCGACGCCAGACACGAGCGGGTTGGTCGCTGCCAGCACCTCCGGATCGTCAACGTCGGCAGTGGCCAGGTCCCACAGCCCCATCTCCGCCCACCAGTCCATGAAGTCACGGCCCCGGTACCGGCGTGGTACCCGGGCGACCTTGCTGATCGAGAAGTACACGGTTCGGCCCGCGTTGAGGAGATCCTCCACGATCTGGGCCCCCGACTGGCCACCACCGACGACCAGCACCGCCCCGGGGGGCACGGCGTCGGGAGACCGGTAGGTGCCGGTGTGAAGCTGCACGATGGTGTCAGGAAGAGCTGAACTCACCGCGGGAACCCTCGGCTCGCGCAGGATCCCCGACGCGATCACCACCGAGTCGGCCACGTAGGCGACTGTCTCGCCGTCCGTCGACTCCCCGACGACCATGTAGCGGCCGTCTCCGTCGGAGGGGCCGACGCCGGTCACCGTGACGCCTGTTCGCACCGGTAGGTCGAATCGGTCGACGTAGCGCTCGAAGGATTCCGCCAGTTCCAAGTGGGTCATGAAGCCGAACGGGTCGGGGCCTGCGTACTCCGCGCCCGGGAGCCCGTTCATCCAGTTGGGGGTGTTGAGCGCGAAGCTGTCCCATCGCTGGGAACGCCAGGTCTCACCGACGCGTCCCCGCTCGAGCACGACGACGTCGAGGCCCGCCTTGACCAGGTGATACGCGGCACCGAGGCCAGCTTGTCCCCCACCAACCACGACGACGTCAACACGAACCTGATCCATCGGTGTCACCTCTCGTCGTCGACCCCGAACCGTACTCGGTGGCACTGCCAAGCCCCGCGGTGCCGCGAGAACCCTGTGATCCGAGTTCACCGCGAGCGGCACTGCTTGGATACAACCTTCAGCGACCGAACTGGCCCCTGGCAGTCATCGACCAGGAGCGGACGCATATCCACTGGGCCCCAGGCTCTTCCTCCCTCCCCCCTTCCGCCACCACGCCCCAGGTCGAAGCGGGAGCAGATCACGC
>JBFKVA010000082.1:0-9389 GCA_041635475.1 Acidimicrobiia bacterium | reverse complement strand
TCGGTGAGATCACCGACGGGTCGTACGGCGTCCACACGAACGACACGAGGGCGGTGAGGACGACCGCGCCGACGATCGTGGCGCCGACGACGAGGTTCGTCCGTTTCCATCGCCGCCGGCGTCGGTTGAGTTCGATGGGGACGGGCGTGCTCATCGGGTGCGGACCCGGGGATCGGCCAGGTGGTAGACGAGGTCGACGACGAGGCTGATGGTGAGGATGAACGCGACGATCACCATCGCCCCACCCTGGACGAGGAAGAGATCGCGGCGGGTGATCGCCTGGAGGAGCATCGACCCCAGCCCGGGAAGCACGAACACACTCTCGATGACGACCGTGCCGGCCAGCAGCGCCGCGAACTGGAGGCCGAGGACGGTGAGGACGGGGATGGAGGCGTTGCGCAGTCCGTGCCTCCACAGGGCCTGACCACGGCTGAGCCCCTTGGCCCGGGCGGTGCGGATGAAGTCCTCCCGCAGTGTTTCGAGCACCGCGGATCGGACGTAGCGGGTGAGGATCGCGCCTTGGACGAGCGCCAGCGAGATGGCAGGCAGGATGAGGGCCCGTACCGACACCCACAGGCCGTCCTCCCACCCCGGGAAGCCGCCGGCCGGGAACCAGTCACGGCGGACGGCAAACGCCGTGACGAGCAGGAGTCCTGCCCAGAAGGCGGGGATGGCGAGCCCCACCTGGCTGGCCGTGGAGACCACCGTGTCCCCGATCTTGCGGTGCCGGGCGGCCGCGAACACCCCGGCCGGGAAGGCAATGACGGTGGTCAGACCGATGGCGATGAAGGCGAGGGGAAGCGTCACCGCCAGCCTGCTCCGGATCTGGCCGGCGATCTCGATCCCCGAGAAGAACGATGTCCCCAGGTCACCTTGGGCCGCCGACCACGCCCAGTCGGCGTAGCGAACCAGGAGGGGCCGGTCGAGGCCGAGGTCGACCCGGAGGTCGGCGACGGCCTGCGGGGTTGCCTGGGTGCCGAGCAGCACCACGGCCGGGTCACCCGGCAGCACCGACATGACGAAGAACACGAGGAACGAGGCAGCGATGAGACTGGCGACGAAGATCGCCGTCCGGCGAATGACGTAGGCGGCCACGGGCCAGATCGTAGAGCGATGGCCGGGCGACCATCATCCGAGCCCTGTCCATATGGGCCCCGAGATGTTTACACTGTCGCCGTAGTGGTAATCCCTCGGAGGTGAATCTCCATGTCAACCGTCGACATTGATCTAGGTGCGTACGCACTCGGGTGGCACGACTCGGAGGACGACTACGTCTTCAAGCCCCGCAAGGGCCTCAATGAGGACATCATCCGCGAGATGTCGGCGATGAAGGGCGAACCCGAGTGGATGCTCGCGTTCCGCCTGAAGGCCTACCAGCGGTTCCTCGCCAAGCCGATGCCGACCTGGGGTGGTGGCGGGGCCCTCGACGACATCGACTTCGACGACATCTACTACTACATCAAGCCGACCGAGGGCCAGGCCAAGGACTGGGACATGGTTCCCGAGTCCATCAAGGACACCTACGAGAAGCTGGGGATCCCGGAGGCCGAGCGCAAGTACCTTGCCGGCGTCACCGCGCAGTACGAGTCGGAGGTGGTGTACCACCGGAACCGGGAGGACCTCGAGGAGAAGGGCGTCCTGTTCTGTGACATGGACACGGCCGTGCGCGAGTACCCGGACATCGTTCAGCAGTACATGGGGACGATCATCCCCCCGAACGACAACAAGTTCGCTGCCCTCAACTCGTCCGTGTGGTCCGGTGGATCCTTCATCTATGTGCCGCCCGGCGTCAAGCTCGACCAGCCCCTCCAGGCCTACTTCCGGATCAACGCCGAGAACATGGGCCAGTTCGAGCGGACCCTCATCATCGTCGACGAGGACGCCTTCGTGCACTACGTGGAAGGCTGCTCGGCCCCCGTGTGGTCGTCGGACAGCCTGCACTCGGCCGTGGTGGAGATCATCGTCAAGAAGGGTGGACGATGCCGGTACACGACGATCCAGAACTGGTCGAACAACGTCTACAACCTCGTCACCAAGCGAGCCGCAGCCTATGAGAACGCCACGATGGAGTGGATCGACGGCAACCTCGGGTCGAAGCTCACGATGAAGTACCCGGCGGTGTGGCTCATGGAACCCGGCGCCCACGGCGAGGTGCTTTCGATCGCCTTCGCCGGCGCCGGCCAGCACCAGGACGCCGGCGCCAAGATGGTGCACGTCGCCCCCAACACGACGTCGAACATCGTCTCCAAGTCCATCTCGAACCACGGGGGCCGCGCCGGCTACCGGGGCCTCGTGCGGGTCGAGCCCGGCGCCGAGCACGTGAAGGCCTTCGTCCGCTGCGACGCCCTCATCCTCGACGAGGACTCGCGCTCGGACACCTACCCGTACATGGAGATCGAGGAGAACGACGCCGACATCGGCCACGAGGCCACGGTCTCGAAGGTCGGCGAGGACCAACTGTTCTACCTGATGTCCCGGGGACTCAACGAGGAGCAGGCGACCTCGATGGTGGTGGCGGGCTTCATCGAGCCGATCGTGCGTGAGCTGCCCATGGAGTACGCGGTGGAGATGAACCGCCTCATCGAACTCAACATGGCCGAGGCCGGCGCCATCGGGTAGGCGACTGGGGTCGTCTGTCCCCCCGCAGTGGGGGATGGGACCAGCCAGCCCGAAGGGCGCCGCCGGTGGGGGGATGGGACCCGGAGCGCGTCGCGTGGGTCACGATCATGACCCGGGTCGCTCTGTATACATGGTGCTGCTATGTATAGTTGTGCCACGTATCGTCGGAAGGGTACGACATGCACATCGGCAAGGACCTCGTCGCCGCATCCGCAACCCCGCTCGTCCTGGCGATCCTGGCCGAGGAGGACAGCTACGGGTACGCCATTCTCAAGCGGGTGAGCGAACTCTCCGACGCCCGGCTGGAATGGACGGACGGCATGCTCTACCCCCTCCTGCACCGTCTCGAGCGCCTGGGCTACGTCGAGGCGGCGTGGAGGGTCCCGGCGCAGGGGCGGAAGCGCAAGTACTACCGCATCACCGCCGAGGGTCGGGCGACACTCGAGGAGCAGCGTCACCAATGGGCCGTCGTCAGCGAGGCCCTGCACGGCGCCTGGGAGGGGATGCGGGCCACCGTGGTCCCAGCCGGTGCCTGACATGGGCCACGACCTTGACGCCCAGATAGCCGAGTGGGCGTCGTTCGTCTCCTCCCACCGACCGATCGACGGCGGCGACGTGGATGAGCTCGAAGCCCACCTCCGGGACCAGATCGGCGAGCTCGTGGATGCCGGCCTGACTCCCGACGAGGCTTTCCTCGTGGCCGTGAAGCGCATGGGGAGCATCAACGCCCTGTCCCGTGAGTTCGCTCGGGAGCACTCCGATCGGCTGTGGAGGCAGCTCGTGCTCGGAGGCGGTGGTTCGGAGACCGAGGCGGCCACGGCCGGATTCTGGGTCATGGCCGCGTTCGCGGTCGTGGCCGCCGTCGTGGTACGCCTCCCCGAGGCCTTCGGCCTCGACGTGGTGGCCGACGGTGAGAGCTTCTACGCCCGCAACCTGAGCCTGCTCGTGTTCCCGGTGCTCGCCGGGTACCTGGCGTGGGTCCGCCGGCTCGGTCGCTTCGGGCTGGGGGTCCTGGCGGCGTGGTTCGCGCTCGGAGCAGTGGTCGTCAACCTCTATCCGTTCGAGCCCGGAGGCTCCACCGAGATCCTGGCGGCGATCCACCTGCCCGTTGCCTTGTGGGGGGCGGTGGGCTTCGCGTACGTGGGTGGTGAGTGGCGGTCCCACACAGGTCGGATGGACTTCGTCCGTTTCACGGGGGAGTGGTTCATCTACTACGTGCTCATCGCCCTCGGCGGAGGCGTGCTCGTCGGGCTCACGATCGGGGTGTTCGGCTCCGTCGGCGTCGACGTCAGCGAGTTCGTCGGTGGATGGGTCGTGCCGTGGGGGGCCGCCGGCGCGCTCATTGTCGCCGCGTGGCTCGTCGAGGCGAAACAGGGCGTCATCGAGAGCATGGCGCCGGTGCTCACGAGCGTGTTCACACCCCTGTTCGCCCTCATGCTCGTCGTCTCGGTGGTGGTCGCCGCCTTCTCGGGCAGCGGGGTCGACGCCGACCGCGAGGTGCTCATCATCTTCGACGTGCTGCTCGTCGTCGTCACCGGGCTCCTGCTCTACGCCATCTCCGCCCGGGATCGAGATGCCCGGCGCGGGCCCCTGGACGTCATCCGATTGGTCCTCGTCGCCGCCGCCATCGCCCTCGACCTCATCGGGCTGGGGGCGATGATCGTGCGGATCTCCGAGTTCGGGTTCAGCCCCAACAAGACTGCCGCCCTCGGTCTCAACCTCATTCTCCTCGTGACCCTCACGTGGTCCGGGCTCCGACTCCTGGGCTTCGTGCGAGGCCGGGAGTCGCTGGGGCCCCTCGAGCGATGGCAGACCGTGTCACTCCCGGTGTACGCCGCCTGGGCGGCCACCGTCGTGGTGGGCTTCCCCCTTGTGTTCTCGTTCACCTGAGGGACGGTCCCGAACCGTGGGCCAGATCGCGCGAATACCGCGCGCCTGAACCCTGGGTTCCAGCGCGCGCCGGGGTTGCCTAGATGAGTTCTTCGAGGGCCAGCAGGTTGCTGGGATGGCGGAGCTTGGCCACGGCCCGCCGCTCGATCTGGCGCACCATCTCGCGGGTGAGCGCCATCTCGTCGCCGACCTCCGCCAGGGTGCGGGGGCGGGCGTCGTCGAGGCCGTAGCGGAGCACGAGCACCGCCTTTTCCTCGTCCTCGAGGGCGCGCATCGCCTTGAAGAGGTAGTCACGGCGCAGGGTCATGGCGGTGGCGTCGAAGGGGTCCACGGCGGAATCGTCCTCGATGAGGTCCTGGAGGCGGGCGTCACCTTCATCACCGACCGGACGGTCGAGTGAGACCGTGTCGGACGGGGCATGGAGTGCGAGCTCGACCCGCGACGGGTCGAGGCAGGACACCTCGGCGATCTCGGCAACGGTCGGGACCCGGCCGAGGTCCTCGATGAGCTGCTGGCGGGTCTCCTGCACCGTGCGCACGATGTCGACCATGTGGACGGGGAGCCGAATGGTGCGACCGTGGTTGCCCAGGCCGCGGGTGATGGCTTGGCGGATCCACCACGTGGCGTACGTCGAGAACTTGAAACCCTTGCGCCAATCGAACTTCTCCACGGCCCGGATGAGACCCAGGTTGCCTTCCTGGATGAGGTCGAGGAGCTCGAGTCCCCGGCCCGAGTAGCGCTTGGCGATGGAGATCACAAGGCGGAGGTTGGAGCGAATGAAGGTCATCTTCGCCTCCTCGCCCTCGCGGATGAGGCGGTAGAGCTTGGCCCGGTCGGCCGGGGTGAGCTCGCGGTCCGACTCGAGCATGGCCTGGGCCTTGAACCCGCGTTCCATCGTCCGCGACAGGCGGACTTCATCGTCGGCGGTGAGGAGCTCGTGCCCGGAGACGCGTTCGAGGTAGGCGCCGATCGTGTCGGACGTCACCCCCGAGGGGTCGCGGTGCCGGCGTGTGGCGCTCCTGACCCCGTCCCCTGTGTTGCCATCCTTCACCATGCACGGGAAAGTATCACGGGACTGCGACGAAAACGCAAAGCCCGCCGTCGGCTGGACGACCGGGTGTCGAAGCCCACCATCGACGGCTACCCTGCCGGGTCATGCGGCGGATCCTGGCGCTTCTGGCGCTCGTCCTGTCGGGTTGTGTCGCCACCCCTCCCATCCTCATCGGCGATCCCGTCCCCCCGGTCACTGCGCCCCCGGCCCAGATCGCGCTGCGCGTCCTCGACTACCGGGGAGAGCCCCTGGCAGGGGCGTCGGTCACCGTCGAGACCCCGGACGGCTCCTCGACCGCGACCACCGACGGCCGGGGCCTCCTCTACGTCGAATGGTCCCAGGAGGGGATCGGCGTCTCGGCGAGCGCCCCCGCCCACGAACCGGGCCGCATCGCCGTCACCGAGCTGCCGGCCAACGAGGAGGTCGAACTCCGGCTCACGGCCAAGGTGCTCAGCGGCGTCGTCACCGGCATGGGAGGCCTGCCCCTGGAAGGGGCCACCATCAGCGTCGCCGACGAGTCGATGATGACGGGACCGGACGGCTCGTTCCAGTTCGTCGCGGTGGAGGAGGGAGTCCCCGTCGCCGTCGCCCGCGCCGCCTACGTGGCCGTCGAGGCCCCATGGGAGGGCGGCTTGATGGAGGTCCCGCTCGAGCCATTCGTCGTCCGCGGGCTCCATGTGGGAGGTCCCGATCCCCGCAACGAGGAGAAGTGGTCCGGCCTGCTCACCCTGGCCGAGGAGACGGAGGTGAACACGCTCGTCGTCGACATCAAGGACGAGTCGGGGCAGGTCTACTACGCCACCGAGGTCCCCCTGGCCGAGGAGGTGCGGGCGGTGTACAGCGTGTATGACGCGGCCCGGGTGGTCGCCGACGTCACCTCGCGAGGCCTGTACCTCATCGGGCGGATCGTGACCTTCCAGGACCCGATCGCGGCCAAGGCTCTCCCCGAACTCGCCGTCCTGGACCTCACCACCGGCCTGCCCTACAACAAGAACGGGCAGTACTTCCTCGATCCCACCGACCCCGCGGCCCGCCAGTACGCCCTCGACCTCTCCGTGGAAGCCTGCACGCTCGGTTTCCAAGAGATCCAGTTCGACTACGTCCGCTACCCCGACGGGTACGGCGAGGCGACTCGATTCGACGGAGGGTCGTCGGCCGAAGTACGGCCCGAGGCGATTCGATCGTTCCTGGAGGCGGCCCGCGGTCTCCTCAACCCGATCGGGTGCGCGGTGTCCGCGGACATCTTCGGGTTCATCACCGCCACCGAGGGCGACGGGGGGATCGGCCAGCAGCTCGAGTTGCTCGCCGGTGTCACCGATGTGCTCTCCCCGATGGTGTACCCCAGCCACTACTCGACCGGGTGGTACGGGTTCCGGGTGCCCAACGACAACCCCGGACCCGTGGTGGCCGGCGCCATCGACGATGGCCTGCGGCGGGTCGCCGGCGACGTCATCATCCGTCCGTGGCTCCAGGACTTCTACTACACGGCCGACCAGGTCCGGGCCCAGATCGAGGAGTCCGACGCCCGGTCCGTCGGTTGGATGCTGTGGAACGCCGCCACCAACTTCACCGTCGGGGCGCTGGCCCCGGAGGGCGGATGGCCGGAGGAGGCGGTCGGTGACCAACCGGGATCGACTACGACACCTCAACCGTGAACTCGTCGGCTGTCGCGCCTGTCCTCGCCTCGTGCGGTGGCGCGAACAGGTGGCGATCGACAAACGGGCCGCCTACCGCGACGAGACCTACTGGGGTCGGCCGGTCCCGTCGTTCGGCGATCCGAGCGCACCGATCCTCGTCGTCGGCCTCGCCCCCGCGGCCCACGGTGCCAATCGAACCGGCCGGATGTTCACCGGGGACCGCTCGGGGGACTGGCTCTTTGCCTCGCTTCACCGCACCGGGTTGGCCAACCAGGCCGAGTCGGTGGGCGTCGACGACGGTCTGGAACTGCGACGAGTATGGATCACCGCCATGAACCACTGTGCCCCGCCGGCCAACGCCCCGACCGCCGCCGAGCGGGACGCGTGCCGGAGATGGATGGAGGCCGAGCTCGACATCCTCACTCCACGGGTGGTGGTCGCCCTCGGCGGCCTGGCGTGGTCGGCCTGCCTCCGGGTGCTGGGCGACCGCGGTCACCCGGTTCCCCGACCCCGTCCTCCCTTCGGTCACCTGGCGGAGGTCGCCCTGGATGGGGTCACCGTCATTGGCTCGTACCATCCGAGCCAGCAGAACACCTTCACCGGCCGACTCACCGAAGCCATGCTGGACGCGGTCTTCGTGAGGGCCGACAGCCTGGCCGGCCGCGGCCGACCCCCGGGGAAATAACCACTACCGCCGTAGGCGAATTACCATGATCCCCGCCCGGACCCAGGATGAGCCCCGTGACCCTCGACCAACAAGCCACGTTCGACCGCTCCCTGGAGGGATCCCCCCTGTGGCTGGCCGACCTTCGTCGGGAGGGTCTCGCCAGCTTCGGCCGACAGTCGATGCCCACCCAGAAGCTCGAGCACTGGCGGTACATCGACCTCGACTTCGACCTTGCCGACGCGAGGATCGCCCCCGCCGGGGGTCGACCACTCCCGCCCGGACCGTACGTCGAGGCGCTGGGCGAGGTGGCCGCCAGCGCCACCATCGTCGACGGGTACGTCGTGGACATGCAGTCCACACTCCCGACGGGTGTCATTTTCGTCTCGATCCGCGACGATGGGCACACCCCGGCCGTCGTGCGATCCCTCTTCGGGCAGACGGTGGACGTCGGACGCGACAAGTTCGCCGCCGCCCACCGGGCCTTCGCCGCCGACGGGGTCGTCCTCCACGTGGGCCGGTCGATCGTGGTGGAGGCCCCCATCCTCGTCGACGTCCAGGCGATCACCGACGGCGCCGTCTCGTTTCCCCACCTGACCGTCGTCCTCGAGGAGAACGCCCAGGCCTCGGTGGTGGTCAACTACCGCTCGGACGACGCCACCGACCACGTGGCCATCCCCCAGGTCGAGGCGGTCGTCGGCGACGCAGCCCGCTTCCAACTCACCACGCTGCAGCACTGGGGACGAGGGACGACGGCCACCGTCCACGAAAGCGTCACGCTCGGGCGCGACGCGTCCGGCCGGATCGGGGAAGTGGGCCTCGGAGGCAGGCTTGCCCGACTCGACCTCCGGGTCGAGATGCTCGGCGACGGCTCGTCGTCGGAACTCGTCGGTGTTTCCTTCGGTGATCGCGACCAGACCCACGACTACCGGGTCGTCATGCGCCACGTGGGTCGCAACACGTCGTCCGACGTCTTCCTCAAGGGGGCGGTGGAGGACCGGGCCTCGTCGGTGTTCACGGGACTCCTGCGCATCGAGGAGGAGGCGACCCGGACCTCGGCGTTCGAGACGAACCGCAACCTCGTCCTCTCCGAGGAGGCCCGGGCCCAGTCGGTGCCCAACCTTGAGATCCTCTGCAACGACGTCATCTGTGGCCACGGTTCCACCGTCGGCCAGCTCGGTGAGGAGCACCTCTACTACCTCATGAGTCGCGGCCTTCCCAAGGACCGGGCCGAGCGGCTCCTCGTTCGCGGCTTCTTCGCCGAGGCCATCGACCGTCTTCCCGTCGCCGCGATCGCCCGGCCGATCAAGGAAGCCGTGCACACCAAGTTCGTCGCTGCCCAGGAAGAGGGTCGCATCCGATGAGCTGGACGCGGATCACACCGGTTGCCGACCTCCCCGAGGGGCGGGGAGTCCGCGTGGACGTCGGCGAGCACAGAATCGCGCTCTTCCGTATCGGTGACGAGGTCCACGCGCTCGGGGACCGATGCTCCCACGCCGAGGCGTCCCTCTCCGAGGGTCCGATCGTG
>JBFKVA010000081.1:0-9402 GCA_041635475.1 Acidimicrobiia bacterium | reverse complement strand
GTGCGCACCTCGGTCGGCGCCCGCTACCGGCACTGGATCACCCACAAGCTCTCCACCTGGATCGACCAGTTCGGGATGCTCGGCTGCGTCGGGTGTGGGCGCTGCATCACGTGGTGCCCGGTCGGCATCGACATCGTGGCAGAGGCCGCCCGCGTCAGGAAGGTCGCCCAGAGTGCCTGAGCGCCTGGCCGCCCACCCGTTCTTCTCCGGCTTGGCCGTTGAACACCTCATCCCCGTCATGGATCGGTACTCGGTGGAGGTCGCCGCCCCCGGGGCCACCATCCTGCGAGCCGGGTCCCCCGCCGACGCCGTCCGTCTCGTCGAGGCCGGTCGGGTGGCGCTCTTCATGCGCGACACCCCCGGTGCCACGCCGTTCGAGACGCTCGGCCCCGGTGACGTCCTCGGCCTGTCGTGGGTGGAACGCATGGGGACGTGGGCATTCACGGCCACCGCCTGGTCGGACGTCACGATGCTCCACATCCCGGCCGCCGAGCTTCGCCTGGCCATGGCCGAGGACTCCGACCTCCGCCACCACGTCAACGAGCGGCTCAACAGCGTCCTCCTCGAACGACTCCATGCCGTCCGCCTCCAGCACCTTGACATCTACCGGGCTCCCGATGCTCAGCGGTGACCCCTGGCTCCCCCGCCCGTTCCGAGTCGTTGCCGTACGGTCCGAGACACACGACACCATCACGCAGGTCATCGAACCGGCCGACGGTCAACCCGTCCCGACCTACCTGCCCGGCCAGATCTCGATGCTGGGCGTCCCCGGCGTCGGCGAGGCACCCATCTCGATCTCGGGGGACCCGACCGGCAACGGGAGCCTGGAGCACACTCTGCGCGCCGTCGGCAGCGTCACGTCCAAGCTGGCGGCCGTGGAGGTGGGCGGATTCGTGTCGGTGAGGACGCCGTTCGGGACGCCGTGGCCGGTGGACGCTGCTCGCGACGGAGACCTCCTCCTCATGGCCGGGGGCATCGGCCTCGCACCGTTGTCGCCGGTCATCCACCACGTCCTGGCCAACCGCGAGCACTATCGCCGCGTGATCCTCCTCTACGGGGCGCGTACCCCGTCCGACCTCGTGTTCGGCTCCCGCCTCGACCGGCTGGCCTTCGCCGAGGCGATCGAAGTGGCAGTCACCGTCGACCGGGCCGACCCCGACTGGCTGCGGGACGTGGGGATGGTCACCCGGCTCATCGGACGGGTCGGCCTCAGCCCCTCAGCCACGACGGCGATGGTGTGCGGGCCGGAGATCATGATGAAGGCCGTCGCTCGTGACCTGCTCGGGCGCGGTGTTGCCGCCGAGCGGCTGTTCGTGACGATGGAGCGAAACATGGCCTGCGGGGCGGGCTTCTGCGGTCACTGCCAGTTCGGTCCCGAGTTCGTGTGCAAGGACGGTCCCGTGTTCGCGTGGCCTCGAGTGGCCGACCTTCTCCAGGTCCCGGAGGTGTGAGATGGCCCCAAGCCTTGCAGTGTGGAAGTTCGCCTCGTGCGACGGATGCCAACTGAGCCTCCTCGACTGTGAGGACGAACTCCTCACCGTGGCCGGCGCCGTGACGATCGCCAACTTCCCCGAGGCGACCAGGGCCGTCCTCTCCGGCCCCTACGACGTGTCCCTCGTCGAAGGGTCCATCACCACCGCCCACGACGCCGAGCGGATCCGGGAGATACGCGACCAGTCCGGGCTCCTCGTGACGATCGGGGCATGTGCCACCGCCGGGGGGATCCAGGCCCTCAAGAACGGCGCCGACGTCGACGAGTTCATCCGGACGGTGTACGCCCACCCCGAGTACATCTCGACGCTCGAGACCTCCACGCCCATCGCCGACCACGTGCCGGTCGACCTCGAACTGCGGGGGTGCCCGATCGACAAGGGCCAGCTCCTGGAGGCCATCGGGGCGCTCCTCGTGGGACGCCGCCCCAAGCTGCCGACCTCGTCGGTGTGCGGCCAGTGCAAGGCCCGGGGGACGACCTGCATCATGGTGGCCGACGGGATCCCGTGCATGGGGCCGGTGACCCGAGCAGGGTGCAACGCCCTCTGCCCGGCCTACCGCCGCGGGTGCTTCGGATGCTTCGGCCCGTCCGAGACGACCACCGTTTCCTCGCTTATCGAACGGTGGAAGGAACTGGGGATGGGCGACCGCACGGTCGAGAGAATGTTCAGGACCTTCAACGTCACCGCGTTCGAGAAGGTGCGATCCAATGCATGAGACGATCCGTCGGTTTGCGGTCGAAACCCTGGCCCGGGTCGAGGGTGAGGGCTCCATGTACCTCACGATCGACAACGGGGAGATCACCGACCTCCGGTTCAAGATCTTCGAGCCACCCCGCTTCTTCGAAGCGTTCCTGGTGGGCCGCGACCACGCCGAGGCGATCGACATCACCGCCCGCATCTGCGGCATCTGCCCGGTTGCCTACCAGACGAGTGCGGCCAACGCCATGGAGTCGATCCTCGCCATCGACCTCGATCCCCAACTCAAGCGACTCCGGCGGCTCCTGTACCTCGGGGAGTGGATCGAGTCCCACGGCCTCCACGTCTACCTCCTCCACGCCCCCGACTTCCTCGGGTACCAGGACGGCATTGCCATGGCCGCCGATCATCCGGACGAGGTCGTCCGCGGCCTTCGCCTCAAGCAGATCGGCAACGAGATGATGACGCTCATTGGTGGAAGGGAGATCCATCCGATCAACATCCGGGTCGGCGGCGTCTACCGAGCTCCGACCAAGGCCCAACTGACCGCCAAGATCCCCGACCTCGAATGGGCACTCGACGCGGCCGAGCAGACCCTCGACTGGGTCCGGGGCTTCCCGATTCCCGGCTTCGAGCAGGACTACGAGTTCGTGGCGCTCCACGACCCCGACGAGTACGCGATCATCGACGGTCGAATCGTGTCGAACCGGGGCATCGACATCGCGGTCGAGGCCTGGGACGACGTGTTCGAGGAGCACCACATCGAGTGGTCGAACGCCCTCCACGCCCGGGTCCGGGAACGCGGCTCCTACTTCGTCGGGCCGATGGCCCGGATGGCCCTCAACTACGAGCAACTCCACCCGCGGGCACGCGCCGCCGCCGGGCGGGCCGGGATCGCCGGCGGGACTGCCAACCCGTTCGCATCGATCCTCGTCCGCTCGGTGGAGCTCATCCACGCGTGCGCCACCTCCCTTGAGGAAATCGACCGCTACGCGGAACCACCGTTCGCCCACCACGCAGTTCCACCTCGGGCCGGCGTCGGGCACGGCGCCTCCGAGGCCCCTCGCGGGATCCTCTATCACCGGTACGAGATCGCCGCCGACGGCTCGATCCTCGCCGCCCGCATCGTCCCCCCCACTTCCCAGAACCAGGCCCAGATCGAGGACGACCTCCGCTCCCATGCCATGGCCCACCTCGACCTCGACGACGACGCCCTGCAGTGGCGGCTCGAACAGGCCATCCGCAACTACGACCCGTGCATCTCGTGTGCCACCCACTTCTTGGATCTCCGGGTGGAGCGGCGCTGATGTGTCTCGGGCTCATCCGTCTGTCTCCCCGGCAACGCCGGGGGGAAGGGGCCCCCGCATCGTCGCCGCAGGCGACCACATGCGGGGCAGGGGGGCGCTGATGTGCCTCGGGCTCATCAGCAGGATCGTCGCCATCGAGGGCGAGGGCGTCGAGCGGAAGGCCACCTTGGAGGGGTCCAGCCGGCCGGTGAGCCTCCTCACCCTCCCCGAGGCGCAAGTCGGAGACACGATCAGCGTCCACGCCGGCTTCGCGGTGGCGGTGCTGAGCGAGTCGTGACGCCCTTGGCGTCGTAGGCTGGGGTCCATGGAGTTCCGGGACGTCGTTCGCCAACGCCGCATGGTGCGCAAGTACTCCAATGCGCCGGTCGAGCGGGCGGCGGTCGAGCGGATCGTCCATGCAGGGCGACGGGCGCCCAGTGCCGGCTGGACCCAGGGACAATCGTTCGTCGTCGTCACCGACCAGGCACGGCGGACCGAGATCGCCCGCCTGTGTGGCGAAGACCACTACGTCGCCGAGGGGTTCGACCCCTGGATCAGCCAGGCCCCGGTGCACATCGTCGTGTGTGTGAGCGAGGCGGCGTACCGGAGGCGCTACGGGGAGCCGGACAAGTACGACTCCCCGCACATCGACGAGCAGGACTGGCCGATTCCCTACTGGTGGGTGGACGCCGGGGCATCCATGCAGAACATCCTCCTGGCGGCCGTGGACGAGGGCCTGGCCGCCGGGTTCCTCGGCTCCCACGCCATGGAGGACATCAAAGGGCTCCTCGGAATCCCCGACGACGTCTCACCCATCGGCGTCGTCACCATCGGTCACCCGCTCGAGGACCGAAGGTCAGGATCGCTGCGTAGAGGCAGACGCACCGACGACGTGCGCTGGGAGCGGTGGTAGCTCCTACGGCTCCCAGACCTTCCCCAGCCAGACGGCGGGGTTCATGTTGTTGCGGTTTGACGGATCCTGGTCCACCTGCTCGTAGCTCCCTCCCAGGAGGATGAACCACTCCCCGGTGATCGGGTCGCGGAAAGCCGATGCGGAACTGACGGATGAGCTCGCTCCTGACAGCGCGCCGAACACCTCCGATGGGGTCTCGATCACCGACCACGTCGCACCCGCGTCTTCGGTCCGCCATCCAACGGCGGTGAGGCCTTGCCTGATGACGGCGTCCTGCCGAGCGCCGTACTCCCCGAAGACGGCGACCATCTTCCCAAAGCCCGTGGCGGAATAGGCCTGCTGGACCCACCCGAATGCATCTGTGGGCAGGTCAACGTCGACCAGGTCCCAATCGGCTCCGTCGGTACTCGTCCAAATGGGGGGCCTGCCGCCACTCCCGACGGCGATGAGCACTCCTCCCTGGGGAGCCTCAACCACCGCATTGAGATACCAGTTCTGGTCGTCGCGTACGATTCCCTCCGTCGGACGCTCTTGCCACTGGACACCGTCTGCAGAGACCCATACGCGAAGGGTCTGACGCCAGCCTTCGCCTGGGGTCTCGTCGCCCCAGGCGAGCAACCCACCGGACCACGCCGTCAGGTGCTCGAAGTCGACGAGACCATCCGACTCAACTGGTCGACGTATCCACTCCTCCCCGGTCTCCGAGGTCCAGGCGCCGCCCGGGCCGCCGGCCACGAAACCATCGTCCACGGCAACCACGGACCTGACAACCCGGTCGACGTGCTCTGCAGCGAGGTCGGAGCCGCTCGCCACCAAGTCCCAACTCGCGCCCAAGTCCCTTGAGATCCAGATCATTGGCACATAGGGGTCGTCCTTTCGTCCAGACCCGAACCCAGTTGGGTCGATCCCGCCAACCGCTACAACCGTTCCATCCCGGTACGCAACATCATGGACGAAGACCCTCCCCTCGCCTCCGCCAAGAAGCGCAGCCAGCTCCCAGGTGATCCCATCATCCGACCGCCACACCATCCCTGACCGGTCCGTTCCATTCGGCGCGGACCCCACGGCGACGAAGCCACGCGGGCGCCCACAGAAGGAAGGATCATCGCAGTCGATGAGTGGAATGGCCCGAGCGACCAGGTCCACTCCGGGAGTCCCCTCGAGGTCGACACGCTGCCACTCGATGAACGTCGGCTGAGGACTCGGAGCGGTGTCCGTGGCGAAGGGACCGGGCACGACGTCCGGCGCGACGGAGCTGGGTACGACTTCCGGCACGTCGACTTCGTCCGTGATCTCGTCTGGGGCGTTTCGGAGGCCAATGAAGGAGAGCGCCACGAGGAAGGTCATCACCACGATCGCTCCGGTCGAAGCCGCCACCACGGCACCCGAGAGTGGAGACGGCCCAAGGCTCAACGACGACCCAAATGCTGCCCTTCTCGTTCGCCTCGTGGTTCCCTCCGACGCTCCGAACGTCGGGATCTCCTGCTTTCCGGTCACCGCGCGCAATTCAGCGACGGCGTCTTCAAGCAATGCGTCGAGCTTCATTCTTCAACTCCAAGTTCCTGGGCGAGCTTGCGTCGCGCATGATTGAGGGTCGCCTTCACGGTCCCCTCCCGGAGCTCCAGCGTCTCGGCGATCTGTGCGACCTTCATGCCGTCGACGTAGAACAGGACCGTCACCTGCCGTTCCCGCGGTGGCAGGTGGTGCACGGCCGCCCACACATCGACATGGACCATGCTGCTCAACTCGGGCTCCCGCGGAGCCAGACGAGCGAGAGCCGCCGCCTCCGCCTTCAATCTCCTCCACCGCGAGCACGCGAGATTGATCGCAACACGCCGCACCCACGCCTCGGGGTTGGGATGGGCCCTGACGGAATCCCACCGCGCCAACGCCCTCGAGAACGCCTCCTGGGTCAGGTCCTCGGCGGTTGCGAGATCCTTCACCAAGCTGCGCACCAAGGCCAAGACCTCCCGATACTGCGACCGCGTGAACCCATCGAAGGAGCGGACACCAGAGGCCGCGGTCCCTCCTGTCGAGTCAGGACTCGTCTCCACCGCTCGGGCCACCCTTTGCCTCCCAGGTCGCGGGGCCTCAAGAAGGTTTCCCAGGCCTTCGGAGGCCAAAGCTATCCGACCGGCGCCGTCACGGTGAAGGTGACGGTCGTGTCCCCCGGCTTCTTGCCCTTGATCCTCACATCGGTCATTCCCATGAGGACATAGCCGTCGTGGATCGTGCTGGCGCACGAACTGCCCACGGTCAGCACGACACTGCCGGAGGATGCTGGGTCGAGAATCTCGTGCCGGACACAGGTGGTGTCCGCGTAGATCTCGGACCTGAACGAGAGCAGGATTCCCTTGACCTCGCCATTGTCGATCTCCCACGCGACCGTCCACTCGCCCGGCGTCTCCGGCAGGTCGAAGCACGCCGGGGCTTCCGCGACGAGCGGATAGTCGACGTCGTAAGGCCACTGCTCCTCCGACGCGAGGTTCCAGGCCGTCGCTCCATGGTTGTTCTTGATGTCCCAGCAGGACTCCTTCGGGTCGGCTGGGGGCTTGCCCTTTCCCTCAGGGGGCGCCGCCACCGCAGGAGCGGTGAGTGCGACGACGAGCAGCGCGGCAAGCAGTGCCGTCCACTTGCGCATGATGGCCTCCTTCGTGGAGGGCGCCTGATGCGCCCGCTACCTCATCAACGCACGGGGGGCCACGAAGGTTTAGTGGCGCTCCGACTCAGTCCCCCACATGCGTGGGCGGGGCCCCGAGGCTGTCGGCGAGGGTGCGGGAGCGGTCGCGCACGATGCGGTCGGCAATGCTCTCGGCGGCGTGGGTCAGCCACATGGCGGTCTGGCTGCCCTCGGTGTAGTCGGCAGGGCCGTAGGCGTCGATCCGCGCCTGCTCGAGAAGCCGGTTGACCTGACCGAACTCGGCCGGCGATCCCGGCCTGTAGACCGCGAACGTCTTGCCCCCGAACTGGTCGACGACGCTGAACACGGGCACGTCGGAGGGGCCGTCGGCGACGTAGATCATGTTCTGGAACGGCACCCGGCGGTCCTCGCGGGCGATCTTGCTGTTCACGTTGATGCCCTCGTGCTTGTTCGTGCCCTTGTTGATCTCGAACACGGCCCGGGTCTTCGTGGTGTTGTCGATCGTGTACACGATCTCCCGCAGGATTCGCTCATCGTGGGAGAACAGCGTGCCCGACTCCAGGTAGCCGGGAGGGGCGATGTCCTCCGAGAACTCACACGCCCACACCTCCTCCAGGAAGGGGGCGGCGGCGCTGCCCAGGATCATCTGGCGGAGCCCGGAGGAGACGACGTAGTGCTCGACCGTGATGCCGTGCTCGGCGTACTCGCGATGCGACTCGATCTCCTTCTTGAAGAGGCCGAGGAACTCGGGCATACCGGCGTAGAACTCGATCTCACCCCCAAGCGCGCGCAGGAGGTCGTTGGTGAGCCCGGCCATTCTGCCCTCGCGCACGTACGTCAATATGTGGTTGAGGTAGAGGGTGTCAGGGCTGACCATTCCCGCTCCCCGTGACCGGTAGTACTCCACGAGACCGTCGGCCTCTTCCCAGAACGACACGGGGTCGAGGTCGTAGCGCCGGAAGAGCGGCGCTTGCATGTAGCCGGGGATGAGGGTCTTGTCGAAGTCCCAAATGACGGCAATGACGTTCTGGGGGAAGATCGGCATGGGTGTAACAGGGTATCGGCAGCTCCGGGCCGGGGGAAGAGGGAAATCACCGAACACGAAACGGGAGTGGCCGGCGCCTGTAGCTTCCCTACCATGGACGCCTACTTCACGCGGGTGAGCCCCCACTGGTTCATGCCCACGGACTACGCCCGAGGCCCGTGGGACAAGGACTCCTGCCACGCCGGGCCACCCACCGCGCTCATGGCCCGAGCCGCCGAATCCCTCTTCCCCGACCTCCAGCTCACGCGTCTCACCGTTGAACTCCTGCGCCCCATCCCGATGTCGGGGTTCCGGGTCCAAGCCGAGGTCCGCCGACCGGGACGGCAGGTCTCACTCACCGAGGCGGAGATCCTGGACGACGACCACATCTACGCCCGGGCCTACGGCATGCACCTGCGGGTCCTCGATCACCTGGCCGTCGACACGGCTCCCTCGGCCGTACCCCGCCTCCAGGATGCCGTTCCCGGGCCGTTCCCGATCACCCCGACGCACGACCTGCGGGCGTTCAACTCGTCGATGGAGGCGCGCTACGACCCCGAAGGATCGATCGGGACCGGTGGTCCCACCACCGCGTGGATGCGGGCGCTCGTCCTGATCCTCGCCGACGAGGAGCCGTCCCCCTTCCAGCGGATCTGCCCGCTGGCCGACAGTGGGAACGGGATCTCGTGGAACAACTACCTCGACGAGGTGTACTTCATCAACCCCGACCTCACGATCTCGATCCACCGTCCACCCGACGGTGAGTGGCTGGCCACCCGGGTCCTCTCGCACTGGCACGCGTCGGGCATCGGCACTGCCGACGCCGAGCTCTTCGACCGCCACGGCCCGGTGGGACGGGCCACCCAGAACCTCCTGCTCTATCCGGCTCCCTGAGCACGCCATACCTTGGTCGTGGGGTTGAACTGACTCCACGCGAACCAGTACGCCTGATGGGTCACGAGCTGGCTCCCGCCGTCGAAGGCGACGAGACCACCCGACGTGAGATCGACGACCACGTCGCCCACGCTGACGGTTCGCCCTGCATCGAGGTGGGCCCGGGCCTCGGACACAGGGATCGCCCATGCCTCTCCGGCGACGACGATGCCCAGCACCTGTTCCGAGGCCGGCAGGCGACCGTCGATCGCACCGACCGGGAAGATCGGTCCCCCCAGGTCCCGTCCGCCCAGTGGGTCATCGTCGTAGGTGCGGCCAAGCCCACCGTCGCGTGCCACGATCGTCGTCTCGGGGTGGGCCCGCATCCAGTCGGCCCAGGTTGCCGTGACCACCGTGACCTGCTCGAGTTCGGTCCCTCGAAGGGGTCCGGAGATGGCCCGGCCGGCGAACGTGTC
>JBFKVA010000080.1:0-9435 GCA_041635475.1 Acidimicrobiia bacterium | reverse complement strand
GTCGTCGGGAGGCGGATTCTCAACGATGCCGGGTGAGGGGAGCTGGTCGTCGGGAGGCGGCGTTTGGTCGGGCGAGGGGAGGATGTCGTCCGGTGGAGGGGTGGCCTCGCCCAGCGCGTCTGGTCCCAGTTCGAGCTTGGGGAAGACCTCGGTACTTGATGGTGGTGCCTTGGGGTTGTCCCACTTGAGGTTCACGTCGGTGGCCGGTCCCTCGAACACGCCATGGCCCGGATCCGGCGGATGGACGGGTCCGGTCCCCCCACCGCCCCATCGCCGCATGCCCAGGCGGAGCGCGCCCCAGCCCAGGAGCGCCCCGCCACCCCAGAGGGCCCAGGGCGGGAGGCCGTCACCGGGGGAGGGGAGGGAGGTTCCGCCTGACGGGCTGGAGTCGGCGGTGACCACCGCCGTGGAGTCGGTCGTCTCCGGGAGGGAGGAGTCCGGGGTGGCGGGTGCCGAGTCCACCGTCTCGGGCAGTGATGTCGTCGTGGTGGTGGACTTTGCGACGGTGGTCGAGGCGGCGGGAAGGGTGGTGGTGGTGGTGGTCGTGGTCGTGGTCGTCGGCTTCGGCTTGGCGGTCGTGGTGGTCGTGGTGGTCGTGGGGACGGTCGTCGTGGTCGTGGTGGTGGTGGTGGTGGTGGTGGTGGTGGTCGTCGTCGTGGTGGTGGTGGTCGTGGTGGGTGGTGGGTCGATGATGAAGCTGGAGTCGCCGGTCTCGGTACAGGTGTAGACCTTGTCCTTGGCGTTGCAGGCCAGCAGGGTGTACTTGTTCGGGGCCCAAGTGGGCACAACGAAGTCCCCGGTGAGCAGTCCACTTGCCGGACTGGTTGCGCACTGCCCGACCAGGTTGGTGGGACCGGGGCTGCCCCCGGAAAGAAGGTGGAGCGTGCAGGTCCCGAGCACCGCGAACCCACTGCCGGAAACGGTGACGAACGTACCCGCCGTACCCGACGAGGGCGAGGCGCTGAGGGTCCCGGCGCGGGCAGGCTGCCCGGCGAACAGCTCAACCAGCAAAACGATCACAGCGATGGCAGCGATCCTGCGCAGTTCGCGCCTCCCATTCGGCTCGGCCAGTGTATCCCCGCGTCTGTGCGCCCGCTTGGGAACGGGTCGTTTTGTTGAGCGCTCGAGACGGGCCGCGGACCGTAGGCTCCGAGGAACGTACGGCGAAAGGAACGACATGGGGCGCGATGCGATCGACTGCGGAGCGAGTTCCGGTCTGCCATCGGGTGCGGTCAAGGGCGCTGGACGATGGGCCGTGGGCAACGCCGACGGGGAGTACTTCGCCGTGACCCGCCGCTGCCGCCACCTGGGCGCCGACCTCGCCAACGGCAGCATCGACAGGGAGGGCTGTCTCGTGTGTCCGTGGCATGGCGCACGGTACGACGTCTCGACCGGCCTCATGGTCCGCGGGCCCCAGGGGATCTTTGCCAAAGTGCCGGGCCTCGGCTTCGCCTTCCGGCTGGTCACCGCCGTGCTCCCGCTCGGCCGGGGGCGGGTGACCGAGCGGGACGGCACCCTCTACGTGGAGTGAAACCGCTTCGTTAGGCGGAGCCGGCCCTCCGGCGGGTGATGAGGCCGAGGCCGACGATGTCGTTGAGCGTGGCGAGGGCGACCTCGAGGGGCACGTCGAGTGTGTCGTCGAGTTCGGCTCGCACCACCGCCCAGCCCACCTCGAAAACGATGGCCGAGGCCGGCCCCACCGAGATGCTGTCGCGGATGGACCCGTCCCGCTTGCCGGCCTCGAGGACCTCGGCCAGCAACTGGCGAATCCGGGTTCGCTGGACCTCCGCAGCCCGACGGGCGACGGCCCCATCGACGAGCGCATCCTCTCCGAACAGTGACGCCCGCAGGAGTTCGTCACCCGCGTAGTGCTCGGCGGTGACCTCCACCAATGCCCGGAGTCGCTCGGGCGCCGTGCCCGGCCGGCCGAGCGCCTCCTCGGCCTTGGCCACGAACCGCTCCAGGGAGGCTTCGACGACGGCCAGGTAGGCGTCTTCTTTCGAGGGGAAGTGCAGGTAGAAGCTCCCCTTGCCGGTGTCGGCGGCCCGCGTCACCTCGTCCACCGTCGCCCGCCGATACCCGAACCGGCGGAACTGCTGCTCCGCCGCCTCGATGAGGCGTTCCTTGGGTGATGTCGATGTCATCACGACTCCGGGTTGCCGACGAATGACCAATAGCCTAGTCTGGTCACTCGTCAGTCCGAGGGCACCGGTGCCGTATCCCCGCCAACCGTCGAGCTACCTCAGCGAGGACCTCGACGCGTTCCGGGCGACCGTCGTCTCCTTCGTGGACCGGGAGATACACCCCAACGCCGACGCCTGGGAGGCGGCCGGTGAGTTCCCGCGGGAGCTCTATCGCACGGCGAGCGACGCCGGCCTCATCGGCCTCCGCTACGACGAACGATGGGGGGGCGGGGCCGGTGGCTACCTGGCCACGTGCGTCATGTGCGAGGAACTCGTCAAGGGCGACACGGTGGGGACCGCCGTCGGTCTCATGGCCCAGTCCGAGTTCGCCCTCTCCGTGTTGGCCGATGAGGCTTCCGACGAGCTGAAGGAGCGTTACGTCACCCCGGCGATCCGCGGCGAGCTCATCGGGGCCATCGGGGTCACCGAGCCGGGGGCCGGGTCCGACGTGGCAGCCATCACCACCCGGGCCATGCGCGACGGGGACGACTACGTCATCTCGGGCACGAAGACCTTCATCACCAACGGCACCCGAGCGGACTTCGTGACCCTGGCCGTGCGCACCGGCGAAGCGGGATCCCAGGGCATCTCGGTGATCGTGTTCCCCACCGACACGCCCGGGTTCGCCGTGGGCCGCAGGCTCGACAAGCTCGGATCCCGGGCTTCGGACACCGCCGAGCTGTTCTTCGACGACTGCCGGGTCCCGGCCCGGAACCTCGTTGGTGAGGAGGGCCAGGGCATGCGATACATCCTGTCGCACTTCGCGGGCGAGCGCCTCGTCATCGCCGCTTTCGCGGTGGGGATCATGGAGCGACTCCTGGAGCTCGGCCTCGCCTACGCCACCTCCCGCGAGGTGTTCGGGAAAGCCCTGACGGGGTACCAGACCTGGCGTCACCGCTTCGCCGACATGGCCACCCGGCTCGAAGCCGCCCGCCTCCTCGCCTACCAGGCGGCCGACCTCCTCGACCGGGGCCATCCGACGGGGGACGTGGCCGTGTCGATGGCCAAGCTCCATGCGGCCGAGGCGGTCCAGTACGTGGCCGCCGAGATCCTCCAACTTCACGGCGGATTCGGCCAGATGGAGGAGTCGCCGATACCCCGCTACTACCGCGACGTGGCCGGGTTCTCGATCGGGGCCGGAACGTCCGAGATCCAACGGGAGATCATCGCCCGCCACCTTGTGTGAGAAGGAGAAACACCATGACAGAACGGGTTGGTGCCATTGACGGCTGGATGTCGATCATGTCGCCGAAGACCGCGGATCGATGGCCCGACTCGTTCTGGCACATCTTCCGCAAGTACGGCGTCGAGGATCGGTTCCGCAAGGGGTTCACGCTGGACGAGATCATCGCCGAGATGGACGAGGCGGGGGTTGACATCGGTGTCGCCTCGGCGTTCAAGTTCCTCGACACCTGGGTCGTCACCAACGACGAGACCGCGGCCTACGTCGCCGAGGCCCCCGACCGGTTCATCGGATCGTTCACCGTGGACATCCGCGATCCCATGCCCGCCATGCGGGAGTTCCGGCGCTGCGTCGAGGAGTTGGGGATGCGCGTCTTCCGCCTCGAGCCCTACCAGTACGGCGACGGGCGCACGACGGCCCCGCCCCCCACCGACCGGATGTACTGGCCGTTCTACGTTGCCTGTGTCGAGTACGACATCCCGTTGGCCCTCCAGGTCGGCCACACAGGTCCTCTGCTCCCGTCGGAGTGTGGACGCCCGATCTACCTGGACGAGGTGGCCCTCACCTTCCCCGAACTGACCCTCCTCGGCACCCATGTGGGCAACCCGTGGGAGGAGGAGATGATGATCCTCGCCTGGAAGCACCCCAACCTCTACGTTGAGTCGTCGGCCCGTCCCGCCCGGCACTGGCCGGAGTCGCTCAAGAAGTTCGCCGGGGGCCACGGCCAGGACAAGATGATCTGGGCCACCGACTATCCGTTGTTGCCGTTCAAACGCACGGTGGACGACGTGTACGACTGCGGGTTTTCGGACACGGTCAACCGCAAGATCCTGCGCGACAACGCGGCCCGGGTCTTCAGGATCGATGTCTGAGGTCGCCCGATGAGAGCCGCGGTCTACGAAGGACCGGATCGGATGGTCGTCGGCGAGGTCCCCGACCCCGTCCCCGGACCAAACGAGGTGCTACTGGCGGTGACGGCCGCCGGCATCTGCGGCACGGATCGGCACATCGTTGGTGGCGAACTCGGCGTGCGGGCGGGCACCGTCCCCGGCCACGAGATCGCTGGGCGGATCATCGACCACGGGCGGGACGTCGAAGGATGGGAGATCGGCGAGCGAGTCGTGTCGTACGGGCAGGTGACGTGTGGAGCGTGCCGACCGTGCCGGGAGGGAGCGACGCACCGGTGTCGACACCCCCAGGTGTTGGGAATGACCCGCCAGGGTGGTTTCGCCGAACGGGTCGCGGTGCCGGCCCAATGCCTCGTACGGATACCGGCTCTCGTGCCCGATGTCCTCGCCGCCATCACGCCCGACGCCATTGCCACGCCGTACCACGCGCTGGTGACCGTCGGTCGGATGAAGCCGGGGGAAACCGTCGTCGTGCTCGGTGCGGGGGGCCTGGGCCTCCACGCCGTTGCACTTGCCCGCATGCTGGGGGCCGAACGCGTCGTGGCCGTGGATCCGGCGGCCACGGCGCGGACGGCGGCGATGGCGATGGGCGCCGATGAGGTCCTCGACCCGACCGCCCACGACGACCCGGCCAGGGAGCTGTACGCCCTCACGTCGGGAGCCACCCTCGCAGTGGAGTGCGTGGGCCGGGGGGAGTCGGTCGAGCTGGGCATGGACGCGCTCGCCCCCGGCGGCCGGCTCGTCATCGTGGGTGTTGGCCACGATCGACCCCGACTCCCACCACTCATCCGGTTCGTGGCGGCCGAGGCCTCGATCCTCGGTTCCTTCGGCTCGACGATGGAAGAGATCGAAACGGTGCTCGACCTTGTCGCGGACGGCCGCCTCGACGTCGCGCACTCGGTGTCGCGGGAGGTCGCCCTCGACGACGTCCCCGGGGTCTTCCGGGAGCAGCCGACCCCCGGCCGCACCGTCATCACTCCCCGATCGTGAGGTACTGACATGGAATCCGACGTGCTCGTACGGGTCGAGGACGGGGTGGCCACGGTCACCCTCAACCGACCCGATCGCCTCAATACCCTGGCCATTCCCACGGTCGGCCGCCTCGTAGCGGCACTGGAGGAGGCCGCCGACTCGCCGGCACGAGTGGTGGTCCTGGCCGGCAACGGGCCCGTGTTCTGTGCCGGGGCCGACCAGGCCGAGATGGAACCGCGGACCGCCCTGGAGTGGGAACCGATCGTGCGGCACTACCTCGACCCGATCCGTGCCATCGTGTCGATGGACAAGCCGGTCATAGCCGCCCTCCACGGCGACACCGTGGGTGGGGGTTTGGGACTGGCGATGGCCTGTGACGTCCGGATCGCCGCCACCGGTATCCGGCTCGGGGCGCCGTTCACGAAGATCGGCCTCGCGGGCTGTGACATGTCGGCCGGGTGGTTCCTTCCCCACCTCGTCGGCCTGGGCACGGCCCAGGAGCTGATGTTCACAGGTCGTCTCGTGGACGCCGACGAAGCGCTCGCCATCGGCCTTGTCCATCGGGTCGTCGATCCTTCCGACCACTTGGCCGAGGTCGAGCGATGGGCGACGAGGATGGCAGCCGGCCCCCCCATCGCCCACGCCTGGACGAAACGGGCGATCCACCGCTCCCTCTCGGCCGACATGGCAGGCGAGTTCGAGTTCGAGGTCTTCGCGCAGGTCCAATGCCTGCAGACGGCCGATCATCGCGAAGGTGTCCTGGCGTTCCAGGAGAAACGTCGCCCGGAGTACCGCGGTGAGTGAACCGACGACCGAACAGCAGGTGTTCCGAGCGGACGTCGCCCGGCTTGCCGCGCAGGAGGTCGCTCCCTGGCTGTCGGAGTGGGAGCGCACCGGCCGCTATCCGCTCAGTCTCTTCCCGCGGATGGGGTCGCTGGGCTGGCTCGGGGTCGGTATCGCCGAGGAACTCGGGGGATCCGGCGGGGGACCCGTCGAGCGGTGCATCCTCTTCGAAGAGCTGTCGCGGGTCTCGGCCGGGGTTGCCCTGGGCATCTACGTCCACGCGGTGCTGGCCGGGAGCGCCCTTGCCCTCATCGCCGGCGAGGAGCTACGCGGCGACCTCCTGCCGGGCCTCATCGCGGGGACGTCGACGGCGGCCTGGGCCTACGCCGAGCCCGACGCCGGGGCCGACGTGACCCGGGTCCGCCTTGCCGCCCGGCGGGACGAAGGCGGCTACGTCCTCAACGGGTCCAAGCAGTACATCACGAATGCGACGTTCGCCGACGTGCTCCTCGTCGTGGCGCGCACCTCCGGTGAACCCGGGACCCTCGCCGGGCTTTCGGTGTTGGCAGTCCCCGGCGACAGTCCCGGGCTCACCCGCAGCCCGATGGAGAAGCTCGGCATGCACCCGTCCGAGCTTGGTGAACTCCACTTCGAGGACGTGGTCGTGCCCGCTGACCGACTCGTGGGCGAGGAGGACACTGGCTTTCGCCAGTGCCTGCCCGTCCTGTCGCAGGGGAGGATCTTCGGCGCGGCCCTGGCCCTCGGGTTGGGTCGGGCGGCCCTCGACGCCGTCACGGGTCACGTGCAGGCTCGAGAGCAGTTCGGAGGACCCCTGGCCAGGCAGCAGGCCGTGCGGTTCACCGTTGCCGACATGGCCGCCCGCCTCGCCGCGGCCCGGACTCTTGTCTACGAGGCAGCGGAAGCACTCGCCGCCGGGCGGCCGTATGACACCGAGGCCTCGATCGCCAAGCTCGTCGCCTCCGAGGCCGCAACCTGGCTGGCCGAACGGGCCATGCACCTCCATGGTGCCCATGGGTACATGATGGACAGCCCGGTGCAGCGCTACTACCGCGACTGCAAGATCATCGAGTATGGCGAAGGCGCCAACGAGGTCCAGAGGGAGATGATCTTCGAGGCGGTGGCCGGCGGCTGGAGGCCGTAGCGCCGGTTCCTCGTCCCGGCCCGCTTACGCTTCGACCGATGTCTCGGCTCCTCGCCATCGTGGTGGCAGCCGTCGTGGTCGTGGCTTGCGCCGTAGGCACGGCATCCACGACGGAGGCGCCCCCGACGTCGACCGCGGCAACGACCACGTCGACGTCGACGTCGACGACGACCACGGCACCCACCACCACGACGACACTCGAGATGCGGGTGGCGGGCGCGGACGACGAACTGGCCCGACTCGTCCGCTCCCTGTACGAGGGGGCTGGTCCCGGGACGCCCGCTTCGGCGCGCACGGACGTTGACCGGCTGGATGAACTCGTCCGGGTCGCGGTTGTCACGTCGGGGGACGACGTGACCCTCGCCATCGGCGATCCCGACTGGCGCATCGTCGGTGGCTGGTGGCCCTCGATGGGCGGTCAGGTCTCGCTCGGTTCATTCCCCAAGTCGATACTGGTGATCGGCTCCGACGCCCGGCCGGGGCACGACCCGCTACGCCAACAGGCCGACTCGCTCCACTTCGTCGGGATCACCGAGGAGGGGACGGCCACGATCCTGGGAATCCCTCGCGACGCGTGGCTCCCGGTGCCGGACCGGGGAAACATGAAGATCACGTCCTCCCTGCTCAAAGGGGGGCCTGAGCTCACGATGCGGGCGCTGAGCGACGCCAGCGGGATCGAGTTCGACGGCTACCTGCTCACAGGGTTCGAAGGGTTCACGAGCCTGATCGAAGTGCTGGGAGGGCTCGACATCGACGTTCCCGTCGCCATGGCCGACAAGTGGTCGAAGGCCTACCTGGATGCAGGTCCCCAGGTCCTCAGCCCTTCCGACGCACTGGCGTTCGTCCGAACCCGCAAGACGATCAGCGGCGGTGACTTCACCCGGAAACACCACGGCGGGTTGGCCCTCATCGCTGCTGCCTCCATGGTGCAAGCGATGGGGCCCGGGGCGATCCCGGGACTCCTCGAGTCCGCCTCCGGCCTGTACTGGACCGACCTGGACTTCGAGGAGACCCTTCTGCTCGTGGGAGCAATCGTGTGGTCCGACGTTGCCAACGCCACCAACGTGGTGGCCGAAGGCACCGTGGACATGGTGGGGGACGGAGCCAGCGTCGTCCGCCTGGCCGACTCCGCCTACGTCCTGTTCGAGGACATGCGCGACGGGGACCTGGACGGCCGGTGAGTCCTTGGGGCTCCGTCGCCGCCTCCGGGGCGGTCATTGAGTCTTGGTGAGTCCCTCGGCCAGGAGGTCGAGTGCCGCTTCGAGCTCTGTCACCGTGGGGTGCTCGGGGGCATCGAGGTTGGCCCGGCCCTGGCGGAGCACCATGAGGCCGAGGAACGCCGACCACAGCACGTCGGCTGCCAGGCGTGGGTTGGCGGCGGACCCGAGGTCGGCCATGAGGTCGGCCAGGAGACGGAAGTTCTCGCCCGTTCGACGGGCCAGGTCGGCCTTCACCGAGTCGTCGACCGCGGCCGTCGACTCGGGATGGGCGAGGTAGGTCGAGACGTGGACGAACTCCGGGTGCTCGCGTTGCACCTCGCCGAAGAAGCGCCACACGCTCTTCAGCTTGTCGTTGGGCGTGGACGACACGGCCATGATCCGACCGAGCCCGTCCGCCCAGAAGTCCGACGCTTCTCCCAGGAGCGAGATGAGGATCTCGTCCTTGCTCGAGAAGTAGAAGAACAGAGTCGCTTCGGACAGCTCGCACCGCTCGGCGATCTGGCGGGTGGTGGTCCCGGTGAACCCGTTCACCCGCACGAGGTCGCGGGTTGCATCGAGGATGGCGCGGCGTCGTGCCTCCCGTTCCCGCGCCCGCCGCTCCTGAGTTCCCACGCTCACCTCCGGTCTGGGGATCGGGCACCGAGTCTGGCAGTCATCGGGGTCCCGACAGTCGCAGGCGTGCCCGGGCCTCGTCGGGGGAGGCCGGTTCGAATCCGATCTCGCGGATGATGCGGACCGCCTTGGAGACGATCTGCCCGTTGGATCGAGCCGGCTCGCCGGGTCCGATGTACACGTTGTCCTCCATTCCGACCCGGACCTGGCCACCCATGGCGAGGACCGCGCCGACCATCCGGAAGTGGTTGCGGGCACCGATGGCCGACACCTGCCACACGGCGTCCGCCGGGAGTTGGTCGACCATGAACACGACGTTCCTGACCGTGGCCTCGGTGATCTCGCCGGGGATGCCGGTCACGAAGTTGACGAGCATCGGTGTGTCGAGAGCGTCCCGTTCGATGAGGTCGCG
>JBFKVA010000079.1:0-9449 GCA_041635475.1 Acidimicrobiia bacterium | reverse complement strand
CTCCTCGAACTTGGCGTCATCGATCTCCTCGGGCGAGCCCTCGAACACGAGAAGGCCGTCGTTGAGCGCTATGGCCCGATCGGCGTAGCGGTGGACGAGGTCGAGGAAGTGGAGGGAGCACAGCACCGTCACGCCGTCCTCGCCGTTGATCTGTTCGAGGTACTGCATGATCGAGTGGGCGAGGACCGGGTCGAGGGAGGCGACCGGCTCATCGGCCAGGATCATCTCGGGGTTCTGCATGAGCGCTCGAGCGACCCCGACTCGTTGCTGCTGGCCACCGGAGAGCGAGTCGGCTCGCTCTTTGGCCTTCTCCGCCAGGCCAACCCGGTCCAACTGGCGGAGGGCCGACTCGACGGTCTCCTTCGGAAAGCGGTTGAGGAGGCTCATGGCCGGACTCACATAGCCGAGGCTTCCTTGGAGCACATTCGTGATCACCCTGGACCGGTGGACGAGGTTGAAGTGCTGGAAGACCATCCCGATCCGGCGCCGAACGGGCCGCAGCTCCTCCTGGGAGAGGGCTGCGATGTCAACCCCGTTCCACAGGATGCGGCCCTCCGTCGGCTCGATGAGCCGGTTGATGCACCGCAGCAGTGTGGACTTGCCCGAGCCCGAGAGGCCGATGACGGCCAGGAACTCGCCGTCGGGAACCTCGAACGACACGTCCTTGAGCGCAACGGTTCCGTTGGGGTAGACCTTGGTGAGGTGCTCGATCTTCAGCATGGTGGGCATGAAAAGGAGGCCGGGGGTAGGACCCCCGGCCTCCTCATCGGTGGATGCCTACGCGTCCGGGTCGAACCCGAGCAGAGCGACCATCTTGCGAACGGCGTCATACTCGTCGTCGGTTGCCGGCTCGATGCCGGTCCAGCCGTAGAAGTCCTGGTTGCCGATGGACAGTTCCCACTCCTCCGTCTCGGCGAACGCCACCAGGGCGTCGGCGATGAGCGCCCGGACGTCGGCCGGGAAGTCCGGCCCGAACGAAAGGGTGTCGTTGGGGATCGCGTCCGAAATCGTCAGGATTCTGACCTTCTGCACGATGTCGGGAGCGTCGGCCCGAGCTGATGCCCGGGCGTCAAGGACCCGCCATTGGGCGTCGGCCGGTCCGCAGAACAACCGCGAACCGTCTTCGTTGGGTGCACACGAATCCACGAGGTCTGCCGGGATGTCCGGCTCGTCACCGAGCGCCCAGTCGAAGGCCGGCGTGAGCGGAGGGCTGAAGAACGTGGTGCCGAAGTCGGCCTCACCGTTGTAGACGGCCAGGGCCGTCTGCCCGTGGCCCCCGGTCTCCACCACGTCACCAGGCATGATGCCGAGTTCGTCGAACATGAGGGCCGGGACCATGTAGCCCGAGGTCGATCCGGTGTCGCCGTACGCCCAGCGCAGACCGTCGAGGTCCTCGAGCGTCTGGATATCGGAGTCACGGGCAACGAGGAACTGGGCCCAGTAGACGGACCACCCGAAGCGCACCGCCTTGAAGGCGACATCGACACCACACCGCTCAGAGGCGAGGGCGTAGCCCAGGCCGGGGATGAACCCGATGGTGTTGGCCGGTGAGGCGCACATCTCCTCGATCGTCGCTGCGTACGACGTCGGGACCGAGACCTCGAACGAGAGGCCGGTGGCCGCTTCGAGCGCGTCCTTCATGATCTCACCCCCGGTGACGATCACGTCTGCCTCGGCCGACGGGACGAACAGGACCTTGATCGGGTTCTCGGGGGAACCGACGGCCGGCGGTGGTGCCTCGGTCGTCGTGGTCGTGGCGACGGTGGTCGTGGCCATGGTGGTGGCCGGGGCCTCCGTCTCGACCGGCGCTTCAGTGGTGTCGGCGGTGCCCCCCGCACATGCGGCAAGGACCAGCGTCAGAACCACGAACAGCGCCCAACGAGCGGTACGTGACATGGAGAAGCCTCCTGGATGGTTGCGTTGACGGCGGCCGTGTTGCCGCCACCGGCAACCCTAACGAACGACAACGGCCACGTGGGCGCTGACCCCCGTACTTGCTTTCCGCGTTCTCTTTGCCGACCGCGGACCTACCAGGGTGAGGCGCCACTTCCCGCGATGCAGAACTCGTTGCCCTCGGGATCCCGGAGCACGATCCAGTGGAAGTCGTCCCACGCATGGCGTTCGTGTTCGGTCGCACCCAGGCTGCAAGCCCTCCCCACCTCCGAGAGGACGTCGTCCGTGTGGAGGTCGAGGTGGACCCGGTTCTTGCCGGCCTTGGCCTCGGGTACCACCTGCAGGGCGATCATCGGCGCCCCCTCCACCTGGGGTGCGAACCACCGGTACCCGGGTGCCTCGCCGGCCACAGCCAGGCCCGTGAGCTCCGCCCAGAACGAGGTCATGAGGTCGAGGTCGGTGCAGTCGATCACCGTGAACGCGTGCTGCAGCGCCATCGGGATCCCTACTGGGGCCCGATGCAGAACTCGTTGCCCCCCGGGTCCTGGCACACGTACCAGGTGAAGCCCTGGATCTCGTGTTCCTCCACCTTGGCGCCCCCGGCCTCCTCGATGGCGGCGAGGGCAACCGACAGATCCTCGACGCTCATGTCGAGGTGCAGTCGATTGCGCTCGGTGACCTTCCCCTCCGGCACCTGCTGGAAGGCCAGCTTCGTTCCCCCCTCGGCCTGGGGCTTGAGCCAGACGAAGCCGGGGAACCTGTGCAACTCCTCAACGCCCAGCACGGCCTTCCAGAAGGAGATGAGAGGCTCGATGTCAGTGCCGTTGATGACGACGGTCTGCAGCGTGGCGATGGACATGGGTCGGCTCCTGTTCAGTCGATGAGGTCCTCGGCGGGTGGGGGGAAGAACGAAAGGTGCTCGAGGTAGGGCTCGGGGTCGCGGTCCCAGTCCAGCTCCCTGATCTGTCGCCACGACCGGCGACCGTAAAGCATGCGGGCCAGTTCGTAGGCCGGCGCCCGGAGCACCGGGCCGTCCCCGTCCACGATGACCTCGCCGTCGGCGATGACCTTCGGGATCGCGAGTCCGGTGCCCTCCAGCATCCTCGGGATGCCCCTGATGGCCCGGGCCCCCCACGCGACCCGTTCGGGGTCCCGGCTTCCTCGCCACCCGAGGGCTCCCGCAAGGTCGTACTCGTGGCACCAGACGTCGGAGGCAAGGGGAGAGACCGAACGCCCTCCCCGTTCAAGCTTGCGGTCGAACAGGGCCGCGTGCGACTGCCACTCGTCGACGAGCTGGGCGATGGTCTTCGCTTTGCGGTCGGCCACCTGGGTGGCGGTCCAGGCATCGCCAGGGGCACCGTCCATGCGGTTGCGCACGAGATCGACCGAGGCGCCGACCAGGTGGGCATAGAGGTCCTTCACCGTCCACCCCGGACACGCCGGGACGGGAGCCCGGAGCTGGGGCGCCGACAGGCGATCGGCAAGCGCGACAAGGCGCGTCCGGCACCCCTGGTACACCTCGACGGCCTTCATGGGTGCAACGCTATCGGCATCGCGCTCGCGATGCGACGCCGCCCAAGTAGCCTTGCTCCCGGTCCCACCACGAGGAGGAGCACATGGGCATCATCTCGATGGCGTTCGTCGGATTCATCGTCGGCGCCATCGCCCGGGCCGTCGTCCCCGGCGACGACTCGATGAAGTGGTGGCAGACCATCCTCCTCGGCGTGGTCGGGTCGATCATTGGTGGGTTCATCGGTGGGTTGTTCGGGTCGGATGGCCGGGGGACGTTCCTCGGGCTCCAGGTCGCCGGGTGGATCCTCTCGATCATCGGCGCCGTCCTCGCCCTCCTCGTCTGGAAGCGCGCCAAGAAGTAGGCGGACAGCCCACGATCCTTGGGGGCGCCTCTCCCGCACCGCCACGGGCCGGGTACCTTGGTTCCATGGGTAGCCGCCTTCTCTCGGTTGGCCTCCTGGTGGCGAGCCTCGCCATCGGGTACGGCACGGGTCGCGCCCTCGGTCCGCAGGAGGACACCGCGACCCCGCCGACCACCACCACCCTGTCGGCGGCCGAGTCACCGGATTCGCCAAACGGCGAACCACCGGCTGCCGGGACCCGCCCCACGCTGGGCGAACTGGTGCCCGGCCTCGATCACCCCCTGTACCTCGAGACGGCCAACCCCACCCAGCTGCTTCGATGGGACCTCGACGAGCCGGCACCCGTGCCGGTCCGTCACATCCCGGCGGGCCGCGACCTCGACATGGACCGGGATGCCCGCTTCGTGATCGTTGCCATGGCCTCAGATGACGGTGATCTCCTCCTCGGCGGGCTTGCCGGAACACCGCTCGCCCTCCTTGACGAGGACGTTTCGTCCATCGCAGCCCGGAGCGACTTCACCGACACGTTCTGGTTCGTACGCGATGACAACCTCGTCGCCATGAACACGCGCGCCGAGGTCCTCGATCGACACCCGATCCCCGACCTGTCGCTGGGCGAGGGCGAGGCCATGGCCCTCGGATCGCCGGTGATCGCACTCACCGACGAGGCAGGCATCGTCGTCGAGCAGTGGCACACCCTCGCCGACGGACGCGTGGTCGTGTCTCGCGCACTCATCGATGACCGCGGGCGCACCGACCTCCCCGGAGGCGAGAACTCGTTCGCGGCCGGGCTGACGCCAACCACCGTCTTCATCCGCACGAGGGAAGGAGCCCTCACGATCGTCGACCGGGCCACGGGAAAGGTCATCGAGGCCGCGTACGACGGCAGCTGTGGGCCGACGCACAGCACCGAGAAGGGCCTCGTGGCGGCCTTGTGTCGAGGCATGGTGTCCGTCTTCTTCGACCCGCCCCTCAACCATGTCGGGACCTGGACGTCGGGACGGTGGAGCGGTTCCGACCGCTGGTTCCTGGCCGTGGGGGGGTACTTCGGCTCCGTGCTCCTCGTTGACGCCACGACCGCCGAGGCAACCGTCGTCGCCTTCGAGCTTCCCGCCCAGACCCTCGTCGTCGACGCGTGGAGCGGCGCATGAGCCCTGAGGTCATCGAGTACGACGAGGTGGATCTCGCCCTCGACGAGGTTCCGACCTCCCAGCCACCCCGACCGTGGGTGTGGGCGGTGGTCGGCCTCATCCTCGGGATGTTCTTCGGGTATGTGTCGGTCGCCGACTTCCAGCCCACGACCCAGGTCTCCGAACTTCCTCCCCTCACGCTCCCCGCCCAGGCGGCGGAACCGGCTGTCGCGCTGAGCGCCTCATCGCAGCCCCGCGTGGTCATCCCCGGGTTCAGCCAGACCCTGTGGCTTCTCGTCGACCCCCAGTACCCGCGCCTCCTGCGATGGTCCCCCCACGAGCCGGCGCCCTCGGCGGACACCCGCCCCGTGTCGACGCTCTCCGTCCGGCCCGACGCGTCCGGCGCCGCCTTCGCCGAGGAGATTCCCCTGGCTTCGGGCACGATGCTCGTCGTCACCCGGTCACCGGGCGATTACGCGACCAACTACACGGTCCCGCTCTCGCTGTCCACGACCGGCTGGGCCTGGCACACGTCGATCGCCCGGCGCATCGCCTGGAGCGAGCCGGACGGGCAGGGGACCGTCATTCGATGGACGTCCTTCGGCCCCGCCGCCGGTGAACAGCGGGTGGACGGGGAGTGGCAGGTGGTGGCGTACGGCGAGCGCATCATCGCCGCCTCGTCCCAGGCGATTCTGCTCGTCGACCCCGATGGGGACGAGTTCCTCGTCCAACGTACCGTCGAGACAGCTCCCCTCGTCGTCCAGGGGATCTTCCGTGGCCTCGTCTACGGCACCCACGGCGAGGACAGGACCATGGTGGCGGTCGAGATGCTGCTCGGGAACGAGGACCGCGTGGACTGGCGCCATCCCGATGCGCTCACCATCCTGGAGGCACCGGAAACGGGCTGGGGGGCCCTCTGGTTCGGTCGGTCCGTGGAGATCCACGGACCCCAGGGCACGGTCTACACGCACCTCACGAGCGGTGAGCCCCACTGGAGCCGGGACGGCCAGTGGCTCATCTTCCCCGACGGGAGCGACGTCATCGTGTTCAGCATCCTCAGCCGGAGGTTCGGAACGCTCCCAACCGAACAGCGGGTCCTGGCGGCGTGGGGGAGCTAGCGGTGTGTCGCCAGGACCTGGTCAGTTGGCGTAGGTGATCATCATGACCGGGGCCCAGCGGCCGGCGGCCTTCTCGTACCACCGGTGGGCTTCCACCGGGTCCCCGGCCTCGAGCGCCTCGACCGAGTTCCAGATGTCCTCACAGGTCGTATCGAAGAGGAGATCCTCGGTGGAGAAGAGGCCGGCAACGGTCGCGTAGTCGAGCTCGACGAGCCACGTCTCGGGGAACCCCGCCAGCCACTCGGCAAGCTGTTCGATCTCCACCGTCACCATCTCCATGCCGACCGCCCGCAGCGCCCGAACGCTCCTCCGCAACCGGCGGGTCGCCTCCCGGCGGGTCGTCCGGTACTTGAGTTCGGGGTTGGAGGTCGCCAAACCGATGAGTTTCTCGTCGGGGTGGAACGGCAGGAACCAGCGCAGGGGAACGTGCCACTGGCTGGTGAGGATCTGGGAGCGTTCGGCCCGGGCCCGCAGCCGCTCGAGTTCGTCGGCCGCCCGAATGGCGGCCGCCTCCGGGACGATCACATCTCCACCGAGGCCCGTGAACCCGTTGTGGAAGGCCAACACGCTCTCGAGCATGCGCAGGCGGGGGCGCCGAGGACACACGAAGCGCTGGCCCCTGAAGTCGACGAAGACGGCGTCCTCGGCCAGGGGTTCGGCCAAGAGGCCGAACTCGCCCATCCGCCAGCGGTCGGCGGCCCCGGTCGGTGCCTCGGGCAGGCCGAGCACGTCATCGCCGGCCTCGTCGGCGGGAATGTAGACACGAAGATGGGCCGCGGCGGTCACGGGGGAAGGGTAGAGGCCGGCCCAGCTTGACGGTGGAGAGATCGAGTTGTTCCCTCGGCCGGCCGGATGCCTATAGTGACGCGTGATGAACCACGCGATGGAGCTTCTTCTTATGTGACGGCGAGTGCCACAACCGGCCCTCGCCCAACCTCCCATGCCCACCCGGCCGGGAGGTTTTTTCGTTACCAGACAAGGACGGCGTCATGACCACCGAGTACCACCCACCGAAACGAATGCCCTTCGAGAAGTATCGCCCGTTCGAGGCGATCGGCCTGCGCGACCGGACCTGGCCGGACAACGTCATCACCCGCGCCCCCCTCTGGTGCTCCGTGGACCTCCGCGACGGCAACCAGGCGCTCATCAACCCGATGGACCACGCTCGCAAGGCCCGCATGTTCCGGCTCCTCGTCGAGGTCGGGTTCAAGGAGATCGAGATCGGGTTCCCCTCCGCCTCACAGACGGACTTCGACTTTGCTCGGTGGCTTGTCGAACACGACGAGATCCCCGACGACGTGACCGTCCAGGTCCTCACCCAGGCCCGACCTGACCTCATCGAGCGAACGTACGCGTCGATCGATGGAGCCCCCAAGGCCCTCATCCACCTCTACAACTCCACGAGCCCACTCCAGCGGCGCGTCGTCTTCGAGACGGACGTCAAGGGCGTTACCGACATCGCGGTGAACGGGGCAGAAACGTGCAAGAAGTTCGAGGCCCAGCTGTCGGCGGGCACCAGGGTTCGCTACCAGTACTCCCCCGAGTCGTTCTCACAGACCGAGCTCCCCGTGGCCCTCGGGGTCGTCCACGCGGTGATGGACGTGTGGGATCCCACCCCTGACGACCCGATGATCCTCAACCTGCCGGCCACGGTGGAAGCGGCAACGCCCAACATCTTCGCCGACCAGATCGAGTGGATGAGCCGACGGGTGAGGAACCGGGACGCCGTCATCCTCTCGCTCCACCCCCACAACGACCGGGGGTGTGCCGTGGCCGCCGCCGAACTCGGCCAGCTGGCCGGGGCCGATCGAGTCGAGGGAACCCTCTTCGGCAACGGCGAGCGGACCGGCAACGTCGACATCGTCACGCTCGCCATGAACCTGTTCAGCCAGGGCATCGACCCCGAACTCGACTTCACGAACATCGATGAGGTTCGCCGAACCGTCGAGTACTGCAACCAGCTGCCCGTGCATCCCCGCCACCCGTACGGAGGCGACCTCGTCTACACGGCGTTCTCCGGTTCCCATCAGGACGCGATCAAGAAGGGGACGGCGGCCCTCCCATACGACTACGACGCGTGGGAGGTGCCGTACCTCCCCATCGATCCCCACCACGTCGGGCGGACGTACGAGGCCGTGGTCCGGGTCAACAGCCAGTCCGGGAAGGGAGGCGTCAGCTACCTCCTGCTCCACGACTACCACATGGACCTCCCCCGCGGCTGCCAGATCGAGTTCACCAACGTCATCCAGGGCATCACGGACGAGACATCCGAAGAAATCACCTCATTCGAGATCTGGCGCGCGTTCGAGGAGCGCTACCTGGTCGGGACCGGCCCCCTCGAACTGCTCAGTGTGAAGGTCAACACCGATTCGTCCGCCGAGGAGTCGGCCCGCGTGCGGGCGGTGATCGGCCAGGGCGGTAAGGAACGGACCATCACCGGGCGGGGCAACGGACCGATCGATGCCTTCCTGCACGCGGTCCGCCAGGACCTCGGCTACCCGGTCCACATCACCTCCTACGAGGAGCATGCCATCGAGAAGGGGTCGGACGCCAAGGCGGCGGCCTACGTCGAGGTGGAACGCCCGAACGGTGAAACGAACTGGGGCGTCGGCATCCACTCGTCGATCGTCACCGCATCACTGCGAGCTGTCGTGTCGGCCATCAACATCGCGGTCTCCGACGGCGCGTTCGAGGCGTGACCGGCCGGCGACCTCGGCGACGAACCCGGTGATGCGCCGGTAGACCGGACCCGGATGGGGCCACTGGGCGTGCGTCCCCGGGAAGAACGAAAGCTCCTTGGGGGGCCCGAACGCGTCGTAGAGATCGAACGCGCTGAGGCGATCGAACTGCTCGTCCCGGTCGGCACAGAGCATGAGGACGGGCCGCGGTGACACCTGGGGGGCGTAGGTGGCGGGGTCGGCCGCCTCGACCAGCTCGAACGCCTCCGGCGGGAGGTGGGGATTGGTGAGCCGGACCCGACGCCCACGGGAGCCCGCCACGACGAGGCACAGCGCATCGACCCGCCGGTCCTGGGCCGCCAAGAGCGTCCCGAACATGGCCCCCATCGAGAAGCCGACGACGACGATCGGTACCGGACCGATGTCCTCGCCCACGAAATCGACGGCGCACGCGAGATCCCCGAGGGCCTGGCGAACTGTCGACACGTCCTGGGCGCCGGCCAGGCCCGTCTGCGGCTCGGCCCGATCCCCGTGGAGTGGGAAGTCGGGTGAGACGACCGCGAAGCCGCGGTCGATCCACTGTCGGGACGCGCCGGCGATGTACGGGGACTTCCGGCTGCCGGTCAGGCCGTGAGCGGCCAGCACCACGGCCGACGGATCGCCGGCCGGCCGAGCGACCCGCACGGGCAGCCGATCCCCATGGACACCGGTCAGCGTCCACTCCTCGAACGGTCCGTCGTCGCCGAGTCGCAGCGT
>JBFKVA010000078.1:0-9451 GCA_041635475.1 Acidimicrobiia bacterium | reverse complement strand
CCGCATTCTTCGCCGTTACCTCGTCCTGGCAAGGGCTCATCCTGGGGGCGGTGCTCGGGTTGTGGCTCCTGTCCAAGCGGCGAGTCGACCAGCCCACCATCGTCGTCGGCATCACCATGTCGGCAGCGGCGCTCATCGTGGAGGCATGGACGCTCACCGGCCCCGGGATCGGGGACCTGGCCGCCCACGCCGGGGCCCGCTGGAGCTTCCCGTGGACGCTCGGGGAGTTCCTCGACCGCCAGTGGTTCTTCGCCGACGCCCTCCTTCCCGACGGCTACCGATGGCTCATGATCGCGGCCCTGCCGGTGGGGCTCGCCCATCGCGCGACCCGCTTCGTGGTGTGGGTGTTCGTGCTGCTCGTCGTCGGCTTCATGTTCGGCCCGTCCGACAACGCGTGGATCCACGACTACTGGAACCTCTACGGGTTCCTCGCCGTGGTGCCGGCCGTGGGGATCACGCTGGACGTGGTGTGTGGAGGGACGAGGGACGGAGGACGAGGGACGGAGGGGCGGGCCTGGTGGTATGCGGTGGTGGTGGCGGCGATGCTCGTCCTGGCGATCGCTTGGTCGAGCGAGATCGAGCGCGACCTCTTCCACGACCGCTACTTCGAGATGCCGGCCCGGGCGGGGGCGCTGCTCGAGTCCCACGAGCCGGCACCCGGCCAGGAGACCGGCTGGTACCTCCACCCCATCCCCCACGTGACGTGGATGGCCTACCACTGGGACCTCGAACCCGTCGAGGTGACCCCCGACGCCCTGACACGTGTTCCCGACGGGGACCTCGTCCTCGTCCGCACCGATCGTCTTCCCCAATGGCTGAGCCCGGCCCTCGTCGATGCGGCCGTGGCCGCCGACGGTCGGTACGCTCTCGTTCCGGCGGGGGCGCTCGACGCCTTCATGCTCGACGAGGAAGGCTGACGGTGAGACGGTCGGGGACCAACGTCAAGGGCAACGACTACCGATTCCTCGGAACGCCCGAGCTCGGGGAATGGACCCCGTCCCTGCCCGTGACCGTCGTCATCCCCACCTACCAGGGCCAGGCCGAACTCGAACGGACCGTGGCCGCCCTCGAGGGCCAGACGTATCCATTGGACCTCTTCGAGGTCGTCGTCGTCGACGACGGATCGACGCCCCCGATCGTCGCCCCCCCGTTCCCGGGAACGCTCCGGGTCGTCGCCCAAGTACGCGATGGGTTCGGGCTGGCCCGGGCCCGCAACCGCGGGGCCGCCGAAGGATCCGGGGACGTCATCCTCTTCCTCGACTGCGACATGATCCCCGAGCGGACATGGGTCGAGGCCCACGCCCGCTGGCACCACATGGCCGATGACATCGTCACCCTCGGCACCCGCAGCCACGTCGAGGTGGCGGGGATCGACCCCTCCCTCATCCGGGAGACGGGCGCCATCGCCGACCTCTTCGCCGGCCAGGACGCCCCCATCCCGGCCTGGATCGACGCCCACCTCCGGCAGACCGACGACCTCCTCCGGGACCACGGCGACCACTTCCGGGTGATGTCGGGAGGGAATATGGGGATCAGCCGCCCGCTGTTCGAGGACGTTGGCGGATACGACGAGTCGTTCACCCAGTGGGGCGGTGAGGACATCGAGTTCGGCTACCGCACCTACACGGACGGGGCGATCGTCGTCCCCGAACGAGCCGCCCACGCCTTCCACCAGGGAGCCGGGCACGAACCAGACCCAGCCGAGTCCGCCTCCCTCCACGACCAGCGGGCCAAGCTCGCCCACCTCATCGCCCACCCCGAGTTCCGATCCCAGGCACCCGGCCGCTCGTACCTCGTGCCCCGGGTCACGGTGGCGATCGACGGGGCCGGCCTCGCCGCCGCCACCCTGGCCTCCCAGGTCGAGGCCGTCCTCGCCAGCGACCTCCACGACCTCGTCGTCGGGGTGGCCACCGAGGGCGTCGCCGGGTCCGAATGGCTTCGCCGCCAGTTCTCGGGCGACCCCCGCGTCGTCTGTGACGAAGACCTCGAAGTGATGCACCCGTACGCCGAACTCCGCCTCGAACTGCCGCCCGGCCTCGAGGTGGGGGACAAGGTGATTCGGCGCCTCGCCCACGCCGCGGCCACGACGGGCGTGGTCGAGGTCAGTACCGCCCAAGGGCTGGTCCGCATGGGGAGAACACGGGCGCTGCGACGGGTCGGGGTCGATTCCCCGTCGCGATGGGAGGATGCCGCGGCCGTGTTCGGGTCCAAGGAGATGCGGGCGTCGGACTTCCATCTCAGCGCGGCCGGGACACGGTTCCGCGACAAGCTCCCACCCAAGGCCCGCAAGGTCGTGGACCGGGCGGAGGGCATCCGTAGCTGGGACGAGTTCGTCGCCACGGTCTCGTGGCTCGGGGCGGGCATCGCTGCCGTCCTCAAACTCAAGCGCCGCAAGCTGGGCGTCGTCGGTGTCTCGAGGGTCGGGCTGCCCCGCCTTCCCCTGCCCGGCCTCTACTCGACCGGCGGCGAAGGGTTCGCCCGGCTGCCGCGGGTGATTGGCGAACGGGTGGACCTCGTGTACGGCGTCAAGGCCCCGTCCTCGAAGCAGGCGGAGGTGATCGCCGCCCGCGGCGGCACCTTCGTGCCGATCGACCGGGGGCCCAACCCGCTGGCCGTGCCACCGTTCGATCCGCTCCGCTTCAACCCCGTCGGCTGGACACCGGCCCACTCGGGCGCGGACCGGACGTACCGACGGATCCCCGATGCCCACCTGTCGCTCCGCCGCCACCGTTCGGTGGTCGTGCCACCGCCCCGCGACGGCGCATCGGCCGCCCGGCTCGTACGGGTGGCCGCCAGCGGCGTCGTCCTGCGTCCAGCCGGCGAGGGACCGTGGGCCGAGTGGTTGGGTGCCGAGTTGGCAGCCGCCATCCGGGCCCCCGTCGATGTGGACGATCCCAACGCCCGCGAACTGGCGTCCGTGCGCCAGCGCCGTGCTGCCCTGGCCGGCCACTCGGCCTTCGCCCGGCGCCGGCAACTCAGGATGAGGGCCGGCCTCGTCGACAACGGGGAACTGTCGGTCACCGTCGTCCTCGCCACCAATCGGCCCGAGTACGTCGCCCACGCCCTGGGCCAGGTCGCCATCCAGGACCACCGGCCCCTCGACCTCGTCCTCGCCCTCCACGGCGACGGGTTCGCTGACGTCGACACCGGGGCGATGGGTGACATCGCGGTGACCGTCCTCCGGGTCGGGTCCGACGTCGTCTTCGGCGACGTCCTCAACCTCGCCACCGCCGAAGCAACCGGCGACCTCATTGCCAAGATGGACGACGACGACCACTACGGACCCCAGCACCTCACCGACCTCGTGCTGGCCGCCCGCTACTCGGACGCGGCCCTCGTTGGGAAGGGGGCGGAGTTCATCCACTTGGAGGCGAGTGACCGGACGATCCGCCGGGTGGCGGGCGAGCCCGAGACCGGGAGCCGCACGATCGGTGGGGGAGCGATGGCGATCCATCGACGGGCCCTCAAGGAAGTGGGAGGCTGGCCGCGAGTGCACCGGCACGTGGACAAGCTGCTCATCGCCGCCGTCAAGGAGCGGGGCTTTGCCATCCACCGGACGCACGGCTTCGGCTACATCCTTGAGCGCAGGCCCACCGGCCACACGTGGGACATGGACGCCTCGTACTTCGAACGGGACGCGACCGGGTCATGGGACGGCCTCGAGAGGTCCGCGTCGGATGTAGCCCCGCCGACCGTATCCTGACCCCCGATGCGCAAGCTGCTCCTCTTCGTCGCGCTCACCGTCGTCTTCGCCCTCGTGCCGGCGCCCGACCGTGTCGCCACGAGCGTCGTCCAATCATCGGTGCGCCCCCTCGAGGCCAACGCCAATGGTGTTCGCTACGCGGCCGCGGACGTCGCCGACAGCGTCGTCGCCTTCCAGTGGACGTCGGGGTCCCCGGGCCGGGTGGAGGTCCGACTCGACGGGGGTGCGTGGTCCGAATGGGCGACGGTGGAGGGCCACGGGGAGGACGGTGGGCCGGTCCCCCTGGGCACCAGCGAGCTCTACACCGGGACGGCGGAGTCGCTGGAGGTGCGGACCGCGGTGGCGGTCACCGGTGCCCGCCTGTTCGTGGCGTCGGGCATCGGGACGTCGCAGGTGGCGGTGAGGCCGGCGGCCGCCGTTGCCGCGGTGTCCATGCCCCCGATCGTCACCCGCGAGGCGTGGGGCGGGGCCGGGTGCGAGGACTACTCGGTCGAGGATCCCTCGTGGACCAACCGGGTGCGGTCGGTCGTCATCCACCACACGGCCGGCACCAACTCGTACGGCGCCGGTTCGGTGCCCGGCATCATCCAGGCCATCTGCCAGCACCACACCATCGGGAACGGGTGGACGGACATCGGCTACAACTTCCTCATCGACCGCTTCGGCACGATCTACGAGGGCCGGCGATCCAACGCGGGCGGGGACCTGGCGGTGGGAGCACATGCCTTCGGGATCAACTCCCAGACGGTCGGCATCGCCCTCCTCGGGGACTTTCGGAACGGCACACCGTCGTCGGCCATGCAGAACGCCCTCATCTCGCTGCTCACGTGGCTGAGTGAACAGGAACACATCAACCCCAACGCGGTCATGACGCTCAGGAGCCCCGAGGGGGTGGCCCACACGGTGTACGGCATCACCGGGCATTCGGACATCGGTGTCACGTCCTGTCCCGGGAGCTACTGCTACAACCTCCTGCCGGCGTTCCGAGCGGGCGTGGAGGCCGCCGCCGGTCCCCGGATCTTCATCAAGGACCTCAGCCCCGACCACCCGGACCCGGGCGACACCCTCTCAGCGGACTTTCGGTTCACCGAGCCGGTGTCGTGGACGATCCGAGTGACCGACCAGGACGGAACGCAACTGGCCCTCGTCACCGGGTCCGGCCAGACCGCTGCCCACTCGATGGTCATGGCCGTCGGCCAGGAGGAAGTCTTCCTCGACCTCACGGCAACCACCGCCAGCGGGTACGCCCCGCCCCCGGTGCGGCTCTCGTGGCACAAGCACTACCTGGGCCGCTTCGCCGACGACGACGGCTCCCCTCACGAGCAGTCGATCGAGAGGATCGCCGCTGCCGGCATCACCCTCGGGTGCGACCCGAAGGACCTCACCCGGTACTGCCCCGCCAAGGAGGTGACCCGGGCCCAGATGGCGACGTTCATCGTCCGCGCCCTCGGGCTACCGTCGACGACGCGGGACCACTTCAGCGACGACAATGGGCACGCCCTCGAAGCATCCATCAACGCCTTCGCCGAGTCGGGGATCACCTACGGGTGCGCCACCGGGCTGTTCTGCCCGGAGCAGATCGTGCCCCGGGAGCAGATGGCGGCGTTCCTGGCCCGGGCGCTGGGGTTGCCACCCAGCCAGACGAACGGGTTCCAGGACGTCTCGGGATACTTCGCTCCCGAGATCAACGCCATGGCCAGCGCCGGGATCATCGTCGCCTGCAACCCCCAGGGCACGCTGTTCTGTCCCACGCACCCCGTGACCCGCGAGTCGATGGCGTCCTTCCTCGACAAGGGGTTTCTCGGGGGCTGAGCCTCAGCGGTTGCGACCGAACAGGAACCCGAACCCCCACGCCAGGTGCATGGTTGCCGCGATGGCCGGCATCTTGACCTTGGACGTTGCCAGGCGTCCCGCCCGCACGCTGGTCAGCAGCGCGATCCCGTAGGCGGTCGTGAGGAGTCGGAACGGGATCGCCGACCAGGTGACGGCCAGGACCCCGGTCGCCAGGAGCCCGAGGACGAGGCCGAGTGGCAGGAGCTGCCGGAACCGGATGGACGACGGGTGCCGAGCCAGCATGTGCCGCTTTCCCGCGCCGTACCGCCAGTACTGGCGCCACAGGTCCGGCAGCGAGCCGCGGGGCGAGTAGGCCACGGACAGGTCGGGGTGGAAGTAGACGAGGCCGCCGCCGGCCCGCACCCGGTGGTTGAACTCGAAGTCCTGGTTGCGGAGCATCGACTCGTCGAACGTGCCGAAGCGGTCGAACGTCGACCGTCGGAAGACACCCAGGTAGACGGTCTCGGCGGGTCCCGGCTCGGACGAAGTACGGAACGCCGCGCCGCCGGCGATCCAGGAGTTGTGGGCATCGGCCACCGCCGCGGTGAACGGGTCGCTGGCCACGGCATCCTGGCGTCCGCCGACGACGTCGGCGCCGGTGGCGTCGAGCACCTCGATGGTCCGGGCGACGTAGCCGGCCGGGAGGACGGCGTGGGCGTCGCAGCGGACGAGCACCTCGCCGGTGGCTGCGGCCAAGGCGGCATTGAGCCCGGCCGGGGTGGTGCCGGCCGGGTTGTCGACGACCGTCACATCCGGCTGGGCCGTTACGAGATCACGGGTGGCGTCGGCGGACCGGCCCTCGGCGACGACGATCTCGATCTCGCCCTCGAAGGACTGGGCCCGGATCGAGTCGAGGGTGGTCTCGATGGTGGTGGCGGCGTCGCGCGCCGGGATGAACACGGAGACCTTCGGGAGCGCCACGGCCTGAGTGTATGGGAGCGTCGAGCGTCAAGCGTCGAGCGTCGAGCCCCCGCCCTCCTCCTCCTTCGTACTTCGTACTTCGTAACTTCGTAACTTCGTAACTTCGTAACTTCGTTCTTCGTTCTTCGACATACACTCGGGCGTCATGCGTCGTCGGTTCCTCATCCGGACGGCCGCGGTGGATGTGGCCCTCGTCATCATCGCCACGTTCGTAGCCTCGGTCCTCCTCTTCGGCGACGTCCCGTGGTCCACCGCCCCCAACCGGGGATCGCTCGTGCCCATCGGGCTCTACTTCGCCATCGGGGCCTTCGTGGGGACTCTCATCGCCACCGCCATGTGGTCGAAGGCGCCGAGTCGTCCGACGTACGGGCGGGGCTTCCTCATCGCCACCTTGGGAAGCCTGGCGGTGGCGGTCCAGATCGTCCTCTTCCGGCCGTACTTCTCCCGGCCCCACCTTGTCCTCACGGTGGTCATCTGGCTGGTCCTGCTCATGTCCTACCGCTGGGCCAACCGGCGACGGCCGTGGACCGACCGGCTCTTCGTCATCACCGACGAGCACGAACTCGTCGAGCACCTCCGCCACGCCCCCCACGTCGAACTCGTCGGGGTCCACGACCCCCTGTTCGCCGGCGAGCTTGCGCCACTCGAATCGGGAACGATCGTCGTGGTGGACCTCAGCGCCGTCCTGTCCGACCGGATGGCCCGGTTCGTGTCGTCGTCATCGATCGCCGGGCGGGTCATCCGGCCCTTCAACGAGGTCTACGAGGAACACACCGGGCGTATCCCACTCGTCCACCTCTCCGAGGGATGGGAGATCGAGGCCACCCTTTCCCGGACGTTGCCGCTGCTGCCGTTCAAGCACTTCTTCGACTCGGTCCTCGTCATCGCGTTCGCCCCCCTCTGGGTCCTCCTGGTCGCCGCAACGGCGCTGGCGGTACTCTTCCGTGAGGGCCGTCCCGTGTTCTTCCACCAGGAGCGGATCGGCCAGGGGGGCAGGCCCATCACCCTCGTCAAGATCCGCAGCATGTCTCCCGACGCCGAGGCCGATGGCGACCAGCAGGCGGATGCGGACGACCCGAGGATCACTCCACTGGGCCGCAAGCTGCGCAAGGTGCGTCTCGACGAGCTGCCCCAGCTTTGGAACGTCCTGCGTGGGGACCTGTCGATCGTTGGTCCCCGTCCGGAACAGGTGAGCTTCGTGAGCGAGTACACCGAATCGATCCCGTTCTACGAGCAGCGGCACCTCGTCCGTCCGGGGATCACCGGGTGGGCCCAGGTCAACGCCGGCTACGCCGCCAACCACCAGCAGACCATCGAGAAGCTGTCGTACGACTTCTACTACCTCAAGCGGATGTCGCCGCTCCTCGACCTCGAGATCATGGCCCGGAGCATCTGGACGATCCTGACCGGCGACAAGAGCCGCTAGGAGGTCGGAGGACGGAGGACGGAGGACAGGGGACAGAGGCTCCTCGTACCTCGTCCCTTGACGCTCGTCTCTCGTCTCTCGACGCTCCTCGTACCTCGCTCCTCCTACGCCAGCCGGCCGATGCCCCGGTAGCGAAGCCCGGCGGCCGTGACCGCGCCGGGATCGAGGAGGTTGCGAGCATCGAGGACGAGGTCACCCGCCATGTGGTCGGCGAGGGCGGCAAGGTCGACGCTGAGGAACTCGGGCCACTCGGTGGCGATGACGACGACGTCGGCTCCCTCGGCGGCGTCGAGGGCCGAAGCGGCCGCTTCGATCCCCGGTGGAACCGGGGCGACGGGGTCGAACGCCACCACCTCGGCGCCCCTTTGGCTGAACTCGTCCATCATGCGCACCGCCGGGCTCTCGCGGATGTCGTCCGTCCCGGCCTTGAAGGCAGCGCCCCACACGGCCACCCGCTTGCCGATGATCTGGCCGAGGTCCTTGGTGACCCGGTCGACGACCCTCGTGGCCTGGTAGGCGTTGGTGGCGAGCACGGACTCGAGGAGCGGGAAGCCGTACCCGACCTCGCGAGCGGTCGAGAGAAGGGCCCGCGTGTCCTTGGGGAAGCACGAGCCGCCGAACCCCGGGCCCGGCCTGAGGAAGTGGGGGCCGATGCGATGGTCGAGCCCGATCCCCTCGGTGACGGCCCCGATGTCGGCCCCGACCTCTTCTGAGAGGTTGGCGAACGCGTTGGCCATGGTGATCCGGGTCGCCAGGTAGGCGTTGGCGGCGTACTTGATCATCTCGGCCGACGTGGTGTCGGTGCGGATGACCGGGATCTCACCGAGCCCGGAGAACAGGTCGGCCACCTCGTCGACCGCCTCGTGGTCGCGGGCGCCGATGACGATGCGATCGGGGTTCCGGAACGCATGGACAGCGACCCCTTCTTGGAGGAACTCGGGATTGGAGACGGCGACGGCGTCGATGCCCTGGGCATCGAACCAGTCCTGGAACCGGCGGTTCGTCCCGACCGGCACCGTCGACTTGGTGACGACGATCTTGCCGTCGAGGCCGTGCCCCAGCGCCGTGAGGACGTCCTCGATGAAGGTGAGGTCGGCGGCCCCGTGCGGATCGCTCGGAGTGGGCAGGGCGAGGAACACGAACCGGGCGTCGCGGATCGCCTCCGCGTTGTCGTCGGTGAACGTGAGGCGCCCCGACCCGATGCCGTCGGCGATGAGGTCGTCGAGGCCTTCTTCGAAGATTGGGCTGCGGCCGGCTCTCAGCATCTCGACGCGGGCCGCGTCGCGTTCACCGATGCACACCGAATGCCCGAGCGACGCCAAGCCGGCCCCGGTGACGAGCCCCACATATCCCGCGCCGATCACTGCGACACCCACGACGAATCCTCTCCTTCGGCCCTCTCAGGTTAGGAGCCGGCCGGTGTCTACGGGTTGAGGATCGAGGTCGGTAGCCTGCCCCCATGCTTCCATCGGCCAGGGCTCTCGTGTTCGCTCTGGTCCTGGTCGTTGCGTGTGGTTCGAACGACGCCGACACGACGACCACCGTGGCGATGGGCGATTCGACCAGGG